>CALVHV010000102.1 GCA_944328845.1 uncultured Clostridia bacterium | reverse complement strand
TTCTACACAATCGGAGTCTTTTTTTCAAGACTCATCGGTAAACCTCTTTTCAACCACGCGACTATCGCGTGGTTTTCTTTAGTAAAAAGAGACGGACAAAACTATCCGTCTCTTTGCGTTTTGCATTACTTCTCTTCGGTTTTGACGACTTCTCTGCCATCATAGTAGCCGCAGTTTTTGCAAACAACGTGGGGCTGCTTGAGCTCGTGGCAATGAGGGCACTCGACAAGCGTCGGCGCCGTAGCCTTGAAGTTTGCATATCTCGTATTCGTTCTCTGTTTGGATTGTTTAGACTTGGGTACCGCCATCTCTTTACACCTCTTTTCTATATTTTACGTTTAAATTTCGTCTTTGACTGTAAAAGTATACCTTATTTCTGTTTTTTTGTCAACCTTTTTTCCCTCGCTTTTCGCGGGAATGACAAAAATATCAGCCTTCCAGCAATTCCTTGGTTTCGCGAGCGATGACCAGCTCCTCGTTGGTGGGGATCACGAGCACTTTAACTTTGGAATCCGGCGCAGAAATTTCGTGGATGGTCCCGTCGTTCTTCTGAAGGTTGCGCTCTTTATCGAGCTTGATGCCGAAGTATTCCATATCGGTGCAGACAGCTTCACGGACGAGAGAAGTATTTTCGCCGATCCCTGCCGTAAAGACGAGGCAATCCAGCCCATTCATGGCTGCGATGTAAGAACCGATGTACTTTTTAACGTCGTAGCAGAAAACATCGAGCGCGAGTTTTGCACGTTCGTTCCCTTCATCCGCCGCCTTGGTGAGGTCGCGGAAGTCGCTGGAAACGCCGCTGATGCCCGCTACACCGCACTTCTTGTTCAGATAATCGATGCAGTCGAGAATGGTGAAATGCTTTTTCGCTGCAAGATATTCGAGAACAGCAGGGTCGATATCGCCCGAACGGGTACCCATCGGCACGCCCGCGAGCGGCGTAAAGCCCATGCTCGTATCCACGCACTTGCCGCCCTTAACCGCGCTGATGGAAGAACCGCCGCCCAGGTGGCAGGTGATGATCTTGGTATCTTCCGCTTTCTTGCCGAGATATTTGATGGCTTCCTGCGAAACGTATTTATGGCTGGTGCCGTGGAACCCGTATTTACGGATCTTGAAATCTTTGTAATCGTTGTAATCGATGGCGTACATATACGCGTAGGCGGGCATTGTGGAATGGAACGCCGTATCGAAAACCAGCCCCATGGGCTTGCCGGGCATCGCTTCCATGCACGCCTCGATCCCGAGAATATTGGCAGGCATGTGCAGCGGCGCGAGTTCTGCGTTGATGCGGCACTTTTTCATCACCTCGTCGTTGAGCAGGACGGAGCAGTTGAAATCCTCCGCACTGTGCACGACGCGATGTCCGACGGCATCGATCTCGTCCATCGATTTGATGGCGCCGTATTCAGGATTGACGAGCGCTTCCAAAACCAACTGGATGGCAACCTTGTGGTTGGGCATATCCTTTTCGATGAGCGTTTCGCCCTTCGCGGTTTTATGTTTGAGATTGGAGCCGCGGATACCGATTCTCTCGCATCCGCCCTTGGCGATGACATTTTCGGTATCCATATCGATGAGCTGATATTTCAGGGAAGAGCTTCCCGCATTGACGACCAAAATTTTCATTGTTTTATCCCCCTATTAAGAAAGTTGTGTCTGCAGCGCAGTGATAGCTACCGCGGCGACGATGTCCTCTGCCTTGCAGCCCCTGGACAAATCGTTGATCGGCTTGGCAAAGCCCTGGCAGAGCGGGCCGACAGCCATAAATCCGCCGAGACGCTCGGTGAGTTTGTAACCGATGTTTCCCGCATCGAGATCGGGGAAGATAAGCACGTTGGCATGTCCCGCAACGGAGGAACCGGGTGCTTTGGACTTTGCCACAGCAGGAACGATGGCCGCATCCAGCTGCAGCTCGCCGTCGATGCAGAGTTCGGGGTTTTTCGCCTTTGCCATGGCGAGCGCGGCGGTCACCTTATCGATGTCCGCATGCTTGGCGCTTCCCTTTGTGGAGAAAGAGAGCATTGCCACGCGCGGCTCCAGGCCTGCGATCTGCTTCGCCGTCTTCGCGGAGATGAGCGCGATCTCGGCAAGCTGTTCGCTGTTGGGATTTTCGTTAAGTCCGCAATCGGAATAAATGTACGCGCCGTCCTCGCAATATTGGTTGCCCGATTCGGGAGCGATCATCAAAAAGTAGCTGGAAACAAGCGGAACGCCGGGCGCCGCCTTGACGATCTGAAGACCGGGGCGCAGGGTGTTTGCCGTGGAGTGGCAGGCACCGGAGACGAGCCCGTCCACATCCCCTGCCTTGAGCATGAGAACGCCGAAATATGTATTGTCGTAAGAGAGCTTTTCCGCCTCTTCTTCCGTCATCCCCTTAGCCTTGCGCAGGGAATACAGCAGAGCCGCGTATTCCGCACACTTTGCGCTCGTTGCGGGATTGACGACGTCCACGCCGGAAAGATCGATGTCCGGATTTGCCTTTTTGATCGCATCCGGGTCGCCGAGCAGGGTGATCTTTGCAACGCCCTCCCGAACGGCATCCGCCGCAGCCTTGACCACACGAGAGTCCTCTCCTTCGCAGAGGACAATACGCTTGTTCAGCGCACTTGCGCGCGCCTTGATTTTTGCGAGAAAAGCGTTTTCTTTCACCATTGTAATTTCAAACCTCAATCGCTTTATTTTTTTACGGAAAGGGTATATAATGAACGCAGGGAATTGCGCCCGTCGACCCGCTTCCATTCACCAGTCTATTATAACTTATTTTATAAAAAAAGTAAAAGGTTTTGAGAAATAAAATGAAAATTTGCGGCATAATTTGCGAATACAACCCTTTCCACAACGGGCACGCCTACCTGCTGGACGAGGCAAGAAAACAGAGCGGCTGCGATGCCGTTGTCTGCGTGATGAGCGGCGATTTTACCCAGCGCGGCGAGATGGCCGTCCTCGACAAATATACGCGCGCAAAGCATGCCGTGCTGGCGGGGGCTGATGCCGTCATCGAATTGCCCGTCCCCTTTGCCTGCGCCCCCGCAGAACTCTTTGCAAAAGGCGCGATCAAACTCCTTTCTTCCCTGCCCGATTTTAGCATCCTGGCATTCGGGAGCGAAACGGGGGACAAACAGTCCCTCTTCGCCGCTGCGCAGGCGCAGGCGGATTCCGAGCAGGACAGCAGTTTTAAAACGACGCTCAAAAAATACCTGAAGGCAGGGCTGAGCCTGACCAAAGCGCGCTCGCAGGCACTCGCCGAAACTGGAAAAACGGAGACAGCGCAGCTTCTTTCTTTCCCCAACGATATTCTCGCGGTAGAATACGTCAAGGCAATGACAGCCTTCGAATGCGGCGCGGACATCCTGCCCATAAAGCGGGTGGGCGCGGGATACTCTGACGAAAAACTCTTAAAAAACTTTTCCTCCGCCACAGCCATCCGAAACGCCGTCACCTTGGGCAAAGGGAGGGCGATCAAAAAAAATGTTCCACCCTTTGTCCTGGAAGATCTGAAACAGGCGGCGGATCCCTCTGTCTATAAAAAGATCGCCCTCTGCGCCGCGCTGAAAATGTCCGCAGAACAGATGAAAAAAATGACCGATTGCACGGAGGGCTTGGAAAACAGGATCAAGGCCTTTGCCAAGAACACCCCCGATTACGACGAATTCGTTTCCAAAGTAACGACAAAACGATACATCTCTTCCCGCATCCGCCGCATCCTCGCCGCGACAGTTTTGGAACTAGAGGAAGAGTTTGTCCGCAAGGCATTGCGCGCTCCGCTGTACCTCAAAGTCTTAGCGGCCAAAAAAGAGAGTGCGGACAAGATCCTGCCCGCACTGAGAAAGTCTGCCTTTCCCCTTCTGACAAGGCGAACCGATCTCTCCCTCTTGGGAAAGATCGCCGAGGACGTCTATGCCAAGGATGAACTGGCTTCCGATATTTTCCGCCTTGCCGCCGCTCTTCCCCGCACTGAAAGCCAACTGCGGCTGATCTGAATCCTTTGCCGACTGCGGTCCTTCCCGCCGACCTTTATTTTTCGACCGCTCCGAAACACTCTCTCGTCTCTGTCGGCGTTGTTGCCATAAAACAATTTTCTAAAAAATTGAACCCTTTTTATAAGGGGCTGCCCGTATCGGCAGTCCCTTATAAAATATCCTAAAATTTCGCAGTGGGATAACTCGGGTCGTATTCTGTTTCTGTTGCTATGATAACACTTTTTTGATGTTCACAATCAAAATAATTGTCATTTAACCACTTTACAAAATGTTCCGTCCCGACATTCATGACAACCTCTCCGTTATCAAGCGTTGCACAATACTCCGGATACTCACTTCTATTTGTATTCCTGACCACAGCATCGGTCCAATTAAAAAATTTTTGAACGATCACATCGAGATGCTCGCATACAAAATCCGGAACTAGAACAACATCAACCGTCCCCATATCGATAAGGACATCGTCGTCATCGTATTCAAAATCATACGCAATATTGATAAATTTCATTTCTTCTCCTGTCCTTTAATAAAAATAAGCGTCTCGGCTGTCATTTCAAGGTCCAGCCAGGCCCTATCTCAAAGCTCTCCGCCCCCATTGAGCCGATCCGAGAGCGAAAAGACGATAAAGAGCGGCGCTGCGATCATGATCGCGGCGCCGCTCTTTAAAAAGATCCCGAGCTTGATCTGTAAGCCGAGTTCTGTCGTGTACGGTCATCTATCTGGTCGCATCGTCGCCGACGCGCTCTAGCGATATTGACGGCAAACGTCGGACGAGCAGCCCTTGTGACATTTGCCCAATCTTGCACCGGACGGGGTTTACACAGCGCGCCTCGTTACCCAGGCGCCGGTGAGCTCTTACCTCCCCTTTCCATCCTTACAGGAAAACCTGCGGTCTGTTTCTGTTGCACTGTCCTTGAAGTCGCCTCCACCGGACGTTATCCGGCGTCCTGCTCTGCGGTGCTCGGACTTTCCTCACGGCTTGCGCCGCGCGACCGTATAATCAACTCGGAATACCTACAATTATATTCGCACGGGAACATTTTGTCAACAGTTTTGCCCCTCTTTGACTTTTTGTATTTTTTACCCAAACACTTGTCTTTTGCATCAAAAAAGTATATAATATATACGTGAAAATTTTTCATTCTTGAAATTATTTTTTTGCGGAGATAGATTATATGAAAAAAACAAAAATTGTTTGTACCCTCGGGCCCGCTTGCCGCAATGAAGAAACCCTCACCAAAATGGTTATGGCCGGAATGAACGTTGCACGGCTGAACTTCTCACACGGCGATTATGAAGAACACAAAAAAAACATCGATTTACTCAAATCGCTGCGCGAAAAATTACACGTACCCCTGCCCATCATGCTGGACACAAAAGGTCCCGAACTTCGTATCCGCACTTTTAAAGACCACAAGATTTTCCTCAAAGAAGGAGACGAATTCACCTTTACCACCGAAGAGATCGAAGGAGACCAGACACGCGTTTCTGTCTCCTACAAAGGGATCGTCAACGACCTCGTGCCCGGCGACACGATCCTGCTGAACAACGGACTGCTCGTCTTTAAAGTGACGGAAGTCGACGACAAAAACGTCAAAACGAAAGTTGTGATCGGCGGAGACCTGTCCGACAAAAAGAGCATGTTCTTCCCCGACAAGACGCTCAGTCTGCAATACCTGAGCGAACAGGACAAAAACGACATCCTCTTCGGTATAGAGCAGGGCGTCGACTTTATCGCCTGCTCCTTTACCTCCAAAGCACAGGACATCATCGATATCCGCAAGCTTTTGGAAGAAAACGGGAACCCCGACATTGACCTGATCGCAAAAATCGAGAGCCGCAGCGGCGTAAACAACATCGACGAGATCCTGCGCGTCGCAAACGGCATCATGGTTGCGCGCGGAGATTTGGGTGTGGAGATCCCCTTCGAAGAGCTGCCGCAGATCCAGAAGATGCTCATCGACAAGTGCCGCCTTGCGGGAAAGCGCTGCATCACCGCGACGGAAATGCTTGAATCGATGATCAATCAGCCCCGCCCCACACGTGCGGAGATCTCCGACGTCGCCAATGCCGTATACGACGGGACCAGCGCCGTCATGCTCTCCGGAGAAACGGCCGCAGGCAAGTACCCCGTGCAGGCGGTGGAAGCGATGGCAAAGATCTGCATGGAAACGGAAACGCACCTCGAAAACAAATATGCCGACAAGAGATTCTCCATTCAGAACCCTTCGGACGCCCTTTCCCATTCCGCCTGCGTTCTCGCCGAGGACATCGGTGCAAAGGCGATCGTCGTCTGCTCGCGCTCGGGCGGCACGGCAAGACTCGTTTCCCGATTCCGTCCGAAAATGGACATCGTCGGCATGACCGTCGAACCCCAATCCTATCGCAAGCTCGACCTTTCCTGGGGCGTGATCCCCGTTCTGAGCGAAGAGTTTAACTCCATCGACGTCCTCTTCTATCACGCCAAACGCGCAGCCATGAAACTCGGAATTGTCAAGAGCGGCGACAGCATCGTCATCACGGGCGGTAATCCCAACGGAAAATCAGGGAACTCCAACGTGATCAACATCGAAAAGATCTGACAATTTAAAAAAATGCCTCGGGCCCGATCATAAGATCGGGCCTTTTTTCTGTCAGAATATATAATTTTGACAAAACGATAATAGACCGGATCGCTGAGCGGTCCGGCCTATTATAGTGAGAGAATATGAAAAAAGTTTTGTGTAGGCTTCTTTGATTTACAGCTTTATTATACAGCTCCTTTATGTTAAACTCATGAAAAGAATATGAATCTATCAAAAAAATTATAAGTATTTTTGGCAGATCAGTTCAGCGGTACGGATCCCGTCCGCAGCGGAACTTGTGATCCCGCCCGAATAGCCGCATCCTTCCCCACACGGATATACACCGGCAAAATTGACACTATATCCGTTCTCTTTGCGCAAAACTCACACGTGCGATGAGAAACGA
>CALVHV010000101.1 GCA_944328845.1 uncultured Clostridia bacterium | reverse complement strand
GGCATAGCTCTTGTCCACGCCCTTGAAGGAAGAAGCGATCTGTTCGAGCTGTTCGAGGCGCTTGACGTAGTTCGTGCTCGTCTCCCTGCGCGCGCCGGGACGGGCGCCGGAAATGGCGTCTGCCGCCTGCACGAGAACTGCTTCGACCGTCTTGGGTTCGACGTCGCCGTGGTGCGCCATGATCGCGTTGACAACGTTGTTGTTCTCTTTGTATTTCTTTGCGATATCCGCACCGATCTGGATGTGCGTGCCTTCCTGTTCGTGGTCGACCGCCTTACCGATATCGTGCAGCAGACCCGCACGCTTGGCGAGGTTGACGTCCAATCCCAGTTCTGCCGCCATCATGCCGGCAAGCTGCGCAACTTCGATGGAGTGCTTATAGACGTTCTGTCCGTAACTTGTCCTGTATTTGAGTCTGCCGAGAAGTTTGATCAGTTCGGGATGCAGCCCGAAGATACCCACTTCGAACATGGCAGCTTCGCCGTTTTCCTTGATCTGCTGATCCAGTTCTTTGCGGACCTTTTCCACCGTCTCTTCGATGCGGGCGGGATGGATCCTGCCGTCGCTGATGAGTTTTTCCAAAGACAGGCGGGCAACTTCCCTGCGCACGGGATCGAATCCGGAAAGGATGACCACCTCAGGCGTATCGTCGATGATGAGCTCGATGCCCGTCGCGTTTTCCAACGCGCGGATGTTTCTGCCCTCTCTGCCGATGATGCGCGCCTTCATGTCGTCGTTGGGCAGCGGCACGACAGAAACGGTGATCTCCGATGCGTGATCGCTGGCACAGCGCTGAATGGCGAGGCTGATGATCTTCTTTGCGTTCTGGTCGGCCTCGTCCTTTGCCTGCTGTTCGATATTACGAACTTGCAATGCAACGTCGTGACGGGTCTCTTCCAGAATATTTTCCGTGAGCGCCTTTTTTGCTTCCTCACGGGTGAGCTGCGCTACTTTTTCCAGTTCCTGCAGCATCAGGTCGTGCTGGTGGTTGACCTTCTCCTGCATCTTCTTGATCTCGCCTTCCTGGCGGACAAGGTTTTTCTGCTGCTGTTCCAAAGCATCCGATTTTTTCTGAAGAGCGTCTTCCTTTTTGTCGACGTTGTCTTCTTTTTGCATCAAGCGCTGCTCCGCTTTCTGCAATTCGGCTTTCTTTTCTTTGGTCTCCCTTTCAAATTCGTTTCTTAACTTTAAGTCCTGTTCCTTAGCCTCTAAAATAGCTTCTTTCTTTAATGCTTTTGCCTCGGTCTCTGCCTCGTCGAGCATTAATTTAATTCTTTGATTTACTTCTCCCACCTTTTTCTCGGTGATCTTTTTATTTAAGAACCAACCGACAAAAACGCAGGCCGCACCAACGACTACTATAGCGACGGCAAGGACGGCTACCACCCAAACAGGTGCCGTAGCTGCCAGAAACAGGGAGCTTAAATTCGCTGTGAACATCGAATAGCCTCCTGTGAGATGAACTTATATAAACGAAAAACGGCAATTTTCAGTCTCTTTCCCCGACGTTCGGACGAAGAATTTGTAAAACCGACCTTTTATCATTTATATCAAAATAATTATAACTTATTTTTTGTGAAAAGTCAACGTTATCTCAAAAATAAAGGCGGGAAACAACAAAAAATGTTCCGCCCGCAACAAGGCGGGCGGAACAATATTCTTTTCGGTCATAATTTTTCCAGTTCGTCCAGCCACAGCTGTGCCGAAGCGTCGGAAGGCATACGCCAATCCCCGCGCGGCGAGAGCGAGACGGAGCCGACTTTGGCACCGTCCGGCATGCAGGAACGCTTGAACTGCTGGGAGAAAAATCTCTTATAAAAGTTCACGAGCCACTTTTTCAATGTCTTTTCGTCATACGCTCCCGCAAACGTCTGTTTTGCAAGATAAAAGACTTTGGAAGGCGAAAAACCCCAGCGCACGGCATGGTACAGGTAGTAATCGTGCAATTCGTAAGGTCCGACGAGTTCCTCCGTCTTCTGCACGATCTTTCCGTTTTCGGGCGGAAGAAGTTCGGGACTGATCTCCGTGTTCAGGATGTCCGTCAGCGCTTCCCCCACCGCACCGCCGAGCCGCTTTGCTTCATACGCAATGAGGAATTTGACGAGCGTCTTGGGGACGGAACCGTTGACGGCATACATGGACATATGATCCCCATTATAAGTCGCCCAGCCGAGAGCGAGCTCGCTCAGATCGCCCGTCCCTATCACGAGGCCGTTGTGATCGTTGGCAAGGTCCATCAGAACGAGGGTGCGCATGCGCGCCTGCGCGTTTTCGTAGGCGGCGTTGCGCACGTTTTCGTCGTGACCGATGTCCTTGAAATGCTGCCGCACGGAATCCCCGACGGGAATGGTACGGCAGGTAACGCCCAGTTCGTTCATGAGACGCAGGGCATTGTCCTTGGTCTTTGCCGTCGTGCCGAAACAAGGCATAGTGACAGACAGGATGTCCTTTCTGTCCTTCTGCAAGGAATCGAATGCACGAACGGTGACAAGCAAAGCCAGTGCGCTGTCCAGTCCGCCCGAGATCCCGAGCACGGCAGTCTGCGCATGCGTGTGTTCCAGACGCTTTTTCAGACCTGCCGCCTGAATGGACAAAATCAGTTCGGCGCGCTCGCCGAGGGCACTCTCCCCCTGCGGAACAAAGGGAAGACGGGCGGGAACACGGGTCAGCTTCTTCCAGTCTCCTTCCGCGCGGAACGGAACGAAGAGATATCCGCCCATCGAAGAAGTATCGTAAAAGGTATTGATGCGGCGGCGCTCGAAAGCCAGCTTGTGCACATCGATCTCCGCGTACAGGATACCGGAGTCTTCGAAAGGCTTTTTCTCGGCGAGTAACGTCCCGTTTTCACAGATCATATTGTGCCCGGAAAAAGCCATGTCCGTGGTGGATTCCCCTTCGCCCGCATCGGCATAGACATAGCCGCAGACTGTCTTGGCGGACTGGGTGCCGACGAGCAGGCGGCGGTATTCCGCCTTTCCTGCCGTTTCGTCGCTGGCGGAAAGATTTGCGATGATGTTTGCGCCCATCAGCGCGTGGGACACGGAGGGCGGCGCAGGCACCCAAAGATCTTCGCACAGTTCGGCAGCGACGGTGAAATCGGCGTCGCTCTCACTGCGCAGAACGATCTTGTTGCCGAAGGGGATCTCTTCTCCCTCAAAACATACCGTCCTGTTTTCGCCCTTATAGGGCTGGAAATTTCTCTTTTCGTAAAACTCCGCATAATTGGGCAGATGGCGCTTGGGGATGAGAGCAAGAACCTTTCCGCCGCAGATTGCCGCAGCACAGTTGTACAGTACGCCGTCCGTCTTATAAGGAACGCCGACAAAGACGAGCATGCTGCCCCCTTTGGTGCTTTCCGCTATTTCTTTCAGAGCGGCGGCGCAGCCGCCAAGAAGCACGTCCTGTCCGAACAGGTCGCCGCAGGTATAGCCGCACACGCAAAGTTCGGGGAAAACGAGAAGCTCCGTCCCCTCCTTCTGCGCAAGGGCGATCTGCGCGACGATCTGCGCGGCATTGTACTTCGTGTCCGCAACGCGGATGCGCGGCGTTGCCGCGGCAACTTTTACGAATCCGTATTTCATCGAACTCAGTCTTCCTCTTCCGTCTCTTCTTCCGCTTCTTCTTCCTCTTTAGCGGGTTTATAAGCGGCACGGATCTTTTCTTCGATCTCTTTTGCCTGTTCCGGATTATTTTTCAGCCAATCGCGCATGCGCTCTCTTCCCTGCGCAACTTTTTCGCCGTTGTAAGAGAACCATGCGCCGCTCTTGGCGATGACGTCGCAGGCACAGCCCAGATCGATGAGGCAGCCTTCCTGCGAGATACCCTGCCCGTACAGAATATCGAACTCCGCCGTCTTGAAGGGAGGAGCGAGCTTGTTTTTGACCACTTTTGCCTTGGTGCGGTTTCCCATGATACCTTCGCTGTCCTTCAGCGCGTCCGCTTTGCGGACATCGATGCGCACGGATGCATAGAATTTGAGGGCCTTGCCGCCCGGCGTGGTTTCGGGATTTCCGAACATGACGCCCACTTTTTCGCGCAGCTGGTTGATAAAGATGACGCAGGCGTGCGACTTGTTGATGATACCCGTCAGTTTGCGCAGAGCCTGCGACATGAGACGCGCCTGCAGTCCGACGTGCGGGTCGCCCATGTCCCCTTCGATCTCCGCCTTAGGCGTGAGCGCCGCGACGGAGTCGATGACGATGAGGTCGACGGCGCCGCTCCTCACGAGCGAATCGGTGATGTCCAGCGCCTGCTCACCCGTATCCGGCTGAGAGACGTACAAGTTATCCAGATCTACCCCGAGTTTCTTTGCATAGACAGGGTCGAGCGCGTGCTCTGCGTCCACAAACGCCGCAATGCCGCCCTCTTTCTGGATCTCCGCGATCGCGTGCAGAGCGACCGTCGTCTTACCGGAAGATTCGGGCCCGTAGATCTCGATGATCCTGCCGCGGGGCAAGCCGCCGATCCCCAGCGCAATGTCCAAAGAAAGGCATCCCGTGGGAATGACCTCGATATCCGTATTGCCGGCCGCGTCGCCGAGCTTCATGATCGCGCCCTTCCCGTAATGCTTTTCGATCTGGGCAAGGACCTGGTCCAATGCCTTGAGTTTATCGTTGTCCATTCTAAAACCTCTCAGATGATTTTCTCCCGCCGCAAGCGGCGTATGTTACACGATCTGCTTATACAGCAGGAACAGCGCCTGATCGATGGCGCGCTTTGTGATCTCTTCTCTCGTACCTTTGAAGAGATATTTATAGACGTAGATCGCCTCTTTTGTCCCCGCCGCGATATAGCACAGCCCCACGGGCTTGTTTGTATCGTCCGACTGCGGACCCGCTATCCCCGTCGTGGCAAGCGCGAGCGTGCAGTTTCCCGCAGCGAGCAGCCCTGCCGCCATCTCGTACGCCGTTTCGTCCGAAACGGCGCCCTGCGCATCCAGCGTCTGCCGCAGTACACCCAGCCGACGCATTTTGGAACCGTTGTTATAAGCCACAACGCTCTCGAACAGCGCCTGACTCATACCGGGGACCTCGATCAGACGGGAGGCAACGCCCCCGCCCGTAAACGATTCGGCGATGCTCAGCGTCTGCTTGCGCAACAGCAAAAGGTCGAACACGCGGCGGTTGAGAGGCGTATCGTCGATTGCATAGACGTATTCTTTCAACCCCGATGCGATCACCCGCATCACTTCGTCCACCTGCGTTTTGGGCGCCTTACCGTATGCGATCTCAATGCGGCAATCCCCGTAAAGGCGGGAGACAAAGATCTCCATCCCCTGTCCCTGCCGCCTCGCTTCGTCCAGGACCCTATTCAGAAGATCCGCAGGAACGCCGACGGCACGGATAAACGAGCTCCCCGCATCGGTCTGGTATTTCGTCTTTAAAAAAGGCAGGACCTCGCTCCGCACCTGTGCGGCGCCTGCCGCGCCAAAGGGCAAGCAAAAAAAGAGCTTCTGCCCCGCTTCCAGCGCCGCGCCCGCCGTCGGCGGACACTTGACAAGTTCGCAGAGCCTGCCGCGCAGAGCATTCACGTCCGCTTCTTCGGAGAGCACGAACGTGTTGTCGAAAAAGTTTTTGCACTCGATCGCCGTCTGCGCAAATTCGTGCGCGTCCGCCCTGTCGATCAGAAACAGTTTGTCGGCGGGAAAACCGCCGTCCGCCAGAGCGGCCGCTGCGGGCTCGAACTCTTCTCCGTTAAAACGGCTTCTTTTGTTCCGAACGACAATACAGACGTTTTTCATTGCTGTGTCTCTTTAAAAACCGCTCTGTTTTTGATGACGTAACCGAGTCCCGACCAAATGGTCAGCACGGTCGCGATGCCGAGCGCGACGATCCCGACGGCGTTGATGACCTCGCTCGCCGCAACGATGCCGAAAAAGTCCGCGCCGATGAGCAGCGCCGCAATGGCAATGTCCTGGAAAGTGGTCTTTACTTTGCCCACCTTGTCCGCCGCAAGTACCAGCCCCGTCGAGGCGGCAACCATGCGAAACCCGCTGACGATCAGTTCGCGCGCAAGAATGATGGCGACACAGACGCCAGCATACACGGCGACCCATGCGCCGCTCCACATGACGGTGAGCGTCTCCTGACGGACGAGCAGGAAAATGAGCGCCGTAGAGACGAGCACCTTGTCCGCAATGGGATCGAGGAACTTGCCGAGGTTTGTGACGAGGTTGCGCGAGCGCGCAATGTGCCCGTCGATAAAGTCCGTGCACGCGGCGACGATAAAGACGATCGCCGCGATGAAATAGTTGTACGGAATGACGTCCAGGAAAAAGATCACCGCAAACACAGGGATCAGAAAAATACGGGAAAGGGTGATCTTATTGGGAAGATTCATTGTATTCCTCCGTTTCGCCGAACAGATCGTAACTGTCCGCGCGAGTGATTTTTACAAAATAGCGTTCTCCCTGCTCCGCTTGCGAAGCGTGGAAATACACTTTTCCGTCGATATCGGGCGCGCTCCACCACGCCCTGCCGACAAAACATTTGCGTTCATAGTCGATCCCGTCGCACAGGACCTCCACCTCTTTTCCGACAAACTGCCGCAAAAATTCTGCGGAGATCTCTTCCTGTATGCGGTACAGAGAGCGCACCCGCTTCTGCTTGATGCGAGCGGGAATCTGCCCCTTCAGGCGATATGCCGGCGTATCCGGCTCGCGCGAATAGGCAAAAAAGCCGCAATTGGTGAGCTTTGCTTCCCGCAGGAAATCGCCCAAAGCAACGACCTCCTCTTCCGTCTCCGTGGGAAATCCTGCAATGAAAGTGGAACGCACGGCGATCTGCGGAACTCTTTCGCGCAGCTTGCGCAAAAGGGCAAGATACCCTTCCCTCGAGCCCTTCCTGTTCATCAGTTTCAGGACTCTGTCCTCGCTGTGCTGCAGCGGGATGTCGATGTATTTGACCACCTTGGGATTGGATGCGATCTCTTCGATGAGTTCGTCGCCGATGACGTCGGGATAGCAATACAACAGGCGGATACTGCCGATATTGTCCAGCGCGGAAAGGCGTCGGATGAGTTCAACAAAGGTGTTTTTTTCGTACAGGTCCTCGCCGTAACGGGTGGTGTCCTGCGCGACGAGGATGAGCTCGGAAAGGTCGCCCAACGACTCCGCCTCGGCGACAAGTTTTTCGATCGGATACGAGCGGTATCTGCCGCGGATCTTGGGGATCAGACAATAGGTACAATGGTTGTTGCAGCCGTCTGCGATCTTCAAATACGCGTAATGCAAAGGCGTGGTGAGCGTTCTGCCGCCCTCCGATTCGTGCCCCCGATGTACCATGTCTACCCTGCCCTGCGCGTAAGAAAGCTCGATGGCTTCCATCAGCTTGTCCGCGTCGTTACAGCCGAGAAAGACGTCCCCTTCCGTCAGAGACGGAAAGAGCTCCCCGATATATTTTTCGGGCAGGCAGCCGGAAACGACGATCTTTTCCAGTTTACCGCCGCGGTATCCGTCGCAATCGAGCACCGTTTCGATCGCCTCTTTGCGCGCGGAATCGAGAAAGGCGCAGGTATTGACGATGAGGATATTCGCCTGCGAAATATCGTCCGTCACGGGGCAGCCGCGTTCGCGCACGATGGCAAGAAGCCGTTCGGCGTCCACGCGGTTTTTGTCGCACCCCAGTGAGATGAGTCCGAAAGTTTTGTTTTCCAGCATGCTCATTCTCCGTAGTCGCCGTATTTGCTGTCAAACTCTTCTTGCGTGAGAAGAACTTTGCGGGATTTTCCTCCGTCAAACGCGGAGATATATCCCATATTTTCCATCCACTCGATGATCTTACCCGCCTTGGGATAACCCACGGA
>CALVHV010000100.1 GCA_944328845.1 uncultured Clostridia bacterium | reverse complement strand
CCATGGATACGGCAAAGGCGATCGGCATCATCATTGCCAATCCCGAGCACGAGGACGTGCGCAGCCTGGAAGGGGCGGTACAGACGAAAAAACCTTCCGTTCCCATCATCGCCGTCCCCACCACGGCAGGCACGGCGGCGGAAGTGACCATCAACTACGTCATCACGGACGTAGAAAAGAACAGAAAGTTTGTCTGCGTCGACCCGCACGACATCCCCGTCGTGGCGGTCGTTGATCCCGATATGATGAGCACCATGCCCAAGGGCCTGACGGCGGCGACGGGTATGGACGCGCTCACGCACGCCATCGAAGGGTACATTACCAAGGGCGCGTGGGAGCTTTCGGATATGTTCCACCTTAAAGCTATCGAGATCATCTCCCGTTCGCTGCGCGGCGCGGTCGCCAATACGCCCGAGGGCAGAGAGGGCATGGCGCTGGGTCAGTACGTCGCGGGAATGGGCTTTTCCAACGTCGGGCTGGGTATCGTCCATTCGATGGCGCATCCTCTCGGGGCACTGTACGATACGCCGCACGGCGTGGCAAACGCCATCATTCTGCCCACGGTGATGGAATACAACGCGCCCGCCACGGGTGAAAAGTACCGCGAGATCGCACGCGCCATGGGCGTGAAAGGCGTGGATGAAATGTCTCAGGCGGAGTACAGAAAGGCGGCGATCGATGCGGTGAAACAACTTTCGCACGACGTTGGCATCCCTGCCGACCTGAAAAACATCGTCAGGGAAGAGGACATCGACTTTTTGGCGCAGTCTGCCATGGACGACGCCTGCCGTCCCGGCAACCCGAAGGATCCTACAAAAGAGGACATCGCGGCGCTGTACAGGTCTTTGCTGTAAATGTAAAAAAGGGGCGGTTTCGGAATTTTCCGAAACCGCCCCTTTCGTCGCTTTTATCGCTTCGGGCAGGGGAAGCCGCCCCGCGGCGCGCCCCGGGCAAGGAAGGCGGGAAAGGGCGCGAGCGCTTGTCCCGCGCCCTTCTGTCGCAGAGCGGGGCGCGTTTTACTGGTTGCCGAACTCTTCTTGCAGCATCTGCAAAAATCTCTGTGCGGGGCGGGAAAAGAGCTGGTTTTTCTTCCACGCCACGGCGAGCGAAGATTCCAGCTTTGGGAAGAGCGGGCGAAAGCACAGATCGCTGTCTCCCGCGGTGTTGATGATCTTGTCCAGTCCCACTGCATAGCCCATCCCTTCGCGCACCAGGAGGGAGGCGTTGTAGAGGAGGTTGTAGGTCGCCGTCACTGTCTGTTCTTCGTCGTCGAACCAGGCAGAGAGTTCCTGATTGTTGAGGGCGTGTTGAGAGCGGATGAGAGGTTTTCCGCGCAGATCCTGCGGAGTGATGTATTCTTTTTGTGCGAGCGGACTGTCTCTGCGCATCAGCACTCCCCAGGTATCTTTTTGGGGCAGGCGCACAAATTCGTATCGGGAAAGTTCGGCGGGTTCTACGAGGATGCCGAAGTCGATCAGTCCCTTTTCCAGTCGTTCCGTCACGTCCTGCGTATCTCCGCTGTAAAATCGGAACAAGGTGCGCGGCAGTTCTTCTCGCAGCTTTGCGGCAAGGCGGGCGACAAGGGAGACGGCAAACGATTCGCCTCCTCCGATGCGTATCTCCCCGATCCCTTCTTCGGGCGCGGCCAGTTCCGCCTGCGTCTTTTCGTACAGTGCCAGCATCTCTTCCGCCCGCTTGCGCAAAAGATAACCCGCTTCCGTCAGTTCTATCTTTTTGCTTCCGCGCACGAACAGCTGTTTTCCCAGCTCCTTTTCGAGGTTCTGCATCTGCCGCGAAAGGCTGGGCTGGGTCATGTACAGCGATTCCGCTGCCCTCGAAATGTTTTGTTTCTGCGCGATGGCGAGGAAGTATTTCAGTTCTCTTATCTCCATGTCTTTGCTCCTTTTTCGTATTATAACACGCCCTTTCCATGCCTGTCAAGCATGATTTTATATACAATATAGGTATTTGACATGCAGAAGGGCAGGTGGTAGAATGGGGGCATGAATACGGCAGAATACAGAGATTCGATCAAAAAGACAAAAATCATCCGTGCAGGCTCGGCGGAACACAAATTTATGCACGCGGCGGCGGCGCGCGCGCAGCGGTATACTTCCCGCATAAACGGGGGGAGCTGTTCGCAAAAAAAGCTACGCAAATTGTTCTTTGCGCTGACGGGGCAGGAGGAAGAGGAGAGCTTTTGCCTGTTCCCGCCCTTTTATACCGATTTCGGGCAGAACATCCGCGTCGGGAAAAGGGTTTTTGTCAACGAAGGATGCTGTTTTCAGGACCAGGGCGGCATCACGATCGGGGACGGGTGCCTCATCGGGCATCAGGTCGTGATGGCGACGCTGGACCACGTGCAGGATCCCGACCGCCGCGCGGATATGATCCCCGCGCCCATCGTGCTGGGCAAAAACGTATGGGTGGGTGCGCATGCGACCATTCTTGCGGACGTAACGGTGGGGGACAACGCCGTCATTGCGGCGGGCGCCGTGGTCACGAAGGACGTCCCCGAAAATACCGTTGTGGGCGGCGTGCCCGCGCGGGTGCTGAAAAAAATATCAAAAACGGAGCGAGACCAAAAATGAAAAACATACTTATCGTCAATTCAACCTTCCGCAGGGGCGGCAACACCGAACTGTTGGCAAAACAGTTTGAAAAGGGTGCCGCGGAGGCGGGCAACCGCGTCAGGACCATCTCCCTGCGCGATCTCAAACTGCAATTTTGTATCGGCTGTCTCTCTTGCCTCGGCAGCGGGAAATGCGTCCTCAACGATTCTGTCAACGCCCTTCTCCCAGAAGTGCGCGATGCGGACGTGCTGGTGTTTGCCACGCCCGTCTACTATTATTCGATGTGCGGCCAGCTGAAGACCTTTCTCGACAGGCTGAACCCCCTGTACGGGCAGGAAAACAAGTTCAGGCAGGTGTACCTGCTCACTGCGGCTGCGGAAAACGACAGGGCGGCAATGGACGGCACCGTCAAGGGCGTGCAGGGCTGGATCGACTGTTTCGACGGCGTGCGCCTCGCGGGTGTTGTGTACGGGATCGGCGCGGATGCCGTCGGCAGCGTCAAGGACACGGCGGCGTATGAAGAGGCGTATCGGATGGGCAAGAGCGTGCACTGAAAACAGATGAGCCGAAAGGGTCGCAGAGGTGCAAAGTGTCAAAATATTTGAGATACGTCCTGTTGTTTTTGTGTATTTTTTCCTGTCTTTTCTTTGCCGCGTGCGGCGCGGCGGGGCACGCATCGGAAGATGCCGAACAGGGGAACTCTTCGCAGGAAGAGGCGGAGGACGGACAAGAAAGTCAGAACGGGGAGGGGAAGATGTGTCTTACCGTGGGAAATACCGTGTTCACGGCAACGCTTGCAGACAATGCCGCCGCAAAGGCGCTGGCGGAATTGCTGCCGCTCACCCTTTCTCTGCACGATTACGGCGGGTTTGAAAAGGTAGGCAGCATCGGCAGCGATCTTCCGCGGGAGGATGAGCGCATCACCATGACGGCGGGAGATCTCATCCTGTACCAGGGCAATCAGTTTGTTCTCTGTTACGGCGAAAATGTCTGGTCGTATACGCGGCTGGGCAGGATCGAAGGGGTCACTTCGGCGCAGCTGCGGGAAGCTCTCGGCACGGGAAATGTCACGGTAAAACTTTCTTTGATAACAGATGGTTAAAAATCAGAAAGGGGAGCGTCGGGGAGACCGACGCTCCTCTTTTTGCCGCTCTCTGCATAAATTTTTCTTTTCCCCCTTGACAAAGGGGAAAAGGTGTGGTATGCTTGTATTACTTAAATAGTACAACGCACGGCGTGCGTTCTTTTTTCGGCAGGTATTGTATTATTCAAGTAGTACAATAAACGGGAGTTCGGAATGGATTTCAAGAGCAACGAAACGATTTATTCGCAAATAACCGAATATTTAAAAAAGCAGATCTTTTCGGGCTCTTTTGCGTGCGGTACGCGCCTGCCTGCGATCCGCGACCTCGCCGTGCAGTGCCGCGTGAACCCGAACACGATTGTGCGCGTGTATGCGGCGCTTTCGGAAGAAAAGCTGATCTATACGGACAGCACAAACGGAAAGTTTGTAACGGCGGACGCGGCGTACATTCTGCAAAAAAAGAGAGAATTTTTGCGGGAAAAGTCGGCGGCGTTCGCAAAAGAGATGCGGGAAGCGGGATTGGACGGCGGCGAAGTGACGGAGATGCTGCGCAAAGTGTTCGGCAGCGAGGAGGAGAGAAGATGAGAGAGTACGCGATCGGGAACATTGAAAAGGCGTACGGGAAAAAGGGGGTACTGCGCGGCGTTTCCCTGCGCGTCCCCGCGGGCAGTTTTGTGGGCGTTCTCGGATTGAACGGGACGGGCAAGACGACGCTCTTCAACATTTTGGGAAACATGGACCGCAACTTTACGGGCGAGGTCTCCCTGCGCGGAAAAGAGGTGGCGTACATGCGCACAAAGCTTCCTTTTCCCGAGTGGCGCAAGGTAAAGGATCTGCTTTCTTTTTACGAAAGATTTTATACGTTCGACCGCAAAAAGGCAGAACGTATGCTGGAAAATACGTCCATCCGCCCGACTGCGCGCCTGCGTGCGCTGAGCGCGGGCATGCAGCGGCAGCTGAATTTTATCTGCAATTTCTGCGTGGACGCACAGGTCTTGCTGTTGGACGAACCGCTGACCAACCTCGACCTCGTTTTTCGCGGGTTCATCGTGGAATCCCTTATCGAGCGGGCGATGGAGGATCGCATCATCCTCGTCGCCACGCACGAGATCAAGGAATTCGAAAATCTTTTCACGCACGTGACGGTGCTCAGGGACGGACGGCTGGGGCCGCTGACGGAGACGGAGGCATTGCGTGCACAGGGCAAGAGCGTAGAAGATTTTTACGGGGAGAGCTTGCTATGATACGAAAAATTTTTCTGACGGAATGGAAGGAAAACTTCTTTGTCTGTGCCGCGGGGCTTGCGCTGTGTCTGCTGGCGGCGGTGGGCATTTCTCTGGCGGGCATAGGCGCGACGGATGCGTTGCGCGCAGATCTTGCCGAATACGTCTTTGCCGTATTTAATGCCTTTTCCTACGTGATGCCCGTGCTGCTCCTTTTGAAGAGCATCTTCTCTTTCCGCAGTTATTACCGCATGGCGGGGGTGACGGAAGAAAAGAGGACGCAGGGCGTTCTGTTCGGACTGTTTGTTTGGACGGCGCTCTTTCTCGCCGCGCAGATGATCTTTGCGACCCTGTTCGATTTTATATATTTTGCGGGGGCACCCGCCGTGCGCGGACAGACGTCGCCGCAGAGCATGCTCCTTTCTCTGCGCGCGCACGGCGTGCACAGGCTGCTGTTTGCGCCGTCGGCGGCGGTCACTGTCTGTCTGATGTATATCATGTACGACGTTATCCGCGTTGCGGTCGTCCGCGTACCCTTTCTCCCTCTCAAAATTCTCGTTGCTCTCATCTTTCTCGCACTGTATTTCTTCTATCATTATACGGTGTATTGCGCTGCGGGCATCACGGGAGAGTTGGCGGACGCTTCCTGGCTCGTTCTGCCCGATTCCGTTCTGCCTGTCCTGCCCGTTGTTCCGGGCGGTACGATCGATGCGGTCAAGGATATCCATTTTCTTGCGGCGCCTATCTTGAATCTCGTCTTTCTTTTGGGGGAAATATTGTTCTGCGTCTTTGCCTATGGCTTTGTTCACGTGGTAGGGAGGTGTAAAAATGAGATCGAATAGCCGTAAACGCGCTGTCATTGCTCTGATCGTCGGGGCGCTGTTGTGCATTGTCGCTTTCCTGGTCGGGCTGTATCTGGCAACGTGCGGCAGAGACTCGTCCAGCGATTCTGTCGGCAAAGGGCTGCAGCTGGAAATGCAGGTGGGTGAGGTATACGACCTCAAAGAATATCTCGGCAGTCAGGGCGGGGCGTTTACTATCGAAGATAACGGTTCTGCCCAAGGGCTCAAAGACCGCGTTTCCGTGGACGGGGACGGGATGCTGCACGTTTTTGAGGCGGGAATTTACAATTTTAAGGTGCGCGTGTATTATAACGAAAGCCTGTATCACGGGAAGATCACAGACCTGGTGAGCGTGGAGCTTTTGGCGCACGATTATGAGTTCGGCAGTTATAAACCCGTGTATTCGTATGACGATCTGAGAGATGCTTCCGGCGGGAAGTATATCCTGGCGCAGGATATCATCGTCAGCAGGGACTCTTTGGAGGAGGTCATCGACTTTTCGGGCATATTCGTCAATCCCGAAGGATACACCATCACCATTGCGGACGATCTTCCGCTGTTTCAGTGGATCTCGGAGCGGAGCGTCGTCCGCGGCATGTGCATCCGATCGGACACAGATGGCATCCTTTGCCGCAATTTATCCGGGGAACCGCAGGTATTTGTCCCTACGGGGCTGTTTACAATGAACCTTTCTCAAGAGGGCGTGATCTGCGACAGTGAAGTGCAGGCAGATCTGTACGGCGACCCGTATAACGGATTTGTGGGGAACAATTGGGGCACGATCCTGCGCTGCACCTTCCGCGGAAGGGTGTTCGGCTTGGGGGAGAGGGGCAACTACAGAACGTACGCTATTTCGGAGGACGGGGATATCCGCGACTGCTCGGTGTATGCGGACGGCTACCGCGGGCAGGAGACGAACGTCATCGAAAGGGTCAGCGTTTTTCATAAGGATGTGAACCACCTCGCCGACGAGGGCAATCGCGTGTTCGACCTTTCGGGCGAACATGAGATCGATTTCAATATTTATTGCGACCATCGGGCAGGCTACGGCGTTCAGATCGACAGCAAGAGCGATTCCTTCGATCTGTTTGCGGGCTGCGTGGCGGAATTTCCCCTTCATATGCAAGAATTCCTGGAACAGGAAGGGGCGGAGATGATCGGCTTTACAAACAGCCTCGGTGTTTGGTACGATGCGGGGGAGACGTGGTTTCTTCCCAAAGAGAACAGATCCGATACGTTCTTGCTGGTCGAAGCAAAATACAAAGAGACGAAACTGGAGTATGCTTCTGAGAGTGACGGAAAGGAAATTTGCAGGATCTACCCTGCGGAACAAGTGGTGGAGATCCCGGAGGGGAAGAACGTGTCGTATGAGATCGCCTGCGGAACGTTCAGCCCTTCGCAGGTCACGCTGAAACTGGCGGAAGATACGCAGATCGAATGTGACACGATGTATCCGAACGGCACCCGTCTCGAGGGGAGCGCGCCCGTAAAAATTTCCGTGGACATCGGCGCTTCGCGGGTCTACGAACAGTGGGAGGAAGGCGTTTACCGCACGGACGACGGAACGCTCTGCCGTTACGACGGGGAGGTCTCCGACGGCGTGCTGACTCTCCCCGACGGCGTTACCCAAATGGGGTGCGACGTCTTTGGAGATCTGGAATTTACTACGCTCGTAACAAACGATCTGCAAACTTTCGACTGTGCTCCCTCGGCGGAATGGCTGGGCAGAGTTGCTGTTCTTCGTTTCGGTGCAGATGCGGATCTGGAAAACGTGTACCGTTTTCTCGGGCATTTCAGCGCGCTCAAACGCATCGAGACGGAGGAACGCGCGGATGAATTTTTTGCCGAAGACGGTATTTTGTATCGGGACAGTCAGACGTGTCTGTTCGTCCCCCGTTCGTACGCCGTGGGGGAAACGATCACTCTGCGCGGCAGAGATATAGCATCGAACGCGCTGTATCGCAACAAGGCGCGGAGAGTCATCTTGCAGGATGTCGGCGTGGTGCAGACCTATGCCTTTCAGTTGGCAGACTGTGCCGAGGTGGTCGTCCGCGGGAGCGGGACGGAGATCTCCGAGGAAG
>CALVHV010000099.1 GCA_944328845.1 uncultured Clostridia bacterium | reverse complement strand
TGAGCGCCGCGCCAGTAACCTTGCCCTTTAGGGCTTTCCAAAGCCCCCACTTTAGTGGGGGATATTTACTTTAAAAAAATCCGCCGCGCTTCTGCGCGGCGGGAAACAATTTACACGAATGAGAAAAAGTAAAAGAGAACGATGATACCCAGCGTAACGGAACCGATCACAAGCCCCGCCGTGGCAAACCCGTTGAGCTTACACATAGAAGCGTTGCGCTTGCCCACCCCCGAGAAGCAGACACCGAGAACGCCGCACAGCAGCGAAAAAGCGCTGAACGCGAGGAAGCTCGCGCCGATCTCCATCAGCATGGACTCGGAAAAATACCCGCCGTTATCCATCCATGACGTATCGGACATGAGGATGGAAAAGACGGAAACAAAGGCGGAAACAAGCAGGATAAAGGCAAGGATGGACAGGATAAAGCCCGCAATGCCGAACTTATTGACCTTCAGCTCGAAGAGGGGCGCGTTCTGCCCCGCAGCATTCTGCGACGTATACGGTTTTCCGTAAAAGGTCGTTCCGTACGGCTGCGCCGGCGGCACAGTCCCCGCGGAAGGCGCTCCTGCCTGCGCGTTCTGTGCGGAAGGCGCCTGTCCTGCCCCGTCCGTCTGCGAAAATCCGAAAAGATCCCCCTGCTCGGACTTTTGTTCCGTCTGCGCCGCAGCGGTATCTTCCGGTGCGGGCGCAGCCAGACTCTTGCCGCAAAACCTGCAAAACTTGTCGCTGTCCTGCACGGGAGCCCCGCAATTCTGACAATGCATATTCTACCTCACTCTGCCGCATATGCGGCATTTTTTATTATTGTATCACAGCGATATGCCTTTGTCAAGGGAGCTTTTAATAAAGTTCAGGCTCCGCTCGGGCGCCGAGATACAAAGCGGGCTGCCGCAGATGCGCCAGCCCGTCTTATTTACTGCATCCTGCCCGCGACTGCCTTTAAAAAGGCGCGCGAATCCAATTTTTTGGGCACGACCCCCTCCGCATGGAAGAGAGGGACGAGGTCGCCCGTCATCTCGCCGCTTTCGATCGTCTCCACCGTGGCCCGTTCCAGCTTTTTGGCGAATGCGCACAGTTCGGGCGTATCGTCCAGCTCGCCGCGCTTTGCCAGCGCGCCCGTCCACGCAAAGATGGTGGCGACGGAATTGGTGGAAGTCTCTTCCCCTTTCAGGTGTTTATAATAGTGGCGGGTGACGGTACCGTGCGCCGCTTCGAACTCGTAATTGCCGTCGGGCGAGACGAGCACGGACGTCATCAGGCCGAGAGAACCGTAGGCGGTGGCGACCATGTCGCTCATCACGTCGCCGTCGTAGTTCTTGCACGCCCACAGGATGCCGCCTTCCGAACGCACCACGCGCGCAACCGCGTCGTCGATGAGGGTATACATGTATTCGATGCCCGCCGCCTCGAACTTGGCTTTGTATTCTTTTTCAAAAATTTCCGCAAAGATATCTTTGAAATGATGGTCGTACTTTTTGGAGATGGTGTCCTTGGTGGCAAACCACAGGGGCATCTTTATGTCCAGCGCATAGTTGAAGCAGGAGCGCGCAAAACTTTGGATAGAGCGGTCCAGATTGTGCACCGACTGCACGATGCCGTCGCTGTTTTTAAAATCCTGCACCAGCAGTTTTTCCACGATGTTGCCATCTTTGTCCTCGACGAGGAGGTACGCCTTGTTCCCCTGCTTTACCTGCGTTTCCACGCCCGAATACACGTCTCCGTAGGCGTGACGGGCAAGCACGATGGGCTTTTTCCAGCCGGGGATGTAAGGCGTGATGCCCTTGGCGAGGATGGGTGCGCGGAACACCGTACCGTCCAGGATGCGGCGGATGGTGCCGTTGGGGCTCTTCCACATCTGTTTGAGTTTATACTCCTCCACGCGCTGGGCGTTGGGGGTGATGGTGGCGCACTTGACGCCGACTTTGTACTTTTTATTGGCGTTGGCGGCGTCGACCGTGACCTGATCGTCTGTCTTGTCGCGATTGACGAGGCCGAGGTCGTAATACTCCGTTTTGAGGTCGACAAAGGGCAGGATGAGATCTTCCTTGATCCACTGCCACAGCACGCGGGTCATTTCGTCCCCGTCCATTTCCACGACGGGGTTTTTCATCTGAATTTTGGACATACATGGCACCTCGCATATAGATTTCCGTATTATTTTACCAAAAATCGCACCGCTTGACAAGCATTTGAACGGAACATCCTGCAGACGGGTGCAACTGTTTGCCCTCACGCGTCCTTTTCAGACCCTCTCCCCGCCTCCTCCTTTTTGCGCTTTATCTTTTTCAGTCCGCCCGCCCCGCCTTTGCGCGGCGGGCGGCAAAATTCCGTAAACTTATCCTCTGTTTTTCCCCGAAAGGGAGGGAGCAGAGAGCACGCCGCAGTTTTTCAGCATTTTTTTGCCGCTTTTTTCTTTGAAATCGCAGATGCCCTGCTCGATGAGCTCGGTGAGCATCTGTTTGAAGTCGGACAGCTTTTCGCAGAAGAGATACCACGCCAGCGAGCCCGGCACGGTATTCATCTCGTTGAAGTACACGTCTTTCCCCACCACCAGAAAGTCGGCACGCACCACGCCGCGCAGGCGCAGGCGGCGGTACAGCATGCGCGTGATGCCCTGGATGGTCTCCGCCGTAGCGCGGGGAAGCTGCGCGGGGAACTGCGAAGCGTGTTCCTTTGCCCCGCCCAGGTACTTGTCGCCGAAGGTGAGGAACTTATGCGACGTTTTCGGCTCCTCGCAGGGGGAGACGACGTATCTTTCCCCGCTCTTATAACAGGCGCAGTTGATCTCGCGGCGCTGCTCGAAGTACTTTTCCGCGATCAGCAGATCGTCGTAGGCAAACCCCGTGCGGATGGCGTCGATGAGCCGCGCGCGGTCCTCGGCGACGGAAATGCCGATGCTCGAACCCTGCCGCGCAGGCTTGACGATGACGGGATAGCCCAGCCGCTCCTCGATGACGCGCAGCGCAAACGGGCCGCGCTTGCGGTACTCCTCCTCCCCGAAGCGGAAATACGGCGCCGTCTTTACCCCCAGAGCCTTGACGGCGAGCTTGGTGAGCGTCTTATCCATAAACAGCGCGGAGGGCGCGGCATCCGGCGAGGCGTTGGGGATGCCGTTGAGATCGAGCAGAGAAGAGAGCGCGCCGTCCTCCCCGCCCATACCGTGGCAGCAATTGAGGGCACAGTCGATCTTTGCGACCGTTTTCAGCTTGTTTTTATGGAGCGTGCACAGGTTTTGCCCGCAAAAGAGCGCCTTTTTCCCCTTTTGCAGATACCCGTCCTGCCGAAAAGAAGCGGCTTCGGCAAGCGCCGCGCCCGTATAGAACTCCCCCGCCTGCGAGAGGTAGACGGGAAAGGCGTTGTACCGCTCCGCGTCCAGCAGATTGACCGCCATCACGCCCGTGATGATGGAAATTTCGTTTTCGCAGGACTTGCCCCCGAAGATGACCGCAACGTTTTTGCGCATAAAAAAACACCTCCGCCAGAAAGATTTTTCCGCTTTGGTGTTTCTTTGCGTTTTCTGTTTTTTAATACACGTCGGGCAGGTCGTTGAGGAAAAGCACGGCGTCCCCCTGCTGTAAGAGAGAAGACAGCTTTTTCTTGGCGGCTTCCAGCGTGGGCAGAACAAAGAGTTTTTCGGCGTCTCCGCCCGCCCGCAGATACCCGTTTTTGACGGCGCCGACCAGCGTATCCCCCACAAGGATGACGCAGTCCAGCCCCACAAGCTTTTCGCCGAGCGCGGCGTTTTCGCTCTCTTCCAGCACGCCCAGTTCCACGATGCCGGGGGTGACGACGATCTTCCTGCCCCCGAACAGGCGCAGGACAAAGAGCGCTTCCTCCGCGCCGCGCACGTTGGCGTTGTACGCATCGTCCAGCACGGTGACGCCGCCCGAAAAGAGAGGCTGCAGGCGGTGCGGCACACATTCGAGGCGGGAGACCGCCTCCGCGATCTCTTCCGCACTCATGCCCAGTTTATACGCCATCGCCGCCGCCAGCGCCACGTCGTAGGCGTTGTGCCTGCCCAACAGCTTGCACGAACACTCCGTCTGTCGGATGCCCAGCGCCAGCTTGAACGAAGTGCCCGAAGAGGTGCATTTGACGTCCAGCGCGCCGCATTCCCCGTGTTCGCCCACGGGCACTTTGACGAGATTTTTTATGTACGGCACCGCTTTTTCCGTGCCGACGTCCCCGTACACGGCAAATCCGCCCGCCTTGGTGCCCGCAAAGATCTCGCTCTTTGCGGCGACGAGCGCCTGCTCGGAACCGAACGTCTCCATGTGCTGGGGACAGATGCCCGTGAGGATGCAGTGATCGGGAGAGACGAGCCTGCAAAGCTCGGCGATGTCGCCCGTATGGCGGGCGCCCATTTCCGCGATGAAAAAGTCGCAGTCCAGCCCCCCTTCCACGCTCTTGGCGATGCCCAGCGGCGTATTGTAAGAAGCAGGCGTGGCGATGACCTTGTAGCGGGACGAGAGGATCTGCGCCAGATAGCTCTTGACGCTGGTCTTTGCAAAGCTGCCCGTGACGGCGATCTTCACGCAGGAAGCATTGTGCAATGTCTGCTCTGCTTTTTTGAGGTATTTTTTGTTTTTTGCCGAAGAAAAGGGTTTTTCCAGCGCGTTGGCGGCGAGGAGCAGCCACGGCTGCAGCAGCGGCAGCAGCGCCAGCGGAAGGTAGCGCAGATGAGAGACGAGCGCCTCTTCCGTATAATAAGCGAGGGCGTTTGCCCCGACGACGAGCGCAAAGGCAAGCACCGCCAGCACGAGGAGGTTGAGGGCGTACACCCGCTTGGCGCGCGCTGTGCCCTGCAAAGGCACTTTGAGGGCGCGGCGCTCGGCAACGCAGTACAGGCCGACGAACAGCGGCACACTGACGAGCGGCACGTACCCCGCCCACTTGCCCGCAAAGGAGAAGGCGATGCCCAAAACGAGCATGGACAGCGCGATGAGGAAGGCGAGCAGGGTAAAGCGCGAACGGGTCATGTTCCCCTTGCGTCCCAGCCAGTGCGCGTAGCGCTTTGCGGCGTAGCCGCTCTGCTGCAGGGCGCCGAGCGCGTTGAAAACGCACAGCCCGAACAGCAGGGCCGCGCCCAGCGCGACGACGACGTATTCGGTTACGGAGATGAGTGTGAACATCTTGATCCTCTCTTCAGTTGCGGAAAAATTCGCGCGCGACGGCGTTGAATTCTTCCCATTTTTCACAAAAACAAAAGTGCGTACAGCCGCGCAAAACGACGAGTTCGGAGCGGGGCGTCCTTTCGCGCAGGATGCGCGCCATCCAAAGCGGCGTGGCGGTATCCTTTTCCCCGAACACGTACAGCACGGGCACGCGGATGCGCGGCAGAAGGGGCGTGAGGTCCTCCCCCACGATGCGCTTGAAACTCTCTTTCATCACGGGCGAAAGGGAGCGGTATTCCGCCGAACCGAACTTCTTTTCCGCATAACGCGGGGCAAATTTTCTGACAAAACGGTAGCTCTTTACGCGAAGCCGGTAGGAAAGCCCGCGCTTTGGCGGGATCCCCGCACAGCCCGTGAGCAAGGCACTGTGGGCGGGATACCCTTCCGCCAGCAATTTGATGGCGACCCTGCCGCCGAACGAATGGGCGAGCAGGCGGGGACGTTCCACTCCCAGCTCTTCCAAAAGCCGTTTTGTGTGCGCCGCATAGTCCCCCACCGACCACGGCGCGTCGAGAGGCGCGCTCTTGCCCATGCCGCGGAAATCGAAGGCGGTGACTTTGTAAAATCCGGACAGGTAGTTTATCTGATGGTAAAAACTCTCTTTACAGGAGAGGTACCCGTGCAGAAAGACGAGGTCCTCCCCCTCTCCTTTGCGGATGAGGGAATCTTCCAACAAAAAACCTCCTGTCTGTTACAGCTCTTTGACAAAAATGACGGCGTCTTCCCCGTCGCCGTAGTAACGGGGGCGGACATATCTGCCCACGTACCCGCGCGAAAGGTACAGCCGCATGGCGGGAGCGTTGGAGACGCGCACTTCCAGAAAGATGCGCTCCACTCCCCTCTTCTTCGCCTCGCCTTCCAGATACCCGAGCAGGGCATTTGCCGCACCCTTGCGGCGGAAGGAGGGTGCCACGGCGATGTTGGCGAGGTCCGCCTCCCCCTGTACGCCCACCAAAAAGGCGTAGCCTTCCACATTGCCTTCGGACAGAAGGACGGCGGTCAGCGTGTTCTCCCCGAAAAAAGAATCGGCGAGCATCTGAAAGGACCACGGGTCGGGAAAGCACTGCTTTTCCAGCTCCGCGATGGAATAGATGTCCTCGTACGTCCACGGACGGATGTCCATATTTTTTCTCCCTCGTTTTGTTTCAGCGGCGTTCCCGCTCCTCTTCTGCCTGACTCTTTTTCAGATAAAAGGCGGCGAGGTCGCCCAGTTCCCCCTCTCTTGCCGCCTGCACCGCGCGCAAAAGCCCCGCGGCGGGATCCGCCTGCACGTACGGCACGGGCAGCGCGTCGCAAGAGAAGACGGGGAAGTCCGCGGCAAGCTCCCTCAGCTTTTCCTCCCCCACGTACGCGGGTTCGAGGCAGACGCTCTTGTCTTCGGCAAAGCCGCACACATAGTAGTTGCCTCTGCCCGCGGCGATCGCCGCAAGCGCTTTGCCTTCTGCATTATATGCGAGCGTCTGAAAAGAAGTTCTGCCGAGGGCGGGTTTACCCGTCGCCTCGCAAAAGCCTTTGACGGCGGAAACGCCGATGCGGATACCCGTAAAGGAGCCCGGCCCCGTCACCGCACAGAAAAAGTCGCAGTCCTGCGGGCGCAGCCCCGCGCGCGAGAGCGCCTCGTCCACCGCGTCCATCAGCCGCACGGAATGCTGCAGCGCGCCGTCCTTTTCAAAGAGAAGGACGGCCTCTCCCTCCCCCTGCGCCGCTACCGTGAGATAGGAAGAAGAAGTGTCGATGGCAAGATATTTTTTCAGTCGCATACGATCTCCCTCTCCCCCTCGGACAGTTTGCGGATGCGCACTTCCCTGCAATGCTCGGGGAGCACTTCGGCAATGTTTTCCGACCATTCGATGACGCACACGCCGTCCGCGTAAAAATAATCGGTCAGGCCCAGCGCCTCCGCCTGCTCGCCGCTTTTGAGGCGGTAACAGTCGTAGTGATACAGCTTGCCGCCGTAGTCGTTCATGTAGGCATAGGTGGGACTGGTGATCTCCTCGTCGATGCCCAGCGCCTGCGCGATGCCCTTTACGAACACCGTCTTGCCCGCGCCCATCTCGCCGCGGAGGAGCACCACGTCCCCGCCGCGCAGCGTCTTGCCGTATTGCTTTGCAAATTCGATCGTCTCTTCTGCACTGTGCGAAATCATCGTTTACCTCAAAAAGAAAAGAGGCGTTTTTTTCAACACCTCTTCTATTATAATATAGAATGTTGCAATTTGCAATTAAAACTTGTTCAAAAGGCGGGAAATTCTCTTGTACAGCAGCAACGTGACTGCAGAAGCGATGAGGCAGCGCAGCAGGTTGAAGGGCAGCACGGAGAAAGGAATGTAGTAAGAATAGAAATTTTCCGCCGTGCAGGAAGGGAAAAGCGGCGTGAGCATGGCGACGATGCCTTCCATGGGGATCCCCATCAGACTGACGTAAGCGGGCACGATGACAAAGCGGTTGGAGAGCATGGAAAAGATCACCGAGCTCAGCGTGCCGATGCCCAGCCCCGCCAATGCGCCGCGGAAGGTGCGGTGTCTGCGGTAGATGAGCCCCGCGGGAATGACGAAGGCGAGCCCGCACACGAGGTCGGACAGTTCGCCCACGCACATGGTAGACGTTGCGGGAAGTTTGAGCAGGCATTTGACCAGCACGATGAGTGCGCCCGCGACGGGCCCCAGCGAAAAGGTGCCGATGAGAGCCGGAATATCCGAAAAATTCAGTTCCAGAAAGGACGGGA
>CALVHV010000098.1 GCA_944328845.1 uncultured Clostridia bacterium | reverse complement strand
CTGCTGTATGCACGGCAGGCGGAAACGGCGGAGTATCTGGCAAAACCGGAATTTATCGTCGTACATCTCCCGCAGCAGTTTTCTTATCTGGTCGACCGCGCAAACGAAGAACAGCAGGAGTGCGGCGGGCTTCTCCTGCGCTCCTTTGCCGCGGCGGAAAAGCTTTCCGAGGCCGTCCGCGACAATCTCGACCTGTACGGCTGCGCCTTTGCAAAGCATTTCAACAAGAACCATAATTTCTGATATTTTGTGCGGTGTCCCGCGCGGAGGAAAGGCATGTGAAAAAGTATAAATACCGTGCGATCAATCTGAACGGAAAGAGGATAGAGGGAGTCTTTCTCGCGGAAAACGAGGACGACCTGCGCGCGCAGCTTGCAAAGCAAAATCTCTTTCTCGTCTCCGCAAAAGTGCGTTCGGACAAATCTCCCAACCCGTTTTTCACCGTTTCGGGAAAGATCTCCGTCAACGAGCTGTCTACTTTCTGCCGTCAGTTTGCCATTCTCATCACTTCGGGGACGTCCATCATCGATTCCCTCAACATTCTGCGCAAACAAACTTTTTCCGGGTATCTGCGCTCCGTTCTGGAGATCGTCTACGAGGACGTCAAAGGCGGCAAGCTCCTCTCCGAAGCGATGGAAAAGCACAAGCGCGCCTTCCCCAACTTTTTCCGCAGTATGGTGCGCGTGGGCGAAGTTTCGGGCGCCATCGATTCCGTCCTGATCTCTGTCGCCGATTATTTCGAGGCGGACAGCAAACTGAAAGCAAAACTGCGCGCCGCGCTTACCTATCCCTGCATCCTCATCGTCATGGCGCTCGCCATCTTTGCGTTGATGGTCGGGTTCATTATCCCCAGTTTCGAGGACGCGCTGTCTAAGCTGAACATAGAGATGCCCGCGCTCACCCTCGGCGTCTATGCCGTCGGTCACTTTTTTACGGACAACTGGAAGATGATTTTTCTTGCAGTCGTCCTCCTTGTCGGCGCATGGCTCCTGTTTCTGATGAGCAAGAAGGGCAGGTACCTTTGGGATAAATGCAAGTACCATCTCCCCATGATCCGCGGTGTCGTCCGCAACAGCGTTTCGGCGCGCTTTTGCAGGGCGTTTTCGCTTTTGATGGGCAGCGGCATGGATATCGTCGAAGCGATGGACGAAGTGTGCATCGTGTTCGGCAACGCCTATGTCGCGGCACAGTTCCGCAAAGCGGCGGAGGACGTTCGCCGCGGCACTGCGTTTACGATGGCGCTGCGGGCGTACGATATCTTTCCCACCATGCTGGTGCAGATGGTCTCCGTCGGCGAAAAGACAGGGGAACTGGACACCGTGCTCGCCCGTTCCACTTCCTTTTTCGAAAATCAGGTGGAACGTGCCATCACTTCTGTCACAAACCTGGTGCAGCCGATCATTCTCTGCATCATCGGCGTTACCGTAGGCCTGTTGTTCATGGCAGTGTATTCTCCGCTGATCGAAGTCATGAACATGGACCCCACCCGCAACGACCCTACAGACGTTTTGCAGGCGGCTGTCTTTGTCGGGCGGGCGCTGCTGCACGGATAAGGGGGAAATATGGACCTTAATTACGAAATTTTACAGTATTTTGCATACAAACGGGTGATCAGGCACAGACAGATCAAGGAGATTTTTGATGATTGCACCCGTCTGCACATGCATGCGGAAAGTTATCTTGTTATCAAGGGCTATTGCACGCAGGTCACTTCCCTTGCGGCGATGGGCGAGTTTTTCTGCTTGCCATACTGCGAGATGGATATGCTCGAAGTGGACAGATCCCTTTTGGAAAAGGTCACCTTCGGCTTTTTGCGCAAGCACAAATTCGTGCCCGTATCCCTGGATAAAAACGGGAAGATGCTGCTTGCCGTCGCGCGGCCTCTCGATCTGTGCGCCATGTCCATGATCAGTCAGGTGCACGTCGGGCCGATCGACTGCATCCTCGTGCCTGCCGTGCAGATAGACGTCTTTATCGATTCTATCGTCGCGGTGCGCTCCACCACGACGGCGTTGGAAGATCTGCAGCGCGCCAAGGACAGTCAGATGGCAGACGCTGCCCGCAGCGATGCGCCCGTCGGCATCATCGACAGGGAGGACGACGTCATCAACAATCCGTCGGTGCGGCTGGTCGATTCCATCATCAAAGAGGCGATCCCGTTCCGCGCCAGCGATATCCACATCGAACCTTTTGAAAAGACGGTAAAGGTGCGCTACCGTATCGACGGCGATCTGCAGGAGCGTGCGGAATTTCCCATCGAAAACTATCCCGCCATCGGGGCGCGGCTTAAAATCTTGTCCGGCATATCCATTGCAGAGCGCCGCATCCCGCAGGACGGGCGTTTCGGTATGGAGATCAACGGCACCGATTACGATTTCCGCGTATCTACTCTTCCTACCGTCTACGGCGAAAAGTTCGTTATCCGTATTCTGGACAAGAGTGCCTTTAATTTCACGCGCGCCGATCTCGGCTTCACCGAGGAGGAGAACACCGTCATTGACAAAATTCTCGCTCATTCGTACGGCATCGTTCTTCTGACAGGCCCCACGGGCTGCGGAAAGTCTACAACATTGTACTCCTTCCTGAAAGAGATCAATAAACCCACCGTCAACGTCATCACGGTCGAAGACCCCGTCGAATACACCATGCCCGGCATCAATCAGGTCCAGGTCAATACCAAGGCGAACCTCACCTTTTCCAGTGCGCTCCGCTCTATTTTGCGTCAGGACCCGGATATCATCATGGTCGGGGAAATTCGCGACGAAAACACGGCGGAGATCGCCGTCCGCGCAGCCATCACGGGGCACCTCGTCTTTTCCACTCTCCACACCAACGACGCGCCCGGCGCGGTCATCCGCCTGGAGGACATGAAGGTGACCGACTACCTCGTCGCCGACGCAGTGGTCGGCGTCATTGCCCAGCGCCTGGTCAAGAGATTGTGCCCCGCCTGCAAAAAACGCGGCAGGACGACGGAAGCGGAGATGAAACTGCTCGGACTGGAAGAGCCCGCCTCCGTGTACCGTCCGCAGGGCTGCCAGTTCTGTAACAATACGGGTTACAAGGGCAGGATCGCCGTGCACGAGATCATGTATATGAGCGACGCGGTCAAGTCTGCGGTCATCCGCGGCGTGCCGCTGGAAGAGTTGCGCAGGATCGCCGAGGAAAACGGGATGGTCAACCTCTGGAACAGCGGCAAATCTCTCGTGCTCAAAGGCATCACGGATATTTCCGAATTGATGACTCTCTACGACGACCGTTTTTAAAAACTCCCGCTTCGCAGGCAGGGGAGACGCAAAAAAAGCCTTATCTCGCGGACACGTTTGTAAAAGTGCGCTTCGTCCCGCAGACAGGGGCGACGCGGCGGTTCCGTCTTGGACGGGAAGGCGCGCCGCGGGAAAGCGAACAGTCCGCTTTTCTCGTTTTTCCGAAAATGCCTTTTTGCAGAAAAACAGATCGGATAAAAGACAGAGAGGCGGCGCGCCCGTAACGGGCGCGCCGCCTCTCTTTTCTGCCTGCGGGGAAAAAAGCCGCAAAAATTCTCGTAAAAAAGGGAGCTTTTTTTGGTGCCCGTCTCTTTTCTGTTTGCAAGGGAAAGGCCGCAGAAAATTTTCAAAGAAAAACGGGGCGCATCTTTTTGCGATGCGCCCCGCGTTTTTGAATGTTGTCTTTGTGCGAAGACCCGTTTAGTCAAACACGCGCACGCGAGTCACCATGTCCAGCTTTTTGATCTCTTCGATCAGCTCTGCGGAAGGTTTGGTATCCAGATCGAGAAGCATGTATGCCTTGTCGCCCTTGGATTTATCGATGATGTTGGCGATGTTGATGTTCTTGGCGGAAAGCAGGGTGGTGATGCGGGAGATCACGCCCTCCACGTTTGCGTGCATGATGGTCACGCGGCTGACGCTGGAACGGGGGGAAGCGACGTCGGGATAGTTGACGCTGTGCGTGATGTTCCCGTTTTCGATGTAATCGACCAGTTCTTTGGCGGCCATGGCGGCGCAGTTGTCCTCCGCTTCGGGCGTGGAGGCGCCGAGGTGCGGCACGCAGATGATGTTGGGTTCGCCGATCAGCTTGTCGGAAGGGAAGTCGGTGATGTAGCGCTCAAGCTTGCCGCTGCGCACCGCTTCGAGCACGGCGTCCGCATCCACCAGTTCCCCACGGGAGTTGTTGATGAGCACGCTGCCCTTCTTCATCTTTGCAAACGTTTCCGCATTGAACATCTTCTCGGTGGAAGGGGTCAGCGGGACGTGCACGGTGATAAAGTCTGCCTTTTTGAGGAGATTGTCGAGGTCAGACATCTCGGTGGTGGTGTAGAGGTGCAGGGCGCCCTGTACGGACAGGTAGGGGTCGTAGCCGATCACCTTCATGCCCAGATCGGACGCTGCGTTGGCAACCATCACGCCGATGGCGCCCAAGCCGATCACGCCCAGGGTCTTGCCCGTGATCTCGTGTCCGACAAACTTGGATTTGCCTTTTTCCACCGTCTTGGAGATCCCTTCGGTGCCTTTGAGTGTCTTGACCCACTCGATGGCGTCCACGATCTTTCTGCCGCCGAGGAAGAGTTCGCAGAGGACCAGTTCCTTTACGGCGTTGGCATTGGCACCGGGCGTGTTGAAGACGACGATGCCCTTTTCAGTGCATTCGGGGATGGGGATGTTGTTGGTGCCCGCACCCGCGCGCGCCACCGCCAACAGTTCGTCGTTGAGCGGATAGTCGTGCATGTTAAAGGAACGCAGCATAATGCCGTCCGGCTGCTTCACGTCCGCGGAAAAGGTATAGTTTGCGGGGAATTCCTTCTCCGCTACTTCGCTGATCTCGTTGAGTTTGAGTATTTTAGCCATGTCCGTCTCCTTACGCATTTTCCTGTTCGAATTTCTTCATGAATTCCACAAGTTTCTTCACGCCTTCAACGGGCATTGCGTTGTAGATGGAGGCGCGCATGCCGCCCACCAGCCTGTGTCCCTTGAGGGTGACAAGCCCGTTCGCCTTCGCCTCTTTGACGAATTTTTCGTCCAGTTCTTTGGAGGGGGTAACGAAGGGCACGTTCATGATGGAGCGGTACTCTTTGACGACGTTGTTGGTATAGAAAGAAGAACTGTCGATAAAGTCGTAGAGCAGGCCTGCCTTATAGACGTTGACCTCGTTGATGGCCTTTACGCCGCCCAGTTTTTTGAGGTGGCGCAGGACGAGGTTTGCCATATAGATAGAGAAGCAGGGGGGCGTGTTATAGAGAGAGCCGTCGTTCGCCTGCGTCTTCCATTTCAGCATGGTGGGGCAGACGGGGAGCGGATTTTCGATGAGGTCGCGGCGGGCGATGACGATGGTCACGCCGGCGGGGGCGAGGTTTTTCTGAGCGCCCGCATAGATGACGCCGAACTTGGTCACGTCCACTTCGCGGGAGAGGATCTCCGAGCTCATGTCGCAGACCAGCGGCGCTTTCGTCTCGGGGAATTTTGCGTATCTCGTTCCGAAGATGGTGTTGTTGGAAGTGATATGCACGTAATCCGCGTCGTCGTTATAGGCAATTTTGTCCACGTCGGGGATGTAGGTATAGGTCTTGTCTTCGGAAGAGGCGATCACGCGCGCGTCTCCGTAGATCTTGCCTTCCTGCCATGCCTTTTTGGCAAAGTTACCGGTCACGATGTAATCGGCTTTGCCCGTGTGCATCAGGTTGAGGGGGACGGCGGCAAACTGCTGGCTTGCTCCGCCCTGCACAAAGAGGACGCAGTACTCCTGCGGAATGTTCATCAGTTCGCGCAGATTCGCTTCCGCTTCCTCCACAATGGCGGAAAAGGCTTTGTCGCGGTGGCTGATCTCGCAAACACTCATGCCCGTTCCTGCAAAATCGAGAAATTCTCTCTGCGCCTCTTCCAGCACTTCCTGGGGAAGCATGGAAGGACCTGCCGAAAAGTTATACACTCTCATAACATTCACTCCTTTTGTTTTCAGCGTCCGAAAAAGAGGCAGTGATCGTCCTGCTTTCGTTGGCTAAAGAATACCTCTTTATTATAATATATATAAAAATTTTTTTCAACTTTTTAGCATGCCTATCTCGCCGCGCTATCGTTTTTTTTCACGGAAAAGGGTCAAAAATCAAAAAGATATCCGCGCGCGGAAAAAATCAGCGGAAAAGTATTTACTTTTTTTGCAAAATATAGTAAAATATTTATAAAGAACCGTGCGCGCGATAAATCAGAGTCGCACGTTTCAAGGGGGCTTTATGTCAGACTCGAATGCTCAGAACCTCAACGGACTTTCCGCAGTAGAACGCCTGAAAGCGACGGACAAATATTTAACGGAAATGCGCGGGATCCTCGCCTCTATGGACGAGATCGCGGCGCTGCGCAAACAGCGCGGGGAAGCCCCGTCCGACGAGTTCGGCGGATATAAGCGCTCCAACGTGGAGGGATTCGTCCGCCAGCTGGAAAAACAGAAAGAATCTATCCTCGCGGAAATTTCGCGCGCGGAAGCAAGGGCCGCCGCGGCAGAAAAAGTGCCTGCGCCCGCACAGAAAAAGGCGCCCGCACCCGCAGAGGAGACTTCTCTTGCCTATTCCAAAAACGACAACCCCGTTGCAAGCTTCCGCAAGGGGGATCCTTCCCTTGCCATCGAAAGTATGTATACGGGTCTCTCGATGGATATCGAAAAGATGCGGGACGACATCCTGCAGGAGATGAAGTACTCCTATAAGCAGGACATGGCGATCTACGACGACCTCTCGGCGAAGATCGACGCCATCAAACCCGCGGACACGGCGGCGATCGAAGAATCGCTCAAGCCCATCGGCGAAAATATCACCGCCGTCAACGAGACGGTCGCATCCGTACGGGAAGATCTCTCCGCTGTGGGCGGGAGCCTCTCTTCCATCGAAGAAAAAGTCAGCGCGCTTACGCCCGTCAACTACGAACAGCTTGCCGAGTGCGTCGCGCAGAAAATGGTCGGAGGGATCGATTACGACGCCCTTGCGCATCACATCGTCAGTATCATGACGGGCGGTATGGCGGGCGCCGCGGCGGCTTCCGTCGCCACCGGCGAGGAGCGTACCCTGACCGAACTGGAAAAGAAACTGGATAACATCCAGTCCTCGCTCGAAGGCGCTATCAACGTCAAAGAGATGCCGGAGTTCCGCAAACTCGATTCACTGATCGCGGAATATCTGCGCACGGGATCTTTCGAGATGGTCCCCGATCTGCTCTTGTCCGCAAACGGGATCAAGGACATGGCAAACCGCTACATCCTCAGCGGCAACGTCCTGCGCGGGGAGACCATGCTTTCCGATCTGCGCCTGCGCCTTACCCGCATTGTCCTGTGGGGCAGCGCTGCCGTCGCCATCGTTTCGGAAACGATCTCCATGCACAAACTTCCCGTCACATACGCGCCCGAAGCGCTTTCTGCGTTTGCAGGCGTCGTAAAGGAATACGAGTCCGCACCCGCTCTTCCCGACGAAGAGCTCACCAACAGATTGCTCGCTGCCAAAAAAGCGGTGTTCAATGACATGGACATGGAATCGCTGGACAGAGACACGTTTGCCGAGATGCTCGAGATCGGTCAGAAGACAGAAGGCAGTGTTTCGGATAAGGACACGGCGGACAGTCTCACCCGACTCAAAAAAGAGCTGATGAGCTTTAATCTCTCTTATTTTATCGACTTTTCGCCCGCCGTCAGCACGGCGACGCCCGCACAGGCCGCCGCCATCGACACACAGGCGATCCTCGACGCCATTGCGCGCATCAACGTCGCGCCCGCGGCGGCCGTTCCGGCTGCGGCGGAACGCGATCCGCAGGCAGAGGCTGCACTGCAGTCCCGCCTCGCGCAGCTCTCCCAAAACCACGGCGCTTCCGTTAAAAAGCCGCGCCAGCTTCGTCCCGCCGTTTCCGCCAAGGACAATAAGGTGGAAAAATCGGAACAGCCCCTGCGCGTCGTACACCGTAAGATCAAAGCGGAGCAAGGAGACGAC
>CALVHV010000097.1 GCA_944328845.1 uncultured Clostridia bacterium | reverse complement strand
CCAGCGCGACAAACTTTTTCCCCGCCTCTTTCCGCGCGAGTTGTACGCCCGCGCGCACCAGCCGTGCGGAAAGCTCTTTCGAGCCCGCCTTTAAGGGGTTCGCCCCGAAGGTGTTGGCGGTGATCACGTCTGCCCCGGCGTCCAGATAGGCGCGGTGGATTTCGCGGATCAGTTGGGGACGTTCTTCGTTCAGACGTTCGGGAAGGGTACCCACGTTGCCCGCTTTCTTTTGCAGAAGGGTGCCGAACGCCCCGTCAAACAGGACAATATTTTTTTTGAGATAGTTTAAGAAATTCATGGTTCTGTCCTTTTTCGAAAGGCGCATCCGCCGTGTTTGCAGGATGCGCACTTGTTGCCGCACCCGCGCGCGGAGGCGTGCGTGCGCGGAAGATCGGTGATCCCTATGAAAGCGGTCACAGATTTTCGCGGGGTAAGCAAAAAACTCTCGTCGCAGCAGAGCCCGATCTGCGAATCGGTGCGCAGCAGGGCACAGATCTCTCTCTGCGCCTGGACGGGAAAATCTCCGTACCCGCAGGAAAAGCGCGGGGTGAGGAGGGTAGGGCAGTTTTTTTGCAGGTCTTCGCCTATGTCGTCGCAGTAACTTTCCACCGCGCAGCTCGCGGCGGTATCCAAGAGCAGCGCCTCGTGCGCGCTCTTGTTTTCGGCAACGGAAACGGCTCTTTCCACGCCCTGTCCGATGGTCGCCGCCAGCAAATAGACTTCTCGGCACCCGGAGAGATGCTTTCGGATGTCTTGTCCTTGCAGGAAGAATCCCGTTCCCGCAAGCTCTCCCTCCTGCGTCAGCCGAAACTTTCTCACCACGCTGCGAGGGGATGCCAGCGCAAGGCATTTTTTGGCGGCTTCGTCCAATTTTTGCAACAACGTATCTTCTGTTTTTTGTCCGTTCCAGCCGAGGTAGCGCAAAAATTCGTCACGGTCTATCTGCATTGTCTGCTCCGTTGAGTTCGCTCAGGATGCCCTGCACGCTCTCGGTGATGCGCTTTGCCACATAGGCGTTGTTCATCACATACAGGTGGATGCCCTGTACGCCCGCAGAGAGCAGGTCGACGATCTGATCGACGGCATAGGCGATGCCCGCTTCCATCAGCGCGTCCGGCTTGTCGTAAAAGCGGGAGATCATGCGCGAGATCTTTGCGGGGATCTTTGCGCCCGAAAGGGAGATGATGCGGTCTACGTGTCCCTTTTTGACGAGGGGCATCACGCCCGCCTGTACGGGTACGTCGATGCCCGCAAGGGAGAGCATGTCGCGGAATTTGTAAAAGTCATCGTTGTCAAAAAACAGCTGGGTATTGAGATGGCTGACTCCCGCATCCGTCTTTTTTTTCAGGTTGCGGATGTCCTCGAGCAGGCTTTTGGCTTCGGGGTGTCCTTCGGGGTAGCAGGCGCCCGCAATGTCAAAATCGTATCCTTCTTCGCGGATAAAGCGGACGAGGTCGGCGGCATGAGCAAAATCTTTGCTGTCCTCTCTGTCGGGCAAGCGGTCGCCGCGCAAGGCAAGAACGTTCTCCACGCCGCGCGAACGAAGATCGGCAAGCGCGGCGCGCACCGCCGCCTTGTCCGAGTTGATGCAGGTCACGTGTGCCAGCGGCTCGATGCCGAAACTCTTTACAAGCGAGGCGATCTCTCCCGTGCGTGCGTTTCCCGAACCGCCCGCGCTGCATGTCACGGAAATATAGTCCGGACGCAGAGCGGAAAGCTCCGCAATGGTGTTGTGTACGGCGGCGGGGTCTGCCGACGGCTTGGGCGGAAAGATCTCAAAGGAATATACCGCTTTTTTTTCCCGGAAAACGGAAGAAATTTTCATTGTTTGGCCTCTTTGCGGGCGGAAAAAATCCTTCCCCGCGCGTTTATTTACTTATATTATACAGTAAATTGGAAAAAGGTGCAAACAATTCGCGGAAAGTTTGTAAAAAGTGTTCTGAAATGCAATGTACTCACATACAATATTCGTACAAACATGAAGCGGAGGAAAACCTATGAGCGAAAACATCGATTATGCGGAGATGCTGGAGATCCCTGTCAGCACGCTGAACGTCACCAAAAAGCGCAGTCGTAAAAAGCGCGAACCTGCAGAACTGAAAGAGCAGGTCGTGGAAAGCGTCAACGAACGCCTCGAACCTTCCTCGGAAGTGACGGAAGGGGAAAACTATACCGACTACGGACAGCCCCGTGTCGTGCAGGAAACCACACTTCCGCGCAAGCGTTTTCTGGAAAGCGGCCTGCTCGTTGCCGAGTTCGTCGCCGTATGCGTGCTCTGCGCCGCCATCGTGCTGACCAACCTTTTGTGGGAAAACAGCGCTATCAACACCTTTTTCCGCGGACTGGTACAGGAAGAAACGCCCGTCGCCGCACAGGATGACAGGTCGTATTCCGAACTGACGCTGCGTTCCGTCGTGTCCGATGCGTCCGTCGTCTGTTCCGCCGACGAAAACGGCGTGCTCTCCTTCACGGGCGAGTGCAGTGTGTACGCTCCCTGCGCGGGTACGGTGCAGAAGGTGTACGAAGGGGAAAACGGATACAGTGTGGAGATCTCGCATACCACGTCTTTTTCCACCGTCATCGCGGGGCTGACCAATGCCTACGTCGCGGCGGGGGATACGGCGTATGCCACCATTCCGGTGGGCTTTTCGGCAGGGGAAACGCCCGTCACCGTTTCCATGTACGATTCCGGCTCGCTCATCAGTTCGTATACGGTGGGGGAAAACAACGACATCGTCTGGAGCGTGTAAAAACGTAAGCACGTATGTTTAAAATTTTGTCAAAGCGCCGCAAAAAATCTTGCGATCGGGCGGCTGAAAAAGAGCGGTTCACGGTGTACGTGCATCCGCTCTTTGTTCTGTTCGGGGTCTGGTTTTTTCTGCGCGGCGAGCTGTTTTTGTTTCTCGTATATACTCTCGTCGCAGTCCTGCACGAGTTCGGGCATGCGCTGTACGCTTCCCGCATCGGCTGCCGCCTCACCCGCCTGCGCCTGCTGCCCTGCGGCGCGGTTGTCAGCGGCGACATCGAGGGCATCCCTCTTTCCGACGAGATCCGTCTCGCCCTGGCAGGGCCGTTTGCCAACGCCGCCTGCGCCGCGCTGTTTGCCGCGTTGTGGTGGGTGTTCCCCGAAACGTACCCGTATACGGACACGGCGGCGTTCGCTTCCTTGTTTCTCGCGCTTGTCAATCTCTTTCCCGCCTACCCGCTGGACGGGGGCAGGATCGTTTCCTGTATTGCCGTGCGCAGGCGGGGGGAAGGGTTTGCTCATCGCCTGATGCTTGTTTTGGGTATTCTCTTTTTTCTGTTTTTCTGTGCGCTGTTCGTGCTGTCTTTTTTCTCCGTTCCCAATCCTTCCCCCCTGTTTTTTGCGCTGTTCGTGCTTGTGGGAACGCTGGGTGCGCGAGACGAGCGGTATACGCGGCTCACGTACGACCCTTCTCTCTTTCTTTCGCGCGGCGTTCCCGTGCAACAGGTGGCGGTAGGGGAAAATTGCACGGTGCGGCGCGCCCTTTCCTTTCTCGAGCGCGGCAAGATGCTCGAATTGCTGATATTTGACGAGGCGGGCGAGTTGTCCTGCGTCCTGTCGCAGCGGGAATTTTTAGACCTTGCAAAAGATCATCCCATCACGTGTACCCTTTCGGAGATCCTGGAAGGGACATAAAAAGGAATATCATATTTTCACGGAATTTTAAAATACCGCTTGCAAATGTGAAAATCGTATGTTAAAATAAAAAGAGGGATACCTTTTTTCCCTTTCTTTTGTCAAATCTATTTTTTTTCGCGGAATGCTCCGCGGGCAAGGTTTTTGATACATGCAAAAGAATATGTATTTCGACTACTTCGGGGACGATTGCTTTGCGGCGGTCACCGAAGGGGGTCGGCTTGTCGAGTTTCATCTCGACACGGACAGTTCTACGGAGATCTCAGGGAACATTTACAAGGGCAGGGTGGTCAATGTTCTGTCGGGGATGCAGGCGGCGTTCGTCGCGTTCGGACAGGAGAAAAACGGGTATCTGTATGCGGGGGACATCCCCGCGGATGCGGATATCTCGCCGCAAAAACAGCTTGCCCTGCAGGTAAAGGAAGGGGATGAGGTGATGGTGCAAGTCGCCAAATCTCCCATCGGCAGCAAGGGCGCGCGCCTGAGCATGTGCCTCTCGTTTGTGGGTAAAAACATCATTTTCCTTCCCAAAGCAGATTTCTGCGCCGTTTCCCGCAAGATCACGGACGAACCTCTGCGCGAAAAGCTGCTCCGTACGGCGGAAAAACTGGCGGGGGGCGAGGGCGGCATCGTCATGCGTACCAACGCCGTCAATGCAAAGCTGGCAGATCTGAGGGACGAACTCAAATATCTGCGCGGGCTGTATGCCACGGCAAAGGAAGCATATGCCTCCGCCGCCGTGGGAGAGATGGTCTACCGCGACGCGGACGTACACGCGAGGCTCCTGCGCGATTTCGACCTTTCTTCCGTGGATAAGATCTATATCGCGGACGAAAAGACATACCTGCGTGCCGAAGCCGCCCTGCGCCGCACGCGCGCGAAAAACAAGCTTGTGTACTACCGCGGCGAACGGGAAATGTTCGAGATGTTCGGGCTGGAAGAGCAGGTGTACAGGCTGATGAGCAGCCGCGTACCGCTGGAAAACGGCGCCTATCTCATCTTTGACAAGACGGAAGCGCTTACCGCCATCGACGTCAACACGGGCAGATTCACGGGCGAAACGGCGCTGGAAGACACGGTGTACGAAACCAACCTCGTTGCGGCGCGCGAGATCGCGCGGCAGGTGCGCCTGCGCAATATCGGCGGCATTGTCATCGTCGATTTTATCGATATGGCGGGCGAGGATCATCGCAACGCCGTGGTGGCGGAACTGTCCCGCTGCCTGCAGGAAGACAGGACAAAGTGTAACGTCACGCCCATGACCGAGCTGGGCCTCGTCCAGTTCACCCGTAAAAAGGTAAAGAGCGACAACGTCGCCATGCTCACCAAGCGCTGTCCCTGCTGCAAGGGATCGGGGTATCTGCTCTCCGATTCTTATATGGCGTTCCGCATCAAGATCGCCATCCAAAAATGCATCGCGGACGGGTACGACAATGTGATCGTCGAACTCAACGCGGGGCTGTACGGATACATTGTCTCCAAACGCCGCTTTACCGAGGACGTGCGCGGCATCTGGGCGGGCAAGCGTGTGTACATGATTCCGCACAAGACCTTTCACGACGAATTTTTCACCGTGCGGGGGGACAACAATCCCGTCCTCACCCTTCCCGAAACGGCACGGCTTCTGTACTGAACCGAACAGACCTCTGCAAAAATGCGGAGGTCTTTTTTTATGCCCGTATAAACTGAAAAAAATTTGTTCATAATCCTTTCAACTCAAAAAGGGAGCAAGGCATGAAAAAGTTTGGTATAGTTTTTTGTTTGCTGCTGATACTAATCGCAACGGCAGCGATAGCGGCACAGGAAAAGCCGGCACAGACTTCGGCGTATTTTCGGATGCACGTGCGTGCAAATTCGGACGATCTTGCCGATCAGCAGGTCAAATACGAGGTCAAGGACGCCATTGTGCGCTACCTCGTTCCCGTCGCGGCGGAATGTGAAGACAAACAGGCGGCGATCGCCGCCTTCTCCGCCCGTTTGGATGAGATCGAGGCGGTGGCGGACGAGGTGCTTGCCGCGCGCGGATTTTCTTATCGTGCGCGGGCAAGGGTCTGCGAAGAGGAGTTTCCCGACCGTGTGTACGAGGGGCTGACCCTGGCGGCGGGCGTGTATGACGCCCTGATCGTGGAACTGGGCTCGGGGGAGGGCGCAAACTGGTGGTGCGTCATCTATCCGCCTCTGTGTTTTTCGGGCGAAGTTTCGGGCAGTACCGTCGTGTACCGTTCGCGGCTGTTGGAAATCATAGAAAATTTTTTCGCAAAATAGGCGCGCTCCTGTTTTTGCGGAAAAGACAGGAGGAACGATGAACAAAACACTGAGGGCGGGTGCATTGGCGCTTTCTCTTGCCGCCGCGCTGGCGGCGACGGTCACATTTTCCGTACAGTCGGCGCGCATGGAAGAGGGAACGGCATATGCACAGGCGATGCAGGCGGCGGTGCTCAAACAGGGCAGCCGCGGCGAAGATGTAAAGACGGTCCAGCAAAAGCTCAAGCGCTGGGGATATTATACCGGCAGCGTGGACGGCATTTACGGGGCACAGACCAAAAAGGCGGTGGAATATTTCCAGCGCAAAAACGGGCTCACCGTAGACGGGATCGTCGGAAGTAAGACATACGCAGCGCTGGGCATGATGCAGCAGGCGCAGGGCGGCTCGCAGAGTTCGCAGGGCACGGCGACCAATTCGGATACCTATCTTCTCGCCCGCTGCATTTACGGCGAGGCGCGCGGGGAAAGCTACACCGGGCAGGTCGCCGTCGGGGCAGTGGTGCTCAACCGCGTCAAGAGCCCCGATTTCCCCAACACCATTTCGGGCGTCATTTATCAGAAACACGCCTTTACTGCGGTCAGCGACGGGCAGATCAATCTCACGCCCGATCAGACGGCGATCAACGCGGCGAAAGACGCGCTCAACGGCTGGGATCCTACGGGCGGATGCCTGTACTATTATAATCCCGTGACCGCGACGAGCGAGTGGATCTTCTCCCGCGAGGTGGTCATCACCATCGGCAAGCACGTCTTTGCCATATAAGGAGGGGAAAGTATGTCAGAAATCAAAAAGACGGACAGTGAAGATACGCGCAAGGTCAGGGCAGAGTCCCGCGCCGCGCGGGAAGAAAAACGCGCGGAAGAGCGCGTGACGGCGGCGCAGCGCAGGGAAGCGGAAAAGCAGGCGAAGATCGCCGCGCAGGAAGAGAAAGCGCGCATCCGCGCCGAAAAAAAAGCGGAGGAGCACGAGCGTGCCCGTCTCGAAGCGGAGCGCCGCGAAGAGGAACGGCAGAGAAAGATCGAAGAGCGCCGTGGCCGCAAACAGTACGACGGCAAGGGCTACGGCGGCTGGCTGGCGGCGGTGGTCTCTCTCTCCGTGGCGGTGCTGGCGCTGGGCGCCATCGTTACGGTGGGGTATTTTGACCTTAAAGACGCCAAGGGCAGCCTGGTGGACGGTGCGCACGAGAGCGTGTACGAGCTTTCCGAACAGGTGGAAAGCCTGGGGACGGACCTCGCCAAAGTCCGTGTCTCGCAGGGGAATTACGAGACGCAGAAACTTCTTTCGGATATGCTGGTGCGTTGCAGGCTCGCTGAACGTGCCGTGGAAAATTTCCCCGTTGAATGCTACGGGACGCAGCGTCTGACGGCATTTTTCAACCGCGCGGGCGACTGCGCGCAGAGACTGCTCCTCAAAATTGCGTCGGGTGAACAGCTTTCCGAAGAGGACGCTCGTCAGCTGGAGGGGTATTACCGCGACATGCAGACCATCAGCGAGGCGATGCCTGCGCTGCTCGAAAGTGCGGATATCGAAAAGAACCTGCTGGGCGAAGGGGATTTTGAACAGCGGTTCGAAGACCTCACGGCAAAGCTGCACGACGGGCAGAATGTTCCCTCCGTGCGCAGGGAGAACAAAGATAAGAACGCGACCGGTGAGACGATCGGCGAAGAGGGCGCGCTCGAACGCGCAAAGAGCTTCTTCTCCGAGTATAAGGTGCAGGATATGCGCTGTGCGGGCAAAACAGAAGGGAGTTTTTCCGCATACACCGTCGAGTTTACGGACGGTACGGGCGTGCAGTACGCCGCGCAGATCACCGCGCAAGGCGAACTGATGATGCTGGAAAGCTATAAGCCGTGCGAAGCGAAAAACTTTGACGCGCGCCAGTGCAGGCAGATCGCAGAACGTTTCCTTAAAAAGTGCGGCTACGAAGGGCTCTGCCCCGTCTGGGCATCGCGTTCCGGCAGTGAGTGCACTCTCACGTTTGTCGGAACACAGGGAGACGTGCTCATCTATCCCGAGCGCATCCTTGTCAAGGTGTGCAGCGAGCGCGGCATCGTGACGGGCATGGAAGCGCACCTGTATCTGA
>CALVHV010000096.1 GCA_944328845.1 uncultured Clostridia bacterium | reverse complement strand
TATACGCCGCCGGAACAGATGATACCCAGGTCTTTGCTCCCCTCTTCGATGCGGTTGATCGAAAACTCGTTGGAATCTTCGGAAAGTTTTGCCGTGCGCTCCTCCACCACGAAATGCTTGACGCGCGCGTTGGCGGGCATCATGACATACTTGGAGATGTTGCGCTCGTACGGCTTTGCGGGACGCTCTTCCCTCTCGCAGAGTTCTACGAGGCTCTGCGAATGTGCCACGCGCGTGGTGAGGCGCAAAATGACGGGCGTATCGTATTTTTCAGAAAGTTCGAAGGCAAATTTTGTAAAATCTTTGGCTTCCTGCGAATCGGAAGGCTCGATCACGGGGACCTGCGCACTGACGGCGGTGAGGCGGGTGTCCTGCTCGTTCTGCGAAGAGAACACGGACGGATCGTCCGCAACCGCAATGACGAGGCCGCCGTTCACGCCCGTGTAAGAGGCGGTAAAGAGCGGGTCGCAGGCGACGTTGAGCCCGACGTGCTTCATGGAAACGATGGTGCGTACGCCGCGCAGAGAGGCGCCCACACCCACTTCGAGAGCTACTTTTTCATTGGGGGACCATTCGCTGTACACATCGTCGAAACGGGAAAGTTCTTCCGTGATCTCTGTGGACGGCGTGCCGGGATAAGCGGCGGCGACCTGCACGCCCGCTTCCCATGCGCCGCGCGCTACGGCGAAATCGCCCAGTAACAATTTTTTCATAATGTAAACCTGACCTGATATGTGTTTTTCGATTATTTTTTGCGCAGATCGGTAACGCGCTTGACCTTCCCTTCGTAACGCTTGATGGAGAAGGGTTCGACCAGCTTGACCTTGACGTCGATCTGCAGGACGACACGGAGCTTATGTTTGATCTTGGCGACCAGCTCTTCCAGTTTGAAATAGTCGGTGAGGAGATTGGCGTCGTCCACTTCCACACGCACTTCCAGCGTGTCCATATAATTGACGCGATCGACGATGATCTCATACGTCTTGCCCAGCTCGTCCATGCCCATCAGCACGCTCTCGATCTGGGACGGGAAGACGTTGACGCCGCGGATGATGAGCATGTCGTCCGTTCTGCCCACCACGCGGGACATCCTCGCCGTCGTCCTGCCGCATTTGCAGGGCTCGAAGGTGAGGGAGGTGATGTCCTTGGTACGGTAGCGCAGGACGGGCATTCCCTCTTTTATGAGAGTGGTGATGACCATCTCGCCCTGTTCCCCTTCCCCGAGGACTTTGTTGTGCTCCATATCCACGATCTCGGTATAGAACATGTCCTCGTTGATGTGCATGCCCGCCTTTTCGCGGCATTCACCCGCAACGCCGGGGCCGCCCACTTCTGTCAGGCCGTAGTTTTCCGTGGGGAAAGCGCCGAACAGCTTTTGCAGCGATTCGTGCGTTTCCGCCGTGGAGGCTTCCGCGCCCATGCAGACAAGACGGACTTTCAGATCTTTGAGGATATCCTCCCGCTTTGCCGTCTCCGCGAGGTACATCGCGTAGCTGGGCGTGGCGATGAGCGCCGTAACGCCGAAATCGCGCATGAGCATCAGCTGACGTTCTGTGTTGCCCGAAGACATGGGAACAACGGTCGCGCCCAGTTTTTCCACGCCGTAATGCAGGCCGAACCCGCCCGTAAACAAGCCGTAGCCGAAGGAGATCTGAAAGATATCCTCGTCCGTCGCGCCCGCCATCGAGAGGATACGCGCGATACAGGTGGACCAGTTGTCCAGGTCGGCACGCGTATAGCCGCCCACGATGGGTTTGCCCGTCGTGCCGCTGGAAGCGTGCAGGCGGATGATCTTCTTCATGGGAACGGCAAACAGACCGAAAGGATAGTTGTCCCGCAGGTCGTCCTTGGTGGTATAAGGAATGAGCTCGATGTCTTTGAGCGTCTTGATGTGCTCGGGCTTTAAGCCGATCTCATCGAAACGCTTTTTGTACATGGGCACGTTTTCGTAGCAATAACGCACGATGTGTTTGAGACGTTCCAGCTGCATTTCGCGCAGCGCTTTTCTGTCGATCTTTTCTATTTCAGGACTGAACATGGTAAATACACTCCCCCGATCCCGTCGTCGGAACCTGTTAGAAATTATTATACCATGTTTGTATAAATTATGCAATAGCTTTCCCGTTTTTTTGCGCAAAAACAGAGAAAAAAGTGTTTTATATGAGCTTTTTCCGAACGGCGCCGCAAGGATTATACATCCGTATGTATAATCATGCAGAACAAGAAAAGCAAAAACCCGCACGAGGAGGTGCGGGCGGATGTTTACAGCAGCTGGCTGCGCTGTTCTTCTTCCGAGAGCGGAGAGAGATATTTGGGCGCGATGTCAAACGCCGTGACGGCGCCTTTTTTGCCCTCTGCGTGCAGGCGGTATACCGCGCGCGCATAGGCGACGAGTACGGACGAAGTAAATTCGGGATTGCTGTCCAGCTTCAGGGAGAACTCCATGAGGAAATTGTTCCCCTTCATCGACTTGCCAGAACGCAGCACGAATCCGCCGTGCGGGATGCCGCTGTGGTCGCGCTGCAATTCCTCTTCGGAAATGAAGTGGACTGTCGTGTCATAATCGGCAAAATAGTTGGGCATTTCCTTGATCTCGCGCTCGATGCGGGCGAGGTCGGCACCCTCTTCCGCGACGACATAACATTCGCGGGTGTGCTTTTCGCGCGTGGTGAGCTGCGGATTTTCGCCCGCGCGGACGCGGTCGAGCGCGCTCTGCACGGGAACGGTGTACTGGCGCGCGTCCTTGACGCCCTTGACCCTGCGGATGGCGTCCGAATGGCCCTGGCTGACTCCTTTACCCCAGAAGGTGTATGTACTGCCCTCGGCGAGTGCAGAACCGAAATAGATGCGGGCAAGCGAGAACAGACCGGGATCCCAGCCGATGCTCATGGCGCCGATGTTGCCGCTCTCCTTTGCCGCAGCGTCCAGCTTTTCGAAATAAGCGGGAATATTGGCGTGCGTATCGAAGCTGTCCACCGTGTTGAAAAGCTTTACCGCCTGCACCGACTGCTCGGGCAGGTCGGTTGCACTGCCGCCGCACAAGATCATCACATCGATCTTGCCGACGTACTGCTTCATATCCTCTATCCTCTCCACCTTGACGGGCAAGACGGTCCGAACGGAATCGGGGTCTCTGCGGGTGAACACCGCAACTACATCCATATCTTTATTCTGCGCCGCCGCGAACTGCACACCCCTGCCGAGGTTGCCGTATCCGACGATGCCCAATCTGATCTTTTGCATAAAGCTCTCCCTTGCTGAAAATATACTTTCTTAATAGTTTAACGCATCCGAAAAAATTTGTCAAGCGCTTGAAAACCCTGCCGCCCGCGGCGCCCCACCTTCCGCAAGTTCCCTTTCACTGCGCCAGAAAAGGTGCAGGGCAGCGGGGATAAGAATGTCCGCTCCGACAATGGCCCCCAAAAGAGAATACCGCGGCGCAAAAAATATTTGCGTACCGCGGTATCAATTAAAACCTGACTTTTTCCAAAGAAGCCATGGCCTCTTCGACGAGTGCTTCCACGTCGAGTTTCGACTCTGCCGCCTCCACTTCGGAAAGTTTGGGACGGATGAGCGGGTGTTTGGGCAAAAACACGGTACAGCAATCCTCAAAGGGGCGGATGGACGTTTCGAAAGTGCCGATCGCGCGAGAACGCTCGACGATCTCCGTCTTATCGAAGCCCACCAGCGGACGCAGGACGGGCAGGGAGACGACGGCATTGGAGGAAGTCATCCCCTCGATGGTCTGGCTGGCGACCTGCCCCAGACTCTCTCCCGTGACGATGCACTGCGCGCCCGTCGCCTTGCAAAGACGTTCGGCGATGCGCATCATAAAGCGGCGCAGGAGAGTGATCATCATCTCCTCTGGGCAATGTCTGTGGATCTCCTCCTGAATATGCGTGACGCTGACGACGTTGAGCGTCAGTCCGCCCGTGTACTCCGAAAGGATGCGGGCAAGCTCCTCCACCTTCTCGCGCGCCTGCATGTTCGTATACGGATAGCTGTGGAAATGCAGGCCTTCCAGCACCATGCCGCGCTTGGCGATCATGTGGCCCGCCACGGGGCTGTCGATACCGCCCGAGAGCAGGAGCATCCCCTTACCCGCCGTGCCGACGGGCATGCCGCCCGCGCCCTTGACAAAGCCGCCGAACACGAGCGCCGTGCCGTTTTCGCGCACGTCGATGTTGAGCACCGTCTGCGGATCGTGCACATCCACGCGCAAAGAAGGGATGTCGCTGAGCAGACGGCCGCCGATCTCGGCATTGATCTGCATGGAGGTGAGAGGGAATTTTTTATCTCCCCTGTTCGTCTCCACCTTAAAGGTGCCTTCCGCAGGGGCGATGGACCTTACGGTTTCGTAGATGCTCTGCATATCCGCGGGGACTTTGTAGCCGATACTGAGCGTATGCGTGCCGAACACCTTGCTCAGGCGCCCGACGATCTCGTCCGCGCGCTCTTCGTCGAAATTTTCCACAACATAGCGGCCGCTGGGCTTGCGCATCTCGTGACGGATGCCCGTGAGCGCCTTTTCGAGGTTGTTCATGAACACCTTTTCGAAATAGCCGCGATTTTTTCCCTTCAGATGGATCTCGCAATAGCGTACGATAATGACTTTTTCCATACTATTTTGTCCTTTCCGCAAGTGCCGCGGCGCAGGAATTGATGATCGGGATCGCCCTGCTTACCTCTTCTTCCGTCGTTGTTGCCGCAAAGGAAATGCGCAGAACGCCGTCCGCGGCGCGCTCGTTCAGCCCGCAGGCGAGCATGACGCGGCTGTAACGGTTTTTGGAGGAACAGGCGGAGCCCGTGCCCACCATCACGCCCGCATCGTCCAGCATGTGCAGCAGCACTTCCCCGCGCAGCCCGTCCGCCGAAACGCTGAGGATGTACGGAGACGCCTCCTCCGAAGAGAGGATGCGGAAGATATTTTTGTCCAGCCCCTGCCGCACGGCGGCATTGAAGGAACGGACGCGCAAAAGATCCTCTTTCAAAGAAGAAAATTTCTTTTGAGCGGCAAGCTCGAACTGCTTGATGGCAAAGGTATTTTCCGTCCCGCTGCGCAGCCCGTTCTCCTGTCCGCCCCCGAAAATGTACGGGGAAAGCCTGGCGCCCTTTTTGCGGAACAGACCCGCAACGCCGCGCACGCCGCCGATCTTGTGCGCGCTGACCGTATACAGGTCGATGTCCTGCCCGAGCGTGAAGAAGATCTTGCCGAACGCCTGCACGCCGTCGCTGTGAAAGGCTGCGGACGGGTTGATCTTTTTGACCGCCGCGGAGAGCGCCGCAATGTCGTTGACGGCGCCCGTCTCGTTATTGACATGGATGACGGACACGCAGGAAGTTTCCTTGTCCACAAGGGACAGGAGCGCCGCCGCATCTACCCTGCCGTCCGGAAGCAAGGGAGCAAAGCGCACTTCGACGCCCCGCTTTTCCAGTTCTTTTGCCGTATTGTACACGGCGGCGTGCTCGCCCGCCGTCGTGACAAAATTGCCCCTGTGTGCACAGGAAAAGATGGCCTGATTATCCGCCTCGCTACCCGAACCGGTAAAGACGAGTTCGTACCCGCCGCGCGGTGCAAGCAGGGACAGAAGAGTTTTGCGCGCCTCCTCCACTGCCTTGTGTGCGGCAAAGCCCGCGCGGTAGAGCGCGGAAGGATTGTAAAAGCCCTGCGGCTGTAAATATTGCAGAGCCGCGTTCACCGCCCCCGCATCGGGGACGGTGGTCGCGGCATTGTCCAGATAGATCATTTTCTGTTAAATTCCGATTCCAATAAATTTCTGCGGGTATAGCGCAGAATGTTTGCGAGAAGTTCCTGCCGACATTCGAGGACGAGCAGCTTTTTCCCTACGTTGGTAGCCGCCTGGATGTAGTAAAACTCCTTGTCCTCCGCCGCCTCTTCGTTGGGCGTGAGGATGTCCTCTTTGATGTCCGGCGAGGATTTCAGCTTTTTATACGATTCGGAGCCGACCCTGCCCAGCTTGACGTATTTTTCGTCCGAGATGCGGTACAACAGTTTGCGCTTTCTGCTGTGGAACACCTTGCTGATACGCAGTTCGCCCGAAACAAAGGTATAGTCGTAGCTGATGTAAAAGTGATGTCTCTTGATGAACAGAAAGATGCCGCCCGCCAACATCAGAATGAACATGACCGCCCACGGGATCATGCCGATGAGCACGTCCTTGACCGCGATGCCGCTGTCCTCATCCACGGGCGTAAACATCAGTGCCCAGATATTGATGACGGCAAAGACCGCCGACACGAAACAGAGGACGCCGAACACCGTAAAGAGCGTATAGCGGAATTTTGCGGGTTTTTCGTTGTGAAGAGAAACGCTTTCCTCGTAAAATACTTCCTGCATGGTCTTTAAAACTCCACCGTTCCTTCAAACACGAGGCGCGCATTGCCGGTGAGGATGACCTCCCCGTCCGCACAGTAGCGCACGATCAGATCTCCTCCGCGCACTTTGACCGTGATATCTTCGTCCGTCTTGCAGTAACCGCCCAACACGGCCGCCACCACGCTCGCCGCCGCGCCCGTGCCGCAGGCAAGCGTTTCGCCGTTGCCGCGCTCCCAGACGCGCATTTTCAGAGTCTTGTCGTTGACGACGCGCACAAATTCGGCATTGATACGCTGCGGGAAATAAGGCGCATACTCGAACAGCGGTCCGACGTTGGCGAGATCGACCGCGTCTACCTTGTCGCAGAACACCACGCAGTGCGGGTTGCCGACGTTGACGAGCGTGACGTTGTATTCCTTGCCGCCGACGGTGATCTCCCTGCCGACGACCGTTTCCCCTTCCAGCGTGGAAGGGATGCTCCTGCCGTTGAGCACCGCTTTGCCCATGTCGACGCTGACCGAGCTGACCTTACCGTTGAACGTGAACAGCGTAAGCTGACGGATACCGCTGAGCGTTTCGATGGTCATGTGCTTTTTGTTGACGATGCCGTTATCGAAGAGGTACTTCGCAACACAGCGGATGGAGTTGCCCGCCATGGCGCCCTCGCTGCCGTCCTTGTTGAAGATGCGCATCTTTGCATCCGCAACGTCCGACTTTTCGATGAGCGTAATGCCGTCCCCGCCCACACCGTAATGCCTGTCTACAAAGTTGATGGCGAGCGATTCGGGGCAGGTGATCTTGCCGTCCATGTTGTCGAAGAAGATATAGTCGTTGCCGCAGCTCTGCATCTTGATGAACTTGAGCTTGGTGCGCTCTTTGCGCAGGTTGTTGATGTCCACAAGCTCGGTGTTGTCCTCGTTGAAGCGGCTTGCAATGATGTCCGCAAGAGCGTTTGCCGTATCCAGCGAAGTGAGTGTGGTGATGCCCAGCAAAACGGCATGATGGTGCATGCGGATATAGTCGTTGATGGAATCCATGTCCGTCTTGCCCGTATACACGATGTAGTCGATCTTGCCGTCGTCCATCAGGCGGAAGATCTCCTCGCTCTGCGAAAGGCGCTCCACCGTGTGCACGTCGATCCCGAGGGTGCGGATGGTATCCGCCGTGCCCTTGGTGGCGTAGATGGTCAGGCCCAGGTCGCTGAACTTTTTGGCGAGCCCGAGGATCTCGAATTTATCCTGGTCGTTGATGGTGAAGTAGACACCCACTTCCCTCTGTTTGCTGGGATGACAGAGCTTGAACCCTGCCGAAACGAGCCCCTTGAACAGAGCCTCCTCGATGGTCTTGCCGATGCCCAGCACTTCGCCCGTCGATTTCATTTCGGGGCCGAGCTGAGAGTTGACGTCGTTAAGCTTTTCGAAGGAAAACACGGGCACTTTGACCGCCACATACGGCGAACTTCTGTACAGCCCCGTGCCGTAACCGAGTTTTTTCAGTCTTGCGCCTACCATGATCTTGGTAGCGAGCTCCACCATTGGCACGCCCGTAACCTTGGAGATATACGGAATAGTACGCGATGCGCGGGGATTGACCTCGATGACGTACAGTTCGTTGTGATAGACGAGGAACTGGATGTTGATGAGTCCCTTCGTCTTGAGAGAGAGCGCCAGCTGGGTGGAACATTCGATGATCTTATCCAGCATGATGTCGCTGAGGTTGTACGGCGGGTAGACGGCGATGGAGTCGCCGCTGTGCACGCCCGCGCGCTCGATGTGCTGCATGATGCCGGGGATGAGCACGTCGGTGCCGTCGCTGATGACGTCCACTTCCAGCTCCTGCCCCATCAGGTACTTGTCGCAGAGGACGGGGTTTTCGATGTGCTGGGCGAGGATGACGTC
>CALVHV010000095.1 GCA_944328845.1 uncultured Clostridia bacterium | reverse complement strand
GCGCCCGCGATCAGCGAGCCCATGTCGAGGGCGAAGATGGTCTTGTTTTTCAGCCCTTCGGGCACGTCGCCGCGCACAATTCGCTGGGCGAGGCCTTCGGCGATGGCCGTCTTGCCGACGCCCGGTTCACCGATGAGTACGGGGTTGTTTTTGGATTTGCGCGAGAGGATGCGGATGACGTTTCTGATCTCGTTGTCTCGCCCGATCACGGGGTCGAGTTTCTGGTCCTTGGCGCGCTGCACGAGGTCGAACCCGTATTTGGAAAGGGCATCGTACGTGTTTTCCGGTTCGTCGCTGGTCACGCGGTCCGTTTTTACTTTTTTCAGTTCGGTCAGGAACGCGTCCTTGGTGATGCCCAGCGAGCGGAAGATGTTTTTGATCTCGTCCGTCGCATAGTCGAAAATGCCGAGCATGATGTGTTCCACGGAGACGTATTCGTCTTTCATGGAATTGGCAAGCCTTTCGGCTTCGTTGAATATCTTGTCTGTGACAGGGGAAATATAGATCTTGTCCGGTTCTCTGCCGCTGCCGCTCACTGCGGGGATCTTCCCGATGGCGGAATCGACGAGGGCAAGCAGGTTGTCTGTATCCTTGCCCATCTTTTTGATGAGCTGAGGGATCAGCCCGCCTTCCTGATCGACAAGCGCGTACAGAAGATGTTCGGGCATGATCTGCATATTTTGGTTCTCAAGCGCAATGCTCTGCGCGGAATTGATGGCTTCCAGTGCCTTTTTGGTAAATTTCTGTGCGTTCATATCTGTTCACCTCCTTGTCAGATGAGTTGTACGCCGCTGTTGAGGTATTGCAGATACCTCTCTTCCATTTCCTGCGTGGAGGAGTATTCTCCCGCAAGGAAGTTTTTCAGCATCTCGTCAAAGGTCGCAATATAATGGCTGATGGCGTTGCCTGTCTGTTCTTCCGAATAGTCCGAATCGTTGGGCAGGGCAAACGTCCGCAAAAATCTGCCCGCTTCCATGCCGTATTGAATGGCGTTTTTCGGGAAAAATTTACGGATATAGATGTCTTCCAGCTGCATCCAGATCTTGAAAAATCTCGTCAGTTCTATCAGCAGTTCGGAAGAGGTCGTGCGGAAAATGATCTTCAGCTGTCCGATGGTCTGGGACGGGGTCCTGTACATCTCCACTTCGTAGCGGATGGTCGGACGGTAATGGTACCGCAGGGAGCTCTTGATGCTCATCGTCATATCACTCGGATGAGAGTAGAGCAACTGGCTCTGTTTTCCCAAAATGTTTTCTACAATATCGAAAATGTTCTGGACTCGTTTTTCCGGTGTTTTCAGAGAAACGTATTCCGCAAGGATCTGATTGACGAGATTGGAACGGTTCGTCCCTTTTTCTTCCGCCAGATCGTCGATGGCGCGGATCACGTCCTCGGCAAGCATCAGGCTGTACATGTTCTTTTTCATGCGTGTTCCTCCTTTTTTCGATTGCACACTATTATAATGATTTTTTTAAATTTGTCAATAGTTTTATATAAAAAAGTTTTCAAAATTTTTATTTTATTTTGTTGAAAAGGAGGTTTTAATCTGTTATAATGATACTACAGACGGGAGGTCAGATCATGGAAGATATACAGACACAGGCAAGGGAAGCGCGCTCCGTGCGCGTGTACAAAGACGGAGAGGTTACCGAATACGAGGCGGGGACAGAAAACTTCCGCCGTATTCTTGCGGCCTGGGAGGAGATGACGTCGGATGCATTTCAGATGCCCGCCTTCGGAGTGAGTATCGACGCTTTGACCCGTGAGGAGAGAAAGAAGGGCACATGGCTGGAATTTGTATTCGACAAAGAGCGGGGCGGGGAACTTCCTTTCGAACGCCTCCTCGTCGCCTGCATACCGGAGTACAGAGGATTCAACCTCATCCGCTACACGCAGGGAGGGTACAACGGCAGGTGCTATTATCTCGACCTGCGCGAAAAAGACATGCACACGCTTTGCGATTGTCTGGAACACCTTTAAAGAATAGGGGGACGCCATGTTTTTTGAAAAGGACAAAAGTTTGTATTTCAGGAGACAGGGAGAAACGCTGTGCATCAGCGCACAGGGACAGGACGGATTGCGCGTCCGCTCCACCAAAATGCCTCAGCTTACGGGGGAGGACTGGGCGCTTTCGGACGTCAGGACGAAGCGCGAGGAGATCGTTATTTCCCAAGAGGGTGCGTGCATTGTCAACGGCAGGCTGAGCGCGAAGATCACGCCGCTCGGGCAGATCACCTTCTGTAAAGACGGAGAGCCGCTGCTGGAAGAGTATTACCGCTGTTATGAATATCATACGCCGCATACGCCCTCTCTGCGCATCGTCGCGCGCGAATACAAACCGACCGTAGGCGGGGACTATGCTTTTACCCTGCGCTTTGAGAGCGCGGAAGGGGAAAAGCTGTACGGGATGGGGCAGTATCAGCAGCCCTATCTCGATCTTAAGGGCTGCACGCTCGAGCTTGCTCAGCGGAATTCGCAGGTCAGCGTGCCTTTCCTGCTCTCTTCCCGCGGGTACGGCTTTTTATGGAACAATCCCGCCGTCGGGCAGGTTACGTTCGGCAAAAACGTCACGGAGTGGAAGGCGCAGAGCCTGAAACAATGCGATTACTGGCTGACCGTCGGCGATACGCCTAAAAAGATAATAAACAATTATACTGAAATTGTCGGAAGAGCGCCCGAATTTCCTGAAAATGCGCTGGGACTTTGGCAGTGTAAGCTGCGTTACCGTACGCAGGAAGAGGTGTTGGAGGTGGCGCGCGAGTATCACAGGCGCGGCATTCCTCTGGATGTCATCGTCATCGATTTTTTCCACTGGACGAGGCAGGGGGATTGGAAGTTCGACAAAAAGTATTGGCCCGATCCCGCGGCGATGGTCAGGGAACTTGCTTCCTACGGCACACGGTGCATGGTCTCCATTTGGCCGACGGTGGACAAAAAGAGCGAAAATTTTGCGGCAATGCGGGAGGCCGGGCTGCTCATCACACCCGAGCGGGGCACGCAGTGCTTTGACTTTTTGGGCGATTCGTATATCTACGACGCCACAAATCCGCAGGCGCGCGCCTACATTTGGGATAAATGTAGGCAAAACTATTTCGACAGCGGGATCGATATGTTCTGGCTGGACGAAGCGGAGCCTGAGTATACCGTGTACGATTTTGACAATTACCGATACCACGCGGGGACGCAGCTGCAGGCGGGAAATCTCTACCCGCGCGATCATGCGAAGGCGTTTTATGATGGGCAGAGAGCGGCAGGACAGAAGGATATCTGCAATCTGCTGCGCTGCGCCTGGGTGGGCAGTCAGAAATATGCCGCCGTCGTGTGGTCGGGGGATATTTACGGCAACTTCCAGAGTTTGCGCGATCAGTTTGCGGCAGGGCTGAACATCGGCATGGCGGGTATTCCCTGGTGGACGACGGACATCGGCGGGTTCTTTGTGGACGTAAAACAGCCGGGATACAAGGAGCTCCTGCTGCGGTGGTTTGAGTTTGCGACTTTTTGCCCCGTCCTGCGCATGCACGGGGACAAGGGCCCGAGCGACATCCCCGCCCTTGACGATCGGGAGTTCGGAGGCGGTTTCTGCCATACGGGGCTGCCCAACGAACTTTGGAGTTTCGGCGAAGATGTGTATGAAGTGCTGAAAAAGTATACGATGCTGCGCGTTTCCATGAAGCCGAACCTGCGCGAAGTGATGCGCGAGGCGAGCGAAAAGGGATATCCCGTCATGCGCACTCTCTTTTTCGAGTTTCCGCAGGAAGAGGAGAGCTGGAACATAGAGGACGAATACATGTTCGGAAGCAGATACCTCGTCGCGCCCGTTTTGTACGAAGGGGTGCGGGAGAGAGAAGTGTGGCTCCCGAAGGGGAAATGGAGAGACATCCGCGACGGAAAGGTTTACCGCGGCGGGACGCGTATCCGCGCCGCCGCGCCTCTCGAGGAGATCCCCGTTTACGAAAGGATATAAAAAGAGATCCCGCAGTCTGCGGGATCTCTTTTTACATATCGATGTTGGAATACACGTCGAGGATGTTGGCAAGCTTTTTTTCGTCGGAGGCGTTTTCCACAAACTCGCGGTAGCAGGAACAGACGTTTCCGTTTGCGTCAAAGCCCGTGTCGTTGCATTTTTTGCAGCGGTATTTGGGGACAAGCATCTCTTCGGTGAGCTGCATGCTTTTTAGCAGGGCGGCGCGCTCGCTCTTCAGTTTTTTCAGCGCGGAAGCCGCTTCGGAAGTGTCTCCGCCCAGGGCTTCTGCCTTTGCGAGTCGGATCTCCGTGCTCTTGATCTCCTCTTCGTTTTTTCGGAAAGCCTCGTTGCTGTGCGCACGTTTGAGGTAGTGATCGGCAATGTCGCGGGCGCGTTCGCGCAGGTTAAAGTAATAATTTTGTACTTTTTTCCGAAATTCTGCGTCGTGTTCTTCGCGCAGCTGTTTTTGGTAATAGTTTTCGCGCGGCTGTTCTTTGCCCAGCTGCTCGGCGGCAAAGATGCCGCGGGATTTCCAGGAGGAGAGGACGGAGGTGATGTAGGGGATGGGGCTCGCTTTTCCCACCGCCGTCTCCGCCGCTTTCAGGATCATTTCGTCCGAAAAATTCCAGTTGCGCCAGTTGCGCAGACACTCCCTGTCCCAGTTGTTCACGCGGCGCGAGATGCCCGCCGTTTTGAGTACCTGTCCCGCAAATTCCTGTTCGCGCGCTTCGTTTTCCATATAGCCGACGATGCTGTCCGCGGAAATGACGCCGAGGGAGACGAGTTTGGAGATCAGTTCGTCCATGCGCTCGAACGACTTGCGCTCCCTGCGGAAACAGTATTTTGCCAGTTGCAGCAGGGAAGAATCTTCGTAGCCTGCCGCCAGCCATTTGCTGACGAAATTGTCCGTATAGGTGTCGATGACCTGGCAGTATACACCCAGTTCTTTGGCGATGGAAAGGGTCAGACTGCGGATCTCTGTTTTTCTTGAAAGGAATTCTTTGATCTCGTTTTGAGTAAATTTTTTGTTGGAATATAATTCCTGCAGGGCCTCGTCCAGTTTGTTCAGTCCGCCCTTTTTAAACAGGCCGGCCGTATATATGATGACGGGGAGTTCGAAGCCAAGTTCGTCCGTCCATTTTTTAAGGAGTTTATAGTCGTCCGGTTCTGGTTTTTTGGAAGAGCCCATAGCGCGCAGGACGGCGGAAATGTCGCCGCTTTTCACGAGGTAGTCGGAAAGCTTGTTTTCGATCTGTTCGACGGTGGTTACGCCCTCTCCCGCAAAGTTTTTGGCGACCTGTAAAATGTAGTTGATAGCGATATTTTCGCCTTTCAGATCGACGCAGTAGCGCACGATGAGCAGCATCGCCTCCGGTTTGATGGAATACTCTTCCATCACCGAAAAATACTTCATAAAATCGGAAGGGGAGATCATCCTTTTCGGCATCAGCGACTGGACTGCTTTGTTGAATTCGCTGTATTTTTCCGTGCGGATGCGCTTAGGCTTTCCCTTGGCGTAATCGGCGGGGAAATATCGGACGGAAAAAGGCTGCAGGGATACGATCTCCAGCAGGTCGAAATCCTCCCAAAAACGGAACACGTCGGCAATTTTTTCTTCCGTGCAGTTGAGCGTCTTTGCCGCTTCCGCCAGTGTGTATTCTTCCTGTACGTTCTGGCAAAGGTACAGCCCGAACAGATAAACTTTTACCGCCTCGCCGTCTGCCATCGGCATATATTTTGTGATGAATTGGTTCTCGATTCCCGTAAAGGAGGAGAGGGAGAACTCTTTCGAGTATGTACAAAATCCCATGAGAAACTCCGCGCAACGCTTGATTTATTTGGTAAGATGCGCTATACTATTATATAAATTATTTGCCGGGAAAGCAAGGTATTTACCCCGAAAACCCTCAAATTTTTTCAGGCGGAGAAGGTATGAAAATTCTGCACACATCCGATTGGCATATAGGAAAACGGCTTGCGGGCAGAGACCGTCTGGACGAGCAAAGGGCCGCTCTCGAAGAGATCGCGAGCATCTGCGACAGAGAGAGTGTCGATCTCGTTTTGGTGGCGGGCGACGTGTTCGATACCTTTCTTCCCTCGGCGGAAGCGGAAGACCTCTTTTACGAATCTGTCAAAAAGATCGCGGGTGAGGAACGCTGTGTTCTGCTCATCAGCGGGAACCATGACGACAACATCCGCCTGACCGCCGCCACAGCCCTTTCGGAAGAACTGGGAATCTATGTGTACGGAAATGCAGGGCATATCCCCAAACTCTGCCAAAACAGGCGCGTTTTTCCCGTGGAAGCAGGGGCAAATCATATCGTGTTTCGTTCGGGCGAGGAGGAAGTGTTCGTCAACGTCCTGCCGTATCCCAATGAGGCGCGGCTGAAAGAGGATAAAAATCCGGACGAGAAGTTTTTAGACAAAATGCAGCGCTGGATGAACGCCGGGCAGTCGGAAAATAAAAGGGGGCTCCCTTCCGTCTTTCTTTCCCATCTCTTTATTGCGGGGGGTGCGGTCAGCGAAGGCGAACGGGAGATCGACCTGGGCGGGGCACGTGCCGTTCCGCTCAGCGCGCTGCCGCAATGCGACTATACCGCGCTCGGCCACTTGCATAAGCGGCAGAGCTTTCGCGGCAACGTGGTGTACAGCGGCTCGATTTTGCAATACGCTTTCGACGAGGCGGGCGCCAAAAAGAGCGTCGTTCTCTTTGACCTCGGCAGGGAAGGAGTCCAAAACGAGCGCCGTATCGAACTGACCGCGGGGAAACAGCTTGTCCGTCTGCAGGCGGACGGCGTTGCCGCCGCGGCGGAGCTGGTCAAAAATTATCCGGACTGCTACATCGAACTCACCGTCTTTCTCAAGGAACCGCTGCTCTCTTCGCAGGTACGCGAACTGCGGGAAGCGAACGCGGGCATTGTTCTGATTTTGCCGCAAGTTTCGCAGGAGGGGCAGGTCGCGGAGGCGGTCTCGCTGAAGCAGTTGTCCGATTCCGAACTCTTTAAGACCTTTTATCGCAAAAAATTTGCGCAGGAGCCGTCCGACGAACTGACCGAGCTCTTTCTTTCCCTGACGGAGGGCTGCGATGAGACCTGAATATCTGAGTTTTTGCGGTATCAACAGCTTTTCCAAACGCGCGGAGATTGATTTCAACAAACTGCTTTCGGGCGGGATCTTCGGCATTTTCGGAGATACGGGCAGCGGCAAGACCACCATTCTGGACGCAATGATCTTTGCCCTGTACGGGCGCATCGACAGGACGCGCGGCGGAAACGGGAACGAGATCATCAACTATCATTGCGACAAGGCGAACGTTACCTTCGATTTCTGCACTGAATGGGAGGGGAAGAGAAGGCGCTACCGCATCGAGAGGGAGATCAAAAAGAAAAACTCCATGCAGAGCCTTACTCTGTCCGAATTGGACGGAGAGCGCATTTTGCCCGTCAGCGATGGGGTGAAGAACACCAACCAGAAGATCCAGGAGATCGTGGGGCTGTCCTTTGAGGACTTCAAAAAATGCATCGCGCTTCCGCAGGGAGAATTTGCCCAGTTCGTCAAGGCAGAGCGGGGCGAAAGGCTCAAGCTCATCTCCCGCCTGTTCGGATTGGATAAATACGGCGAACTGCTCAATGCGCGTATCAAAAAGAAACTGGACGCCGTTCGGTCGGATTTTGACAGATGTTCGGGAGCGCTGCAAGGCTACGAACAGCTCGATGAAGGGACTCTGCAGGGGCTTGAAAAAGAAGTGGAGGAACTCGCCGCGCAGAAAGCGCGCCTGGATGCTTCTTTTTCCGATTTCGAAAAGGCGCATCAGTCGCTGAAAGCGGCGTACGAGCGCACGGGCAGGCGAAAGGAGCTCTCTCTTCGCCTGCAAAAGCTGCTCGCGCAGGAAGAAGAGTTTCGCGCGCTGAAGGAAAAGCTGGCTCGGTATCCGTCCGCAAAGGAGATTTTTGAACTGGACGGACAGCAAAAGAAACTTGCGGCAGAGATTTCCGCGGCGGAGTCTGCCTGTGCGGCGGCTTCGGCGCAGCTGGAACAGGCGGACAGACAGGAAAAAGAGCTTTCCGAAAGTTTTGACGGGGAGAAAAATACCGCGCAGACGGAGGAGATCACCGTCCGCCTTGCAAGGCTGGATTCGGCAAAACAGGATGCCGCCGCCCTTGTCCAAAAGCGGAAAAAACGTGAGGAACTGCGCAGAAAATATCAGGAAGCATCCGAACGGAAAAACAAATTTTCCGAACGGGTGCAGGCGCTTTCCCTGCAAGAAAAAGAAATAGCGCAGGCAC
>CALVHV010000094.1 GCA_944328845.1 uncultured Clostridia bacterium | reverse complement strand
CGAGGGCGTGAGCCCGGCAAGTATTAAGCCCTTTTAGGGCTTGTGCAAGCCACCCGTTTTACGGGTGGTCTTGACTGTTTTGGATATATTGGATCGGCGGCAGCTTAAAAGTGGAACAGAACAGATTGGAAAAGTAGACGGTATCCAGGTTCATGATGTTGGCGAGCTGCAGCACGGAGATATCTTTATCCAGATGCGAATCGATGAACGAAAGGACGGAGAAAAACCGCAGGACGTTCTGGTTGAGAAGTTCCGCTCCGTCGAAGAAAGGCGCAAGCAGTTCCAGAAAATAGGCCTGCATCAGAATTTTATCCATGGGGTTTTCCGAAGAAAACAGCTCGATCAGCTTTTCAAACAGCCTTTTTGTATTTTCATCGGCACGGTATTTCTTGCGCATATTCAGGATGTTAAAGTAGTTGAAAGGGGAGGTCATCAGGAAGTGCACATAGGAATGCCGCATCTTGTCTGCGCAGCGCGTGGCAACGATGCTGTTGGATGGGAAGAGGTAAACGTACCCTTCTGTCAGATCTACCGTATCCTTATGAGTGATGACGTTGGCAGAACCTTGTTGGATATAATAGAGACGGTTATGGTCCAAAAGCTGAAAAGGACGGGAAGGTGAACTGTTCCAATCGTAAAAATCAGGGGCGTTTCGGTCCGCGTGCGAACCCACGGTTCGGTCTTCACAACATTCCAAAGAAAAACCGGTTGAATGAAACAGGCTTTCAAAAAAACTCATATCTCTTCACCCAATAAAAATTTTTTTCATTGTAGCATACCTGTCACCGGTTTGACAATAGTAAATCGGATAATTCTGTAAAATATCCTGTTTTTTATACTCAACATTATCATGTCGTCCGCCAATATTTTAAAAGTGGATTTCAACATGGTGTATTTCGTATCCAACAATGCGGCGGCGCTTTATCCTAAAACGGACGTCATCGAGACATATATGTTCCGAGCTCTGCGTACGGAAGGGGATTATTCCATCGGTACCGCAACGGGTCTGGTACAAGGTGTTGTGGGGTTGGTCCTCACGATCATTACCAACAAGGTGTGCCAGAAAGTTTCGCACGAGTCGTTGTACTGAGGAGGGAGGAAATGAAAAACAAGCCGAAAGCATACGAAAGTATTTATACTCCCTTCGAAAGCATTGTCCTGTTCGGTACCATCATCGTGTTCATGTTGCTGGTGCTGATCCCGTTCGTGACGCTTATTTCAGGGTCTTTGAGCAACTCGGATGCCATTACGGATTACGGCGTGCGCCTGTGGCCGCGTAAATTTACGTTGGATGCCTACCGCGTCGTGTTCATGTATCCGGAAGAGATGCTCATCTCATACGGCGTTTCCATTCTGGTAACGGTCGTCGGAACGATCATCAACGTATTGCTTTGCAGCATGGTCGCGTTTGCCCTTTCGCGCAGCTATTTCCGTTACAGAAAAGCGATCACGGTGTATCTGATGTTTACCGTGATGTTCAACGCAGGGTTTATTCCGCAGTATATACTGTACCGCAACTACCTGATGCTCTACGATACATACTGGGTGCTTATCCTTTCTCCTGCGGTCATGGTCGGGCACATCATCATGCTGCGGGCGTTCTATTCTGCACTTCCCGAAGAACTGTACGAATCGGTGCGGCTGGAAGGCGCCAATCAGTTTGTGGTGTTCAGCAAGATCGCAACGCCGCTCATCCTTCCGGGCATTGCAACCATTACTTTTTATTCGGTGCTCACTTATTGGAACGACCCTTCCACGGCGATGCTGTATACGGAGGACATCGTGCCGGTTGCGCTGTATCTTACGCGCATCACGAACTATATCGAATTTTTAAAGTATGCGCAGGAAAACGGCTTTGCAGGGTTGGATATGTCCGATTATAAGATCCCCGAAGCCACGGTGGTGTATGCCATTGCATTGGCAACAACGGCGCCTATGCTGTGCCTGTTTGCCGCTTTCCAGAGATATTTTGTGCGCGGACTTACGTCCGGCTCTGTAAAAGGCTGAATGTGCGGCGGCGGAAAGTCCGGAATTCCGTATTGCGCCATTTATAAAGTAAATGATTTCCGATACATCCGTACGGATCGGAAACAGATAATATAAGGAGGTCTTTGATGAAAAAAATCAGTTGGTTTTTCGTGGCAGTGCTTATGCTGTCCCTGGTCCTGTCAGTCTCTTCTTGCGGACAGGTGGGGGACCTGCAGGAAGTTTTTGAAGATGACGGGGAGCCCTATGAGATCGTATATTATATGGTTTATAACGATGCAAATCCCCCGCAGGACATTACAACGGTAGAAAACGCTCTCAATAAAATTCTCAAAAAAGAGATCAATTCTACCATCGATATCTATGCTTATACGTTGGCGGAGTACACATCCAAGGTCTCCGGTGCGATTGCGGCGACGGTCAAGTTCGATGTTTGTTTCACTTCACCCGAGATCAATCCCTATATTACCAATGTACAGCGCGAGGCATTTTTGCCGCTTGACTATCTGCTTCCGACCTATGCCCCCGAGACATGGGCGGGGATCGATCAGAACATGTGGGATCAGGCGCGCGTAAACGGTAAGATCTACGGATCTATCAACGAACAGATCTATCCGAGAAGTTTCGGTTTGGATTTCCGCACCTCTCTGCACATCGGTGATTATCTGAATGAATTTTATCCCGGCACCAAGACGGACAACGTTTATCAGGTTTTGAAGAACAGGGCAAATCTGCCTTCGAGTTTGTAACAGAATATCTTACGTGGATGAAGGAAACGAATCGCGGCGCAGGAGGCAGGATCTCGGGACTGGATACAGAATCCACCTTGCAGAATCTGTACGGATTCGATAACCTCTGCACGGGAATATCCACGCCGGGCGTCGTCAACATCAACGATGATACATATACCGTCGTCAATCAGTTCGAAACGGAAGAATACGAAGAGATGATCGACCAGGTGTATGAATGGAAAGAAGCGGGCTTTTTAAAGAGCGGCTCGGCATATGACATTACGCCTGAAAGCAACTGGAAACCGGGCTATCGTCAGGATACCTGTGTAAAGCTTTCCGATCCTCATTACTTTACGAGCTATATCATCGGAACGATGAACGCCATCAGCTCCACGTCCGAAAACCCTGCGCGCGCCATGAAGTTTATTGAACTGATGCGCACCAATCCCGAAGTGCATAACCTTTTGCAGTTCGGCGTGGAAGACGTACATTATATCAAAGACCCCGAAAATTCTAACCGTATTCTGCAATATGTAGACGGATCCGGTTATAACAACGCGCAATTCGGCTGGGGCTTGGGCTCCGAATTTATCTCTCTGTTGCAGCCCGGACAGCCTGATGATGTGTGGGAACAGGTGAAACAGATCAATGCCGAGACGCCTATGACGGGTCTGATCGGATTCAACTTCGATGCAACTTCGGTAAAACAGAAGATCGCGGATTGCCGTGCCGTGACCAACGAGTATATGAGCGCGTTGGCAAGCGCTGAGTTTGTCGATAAAGACGCAAAACTGGAGGAATTCCGTCAGCGTCTGAAAGCGGCGGGCGCGGATGAGATCATTGCGGAAAAACAACGCCAGTTGAACGAGTATCTGGCGTCGAAACAGAAATAAGGAGAGGAAAATGAAAAGAATAAAAAAACTGATCAGTTTATTTGTGCTGACGCTGGCATTTGCCGCAAGCACGGTATGCGGCCTTGTGTTTGCCTCCGCTGCGGTTTCGGATACGGAATATTTTTTGAATGGCGGATTTGAAGGGACATTTACGGGCTGGGAGGCGTCCGGCGGAACGCACGTTCTCTATAACAAGACGGATTATCCCGACGATATTCATTCCGGCGAAAAAGCTCTTAAGATCAACGGCGTTTGGACGCGTTTTGTCCTGAATGAAGGGGAACAGATGTCCTTCTTCAAAATGGGGCAGTTCTACAAATACAGCGCGTACGTCAAGAGCCTTGTGGAGGCAGATCAGCAGTTCTCCACGGAAATGGTGGTCTGGGGCAGCGACGGCGGTTCTAACTGGGCAAACGATCGTGCCTCCATTCTTCCCTGGACGGCTCCGTTCAGCAGCGAAGACGGCTGGCAGTTCTTTGAAACGACCTTTGCTTTCTATGCCGAGGGCGGAAAGATGTATTCCTGTATCAACGGGACGAGTGCCGAATTGGGTGCCTTGTCCGGCAAGACGGAGCTCCCTCGCCTTGCTTTCGAGATCGGTTCGACGGGGAATGTCGATTTTGTTGTGGACGACCTCTCTCTGAAAGAGACCACTTCCCTCAGGAATGCAACGATCAGGCTTATGGATGGCGCAACGGCAGTGGAAGGCGCAACGCTTACCGTGAAAGACAGCGCGGGGAATGTACTTGCGACCCAGCCGCAGGTAACGTATGCAGACGGCGTTTATACTGTTTCCGGACTGGAGTTTGCAAACGTTGCGGATCAGTACAAAATTACGGCAGTCAAAGACGGAAAGACGCTTACGCAGCAGGATATCGTCGTAACATACACAAATACGTCGTTCGAAATTTCCACAAGCTCTTATACTGCAACGGTCAATGTAGAAGATGAACAGGGGAATGCTGTTACGGATGCGGCGGTTACGGCAAACGTCGGCGGGAATCCTGTCTCTGCGACAAATGTCGGGGACGGTTCTTATACGTTCGAACTGTTTACCGCAGCTGAAATAACCGTTTCCAAAGACGGATACCTCAATGCGTTTGCAAGCGTTTCGTCTGCGAACACAACGGCCGATATCGTATTGAAAATACCCAAAACGCCGATTTCTTATCAGGACAATATCGTCCCGAATCCGAGTGTGGAGAGCGGATATGATGCAGGCGTTCTCACAATGACGGGCAGCGCAGAATTTTCTTTGACCAATCTCGATCAATACGACGGAGAGAGAAGCCTTCTCATCCGCGGAACGGGTGCGGCGGATGCGACGGGCGGACTGATGTACCGTGTTCCCGTTTCCGCATTCAAAGTAGACGGAACAAATTATTATCTGCAGGTGCGTGCAAAGGCGGCAACCGAAGGCGCAACGCTGAGCATCGGTTATATTCTTCCCTGCAAAACGCAGGACAGCTGGACGCATCCTCAGGTTCTGAGCGAAGCGGTGACTCTTACGGACGAGTGGCAGACCGTTTCGGTGCTGGTTGCGTTCCGTTTCGATGAGATCAATAAGGCAGGATATACCTCCGTCAACGGAGAGGAAGAAGTAAAACACGAAGGGGACATCATTTCGGTGGAAGCGTGTGACCTTCTTTTCCAGGTCACGGGATCTTCGGCTGTATATCTGGACGAATTTGCGTATTTTGAAACGTATGATGCCAATGTGCAGATCATGCAGGAAAACGGGCAGTATGCAAGCGAAGCAACCTTCAAACTTGTCGATTTCGACGGAACGGAAAAAGAAGTGCAGGCCAAGTTTGACACAGAAACGTCCACGTTTGTCTTTGAAGACCTGAAAGGCGTCGTTAAGCTGATCGCAACGGTCGGCGATAAGACATACCCTGCTCTCACGTTGAGCAAAACCAATAAGACGGCTACCATCGAAGAAGGGTATAATATCACTCTCACGCTCAAAGATGAGCAGGGGAATCTTGTTTCGGGTGCTAAAGTCATTGCGCGCAAAGGGGTTACGCAGGTCGGTGAGTTTACGGATAACGGAGACGGCACATATACGTTGAACGACGTGATGGGTGCGGTGAGCATCGTTATCACCAAAGAAGGCTACACCTTTACCCGTCAGGACAACGTCACGGCTGCAAATGCAACGCTTACTGTAACGGGAACAAACGATAACTATGTACCTGAAACTCCGGGCGGAGACAAAGGCGACGAGACGAAAGGCGGCTGCTCGGGTATCGTCGGCGGCTCTGCGATCGCTGCAGCGGCAACGATGCTTGTTCTTGCCGGCGGCATAATGTTCAAAAAAAGAAAGGACGTACAATAAAAAAGCTTACAGAGCGGGAGAGTAGGGATGAAGCGAGACACGATGTTTAATGCAATGCCGGCAACGGCATGGACTGATGCAACGCCGGTCGGCAACGGAAAGATGGGCGCGCTGGTCTATGGTTGTGTGTACGATGAACGCATTGCACTCAATCACGAACAAATTTACAGCAGGCAGAGCAACGCCGAAATTCCCGATATATCCAACGAGTTACAGCCCCTCCGCGACATGATGTCGCGGAGGGAATACGACCGGGCAAACGGGTGGTATACCCGCTGTCTTACCGAGCATGGCTACAATGTCGGTACGGGATTTTATATGCCCACGTTTGACTTGCACTTTACGCAGAAAGTATGCAATGCCTGTACGGGATACCGTCGCGAACTGGATATGCGTCACGGCATTGTGCGCGTAAAATGGAATGACGGCGATCAAAAATTTTGTCGGGAAATATTTGTTTCTCAAAAATATGATCTGATATTTATCCGTTTTACGGGGGAAGACTGCATCAAACTGCGCGCGGTGTTCGAGCCGCATGACGGCGCGGACAGGCTGGATTTTGCGGGCAATATTTGTCCGGAAGAAGGTACGTACAGCTATCGCATCTTTGAAAACGGAGCATTTGCGCAGGGCGAAAGGCAGGGCACAAAATTCTGCGCGCGCATGAAAGTTCTGCGCGGGGATTCCTGTCGGATCAGTCCTGTCCGCAGGGACGGCCCCGAAATGAACGGGGAAGAGTTTTTCTGCGGCGACCATGTCCGTATCAGCGGCAAAGAGATCTTGCTTGCGGTGTGTGTCAGACCGTCAGACAGGGATGAAGAGATCTGCGTAAACGAGCCGTACGAAAAGATTTTCGAAGAACATTGCGAGGCGTTTTCGAAAATTTATTCCCGTATGACTCTGCAAATTTCCGAAGGCAGCGATCAAAGCAACGAAGATCTGCTGTTGAAGGCGTATTCGGGCGAGGTTCCTGCAGCACTGGTGGAACGCATGGCAAATTTCGGAAGATATCTGTTGATCTCTTCCTCTTACGGCAGCAAATTGCCGGCAAATTTGCAGGGAGTTTGGAACGGTTCTTATTATCCTGCCTGGTGCTGTACATTTTTCAACAACGAAAACATTCAGATGGAATACTGGCAGGCAATGCAGGGCAACCTCTGCGAGACGATCTTGCCGCTGTTTTCGCTGTACGAGCGGTTCATGGACGATTTTCGTGAAAATGCCAGAAAGCTTTACGGCTGCCGCGGTATATTGCTGCCGCTGTTCATGGACAACCAGAGCGGGAAAAAACAGAACCTTCAGCCGCACGTTTTGTACTGGACGGCAAGTTCGTCCTGGATCTCCGGTATCTTTTACGACTATTACCTGTACACGGGCGATACGGAATTTTTGCGGAAACACGCGTATCCCTTCATGAAAGAAGCGGCGCTGTTCTACGAAGATTTCATGCAGGTGGAAAACGGCAAACTGAAATCATGGCCGAGCAATTCCCCCGAAAACCGTGCCAACGGTGCGGGCAGGGGATATCTGAGCGTCAGCATCAACGCCACGATGGATTTTGCGGCGCTGAAAGAGCTGCTCTCCAACTTATTGGAGGCAGAAAACATTCTGGGGGTCCGTGACGAAAAGGAGGAGGTCTGGAAGCGGATGCTGTCACAGATCCCTGCTTACGAAAAGAATGAAGACGGGGCAATGAAAGAATGGCTGCATCCCGACTTTACAGACAATTACAAACACAGACATCTTTCGCACATTTATCCGCTTTTCCCCGGCTTAGAGGTCAATAAAAAGACAAATCCTGAAGTTTTCGGCTGGATCCGAACGGCAGTGGAAAAACGGCTCGTGATCGGGCTCAAATCCCAAACGGGCTGGAGCCTGGCGCATATGTCCAATATCTATGCCCGTTTGCAGGACGGCAACGCGGCATTGAATTGTCTGGAACTGTTGCTTCGATTCTGTACAGGGCAAAATCTCTTTACATATCACAACGACTGGCGGAACATGGGCGTATCCCTTAAATTTGTCGTATCGGGCAAGCCGCCCTTCCAGATCGATGCGAACATGGGCTTTGCTGCGGCCGTTATCGAGATGATGGTTTATTCCGACCGCAACGGTATCGTGCTTTTGCCTGCTCTTCCAGACGCGTGGGCGGCGAACGGACAGGTAAAGGGGATCCGCGCGCGCGGCGGTTATACCGCAGACATCTCATGGAAAGACGGTGTTGCCGAGGCGGAGATCACGGCATCCAAAGACGGCGAGCTGTCGGTCGCGTGCGGCAGAGGAACATTTGCGGATCAAACGACGGAAAAGAAGATCACATTGAAAAAAGGCGAAACGGCAAAGGTGTCGTTCGGCTGGTGACAGAATATGAAAAATATTTTGGATTTTGGTGCCGTTGCGGATGGCGTGACGGACTGTACGGAAGCAATTCAAAAGGCAATAGACTCTGCCGCCGCGGAAGGCGGCGGCAGAATTTATTGGCTTGCGAAAACCACCCGTTAAACGGGTGGTTCCAAAGAGGCTATGCCGATGAGTAAGAATTGAAAAGAAAAAA
>CALVHV010000093.1 GCA_944328845.1 uncultured Clostridia bacterium | reverse complement strand
CGAGGGCGTGAGCCCGGCAAGTATTAAGCCCTTTTAGGGCTTGTGCAAGCCACCCGTTTTACGGGTGGTCTTGACTGGCTTGCAAAAACCACTCGTAATGGGTGGTCTTGACTCGAAAAACTTTTTTCGAGCCGCCGCAAACGGTTTGCAAATCAAGGACTTTTGCAGCGGTTTTTTGCAAAAGAAACAGCGCCCCTTGCGCAGGCTGCGCAAGGGGCGCTGTCCGTATTTTTACAGTACGTAGATCAGAAATTCGGTCAAAAAGACGGCGGCGATGCTCGCCAGAGAGACGGGCAGGAGCCCTCTTTTGAAAAAGGACAATAAGAGTGCCACCGCCGTTCCCACAATGCCGGACAGGAGGGAGGCTGTGGAAAAGAGGATGGTGGGGAACACCATCACCGCAAGCACGCTGTAGGGCAGGTAGTACAAGAAGGAGCGAATATACGCGCTCTTGATCTCTCTTTTGGCAAATAGAAGGGTGATGCCTTTGGTCGCATAGGTCACTGCAAACATGACCAGGCAGCCGATCAGCATATCGGAGAGGGTCGCGTTCATTGTCCGCCTCCTTCCGCCGTTTCATTCTTTTCCTCTTCCTTGTGCGGGAAGAGAGCGGCGATCACCGCCGTGCAGGCGATGGAGCAGAGGATGATGTTGAGCCCTGCGGGAAGGTTTGCAAGTACGGGTACAAAATAGAACACGCAGCTCGCCGCCACAGAAAGGAGCACGAGCAGCAGGATATGTACATCTTCGCGGGAGGGGGGAAGCACGATCGCCACAAACATCGCGTACAGAGCGATGCTGAGAGCGCTCATCAGCATTTCGTAGTAGACGTGCGCGCCGCCCGTCAGCAGCAGTTCCAAAAGCTCGCTCATGCCCGCGCCCAGCGCCGTTCCGCCCAGCCATCCGCAAAAAGAACAGCTCATCAGCCCCAGCAGGTAGGGGAAGGTCAGCTTGTGCGGCTGGCGTATCGCCACGGCAAAATTTTCGTCCGTAACGCCGAAGGCGACGATCGCCCGCTTCCAAAGCGGAAACCCGTCTTCCAGCTTCTGCGCCAAGGCAAAAGACATCAGGGTATAGCGGATATTGATGACCAGCAGGGTCGCAAAAAGGATCCCGAGGTTTGCCCCCGCGGCGATCAGGTTCGTTCCCACAAACTGTCCCGTTCCCGTAAAGTTTGTGGCGGAAACGAGGATAGGGAACCAGAAGGGGAAGCCCTGGTTCACTGCCTGTACGGCATAGGCAAACGCCACGGAAACGTATCCCAGAGCGATGGGCAGCCCGTCCTTGAGTCCGCGCGTAAATTTCATCTTGACACCTCACATATTCAACACCGGCTATTATACCATACTTGTCCCCGTTTGCAAATCGATTTCGGAGTTTTTTTTCGATTCTGCCGCATACGGTTTGATTTTTGCCCGCGGAATATGTTATAATAGCAGAAATCACAAAGCAAGCAAACCATTCAGGAGAAGATCGTATGTATTGGGCAGACAAATTGGCGGACGAGATCATCCGCCGCAATCCGAACAAAGCAGAGTATGTGTGCGCCGCGGGCATTTCCCCCTCGGGTTCGGTGCACATCGGAAACTTCCGCGACATTGCCACCAGCTATTTCGTCTATCTTGCCCTGCAAAAGCGGGGTAAAAAGGCAAAGCTCCTCTTTTCGTGGGACGAGTACGACCGCCTGCGCAAGGTGCCCAAAAACGTTGCGGACCATCTCGGCAACAACTCTTTTGAGAAATATATCGGGCATCCTTATGCGGATATCCCCGATCCGTTCGGCTGCTGCGAAAGCTACGCCGCGCATTTTGAAAAGGAGTTCATGCAGTCCCTCAAAAAGTTCGGCATCGAGATGGAATTCCATTTCCAGGCCAAGGAATACCGCAGCGGCAGGTATGCGCAGCACGTCATTTTTGCGCTGAAAAACCGCAAGAAGATCTTCGACATCCTCGATTCCCACCGCACGCAGGACGCGGCGGAAGGGGAGCGGGACAACTATTATCCCGTCAGCATCTTCTGCCCGAACTGCGGCAAGGACAGCACGAAGATCACTTCCCTTTCCGAGGACTGCACCAAGGCGCACTATGTGTGCGAATGCGGCTGCGAGGGGGATTTCGATTTTACCAAAGATTTCAACTGCAAGCTGCAGTGGAAGGTGGACTGGCCCATGCGCTGGCTGGCGGAAGGGGTGGACTTCGAGCCGGGCGGCAAGGACCACGCCTCCAAAAACGGCAGTTACGACACGGCAAAGGACGTCTCCCGCGAGGTGTTCGGTTATCCCGCGCCCCTTTTCCAGGGCTACGAGTTTATCGGCATCAAGGGCAGCGTGGGCAAGATGAGCGGTTCGTCCGGCTTCAACATGACCCCCGATTTCCTGCTCAAACTGTACCAGCCGGAAGTGATTTTGTGGCTGTACGCCAAGACGGAACCTCTCAAAGCCTTCGATTTCTGCCTTTCGGACGAGATCCTGCGCCAATATTTCGAGTTTGACAAGATGCTTACGGCATACCGCGCAGGAGAGGCAAACGAGACGGTCACCCGCGTGATGGAAAACTGCCTTATCGCAGGCAGGGAAGTCGTTCCCGTGCCGATGGGACAGCTGGTCGATCTGGGTTCCGTCGTCAACTTCAACGAGGAGATGATGGAAAAGCTGTTCGAAAAAATCGGCACCCCCTTCAAGATCTCCGAGTTTTCCGAGCGTTTCGAAAAAGCAAAGTTCTGGCTGAAGACCTGCTCGCCCGAAAGCGAGTACATCATCCTCAAAAAGCGCAATTGGCCGTACTGGCGCACGATGAACGAAAGCGAGCGCGCATGCGTCGCTCAGCTGAAAGATTACGTCGCGCAGGGCGGGTACACGCTCGATTCGCTGCAGGCGGAGCTGTACGCCATTCCCAAGCGCATCTATCCCGACAAGACGGAGGATAAAAACGCCCTCAAGGAAGTGCAGAGCAAATTCTTTAAGGACGTGTATAACCTCATTCTCGCCCGCGACAAGGGGCCGCGCCTGTATTTGTACCTGTTTGCGGTGGAGTCCTCGCGCTATCTTTCCCTGCTCGATTTCTCCCTGCCCGAATCGGAGGACCCCGACGCAAGGGAAGAGGAGGCGCCCGCTCCCGCAGTTTCGGAAGAGAGCACGCCCGCGGAGGAAAAATACGTTGCCGAGCCCGCACCCGTCAAACAGCAGATCGAGTCGGAAGATTTTGCAAAGTGCGATCTGCGCGTGTGCAAGGTGCTTGCGGCAAAACCCATGCGTAAGACGAACAAGCTGATGAAGCTCACCTTGCACGACGGGGTGGGCGAGAGGGTCATCGTCTCTTCCATTGCGGACCAATACGAGCCCGAACAGCTGATCGGCAAAAAGATCGTCGTGCTTGTCAACCTCAAACCGCACAAGTTCGGCAACGAGTATTCCAACGGGATGCTGCTCGCTTCTACGGATACGGACGGCGTCTGCCACGTCCTGTTTGCGGCGGAAAACGCCGAGATCGGCAGCCTCGTTCACTGACCGTTTGCAGGCGGCGGGAACCGAAAAAAATACTGACTTGACAAAAGCGCCGTTTCATACTATAATAAAGATGACAAACGGAGAAGATCCGTTTGTCAAATACCAGCATTGCGCCCTGTGCGCAAAAAGGAGTTCGGATGAAAAAGTTGTTTGCTTTGGCGGCGGCGTCCGTTCTGGTGCTTTCGGCAGGCATGCTTTCTGCATGCGTTGCTCCGCTGGATCCGGGCGGCGTCAATGAAGACGGTTCCATCAGCGGCAATTACGAAGAAGTGGATAAAGAAGGCTTGGGAACGGCTCTTTCTGCCGTTACGTTGAGCACGGTGCTCGGCGATACGCAGGAAGAGAACTGGGCGCTTCATTTTTCGGCAAAGACGGGCGGAGACTTCTCTCTTACCATCGGTTCGGGGGCTGCGGCAACGTCCGTCGACCTCGATCTGGATGCGGAAGGCGCTCTGTCCCTCGCTCTGGACGAGACGGAAAAAGACATCGCCTTCGGCGGCATGTCCTTCAGCCTGAAGAATGCAGGCCTCTCCGTTTCGGGCGAAAAAGGGGGCAGCGGTACGGCGCAGGGCGATCTTTGCCTGGCTCCCGACGGGACTTTTTATGCCGATCTCGCTCTCAAATCGGGAGAGGATGAGATCGAACTCAAAGGGAAGGAAACGGTTTCTTCTGTTTCTGCCTTTATCGGCTCTCTTGTCGGAGGAATGGTGCCGTTTGCAGAGGAAGTTCTCCCCGAAGAGGGCGAGGACGTCTCGTTTGTGCAGATCACGCAGCAGATCACGCTGGGCAATTTGTTCGATATGTTCGAACAGTACAGCGTCAAAGTGGAACTGGACGACAGCGACGGGTATGTGTTCCGCCTGACCGCCTCGCACGAGGCGCTCGCTTCCATGCTGGAGGGGACGTCTTCTTCGCTGTTCACTTTCGGTGAAGGCAATGTGACGCTGTACCTCTCTCTGGACGAAAACTATTTCCTGCGCGCGGTCAGCATCGTAGCGGATATTTCCGTTTCGATGGAAGCTTCTTTGCCCGACATGGCGCCCTCCATGACGGCAGACATCAACGCTTCCGTGTCCCTGAGCGTGACGGATGAGTCGGCAGTTAAACTTCCCGACGATCCGGACAGCTACACGAAGGGCATCTTCGAACAGCTCTTCGGCAGTGCGTCCATGCCCGGTGCCAACGACGACGTCGCTGCTGCATAACGTAAATTTTCAAAAACAGACAGGCTGCCCTTGCGGCAGCCTGTTTTTTCGGAGGCACGGATGAAAAAACATCTCGAAGTGGTGGGCGCGGTCGTCGTGCAGGACGGAAAGGTGCTGGCGGCAAAGCGCGGGGAGAGCAAATACCCTTATGTCGCGCACAAATACGAGTTTGCGGGCGGCAAGATCGAAGAGGGCGAATCGCAGGAAAACGCGCTGGTGCGCGAGGTCAAAGAGGAATTGAAAGCGGATATCCGCGTGCTCTCTCCCTTCCTCGAAATGCGGCACGAATACCCCGATTTTACCATCACACTGTACACGTTTTTGTGTGAGTTTCTTTCCGAGTTTACCTGCACGGAGCACGAATCTCTGCGCTTTCTTTCGGCAGACGAACTGCACGAGGAAGAATGGGCGCCCGCAGATGTGCCCGCCGTGCGCCTTCTGAAAAAAGTTTTGCGGGACGGGATAAAATGATCATGCCGAAATTGTGAAAGAGAGCAAACAGAAAGCGGGGCGGGGATGCGTTTGCATCCCCGCCCCGCTGTACGTCTGCGCTTATTTGGTCAGTTCGAAAATGGCGGACGTGTAAATATCCAACAGTTTTTGCACGTTTTCCAGTGTGATGTACTCATCTTTTTGGTGGATGGTGGAGGGTTCGTCGGAGAACTGCGGCCCGAATCCCGCCCCGTTTTTGATGGCGCGTGCGTACGTTCCGCCGCCGATGGCGATGGCGCTTTCCGTTCTGCCCGTCTGTTCGCGGTACACTCTCTGCAAGGTGGAGATCAGAAAACCGTCTTTGTCGTTGTAGAGGGGCGCCTGGCAGTGGAGCAGAGTATAGGGCGCACCCATTTTGTCGAGAATAGCGCAGATCTGTTCCTGTTTGTACGTGGCGGGATAGCGGATGTCCGTCGTAACGTACAGCGTTTCTCCCTCGTAGCGTGCCACATCGGCGGACATGGTCAGGCTGCCCGTTTCGTCGTGCAGACGGCGCAGCCCCAGTTTGTCGCCGAAAAAGATGTCCCACACGTCGCGCACCCGCTCGTCCTGTTCCGCAAAAAAGGCGAGCAGATGCCCCAGCGCATTGACGCCCTTTTCGGGGGTGGAGGCGTGGGCAGATTTTCCGCGCGCTTCCACGGTGTCGCCGTGGCAGGCCAGTCCAAATTTTTCTGCGCCCCGCCCGTCGGCGCCGCTTGCAACGGCGTAGTCGCATACCATATTCGCCCGTTCGCCCGCATTCAGGGAAGTGAAGGGGGCGCGGGGCAGGGGGAATGCCGTTTCAAAGTGCAAAATGCCTTTTTCTGCATAGATGGCGGGGAAATCCGCGTCCGGCGTGAACCCGATCTCGGGCATATGCGTACAGCGGTTGTAGTGGTCGATGCAAGCCCAGCCGCTCTCTTCGTTGCAGCCGACGATGAGTTTTATTTTCTTTTTGGGTAAAAAGCCGCTTTCTTTGAGGGCACGCAGGCAGTACAGGCAGATGACGGCAGGGCCTTTGTCGTCCATCGTGCCGCGCCCGTACAGTTTTCCGCCGCAGATCTCGCCGCCGAAGGGCAGTTTGGTCCAGCCTTTGCCCGCAGGGACGACGTCCAGGTGTGCGAGGACGGCAAATTCCTCCCCCTCGCCGAAGACGACTTCGCCCACGTAGTTGTCGTAGTTGTGCGTTTCGAAACCGAACGAGTTTGCCAGCTCCAAAAAGAAGGCAAGGCAATCCGCCGTACCCTGTCCGAAGGGCATGCCGGGCAGGGCAGGCGCCTGCGAACTGTCGAATTTTACGATCTCCGCAATGCTCGCCACGCAGGCGTCAAAATATTTTTTCGTATCAGTCATAATACGCCTCACAAATAAATAATATCAAAGGGTGGGGACGGGTTTTCCGTTCTCAAAGATATATTGTGCGATCTTTACGTCTGCATTCGCGTCCTTGCAATACCAGTCGGCGCCGATCTTTTTTGCAAAGTCGGCATTGAGCACCGCGCCGCCCACCATTACGCGGCAGTCAGGGCAGCGTTCGCGCAGCAGGCGGATGGTCTCTTCCATGGCGGGCACTGTCGTCGTCATCAGCGCGGAAAGCCCGCAGAGGCGGATGTGTTCGCGCTCGCACAGCTGTACGATCTCTTCGGGCGGAACATTTTTGCCGAGGTCGAACACCTTGTATCCGTAATTTTCCAGCACGGTTTTGACGATATTTTTGCCGATGTCGTGGATGTCGCCGCGAACGGTGGCAAGTGCGATCTTGCCGCGCTCCGCGCCCCCTTCGGGCAACAGCTTTTTCACTTCGTCAAAGCAAAGTTTGGCGCTCTCCGCGGCGGAAATGAGCTGAGGCAGGAACAGGGTGCCCTTTTCGTACTCTTCGCCCACTTTGTTGAGGACGGGGATAAGATATTCGTCGATAAGTTGCAGGGGGGCAACCGTCTGCAGCATCTTTGCCGCCAGTGCGCCCGCCGAAGGGAGCCCTTTGCGGATGGCGTGGAAAATGTCCTCCTCGCACTCTTCCCGCTTGGCGGGGGAAAGGACGGTCTGCTGCGCCGTCACCTTCACGGCGCCGTATTTTTCGGTGTAGGCGGCACAGTTGACGTCCTCGCCGGAAAGGGCGCGGAACGCCGCCACCGCCTGCATGTTTTCGGGCACGTTGGGGTTCAGGATGGGGCAGTCTAGCCCCGCAAACAGCGCCGCCGTAAGAAACGCCGTGTTGATGAGCTGGCGGTTGGGCAGTCCGAAGGAGATGTTGCTCACGCCCAAAACCGTTTTGACGCGGTACTTTTTCTTGATGCGGCGCATGGCTTCCAGCGTCTGCATGGCCTGCGCCTGTTCGGCACTCACCGTCAGGGTCAGGCAGTCGATGTAGATGTCTTCCTGCGGAATTCCGTATTGCGCGCAGGTGCGGATGATCTTTTCTGCAATCTCCACGCGCGCCTGCGCCGTCTTGGGGATGCCGCGCTCGTCCATGGTCAGCCCCACCACCGCCGCGCCGTATTTTTTGACGAGCGGGAGGATGGAGTGAAGCACCTTGTCCTCGCCGTTTACAGAGTTGACAATGGCTTTGCCGCAACAGACGCGCAGGGCGGCCTCGATGGCGTCCGCCTTGCCGCAGTCGATCTGCAGGGGCAGATCGCTCACCGCCTGCACTTCGCGCACGAGGCGGGGGAGTACCGTCTTTTCGTCCAGTTCGGGCAGTCCCGCGTTGACGTCGAGGATGTCTGCGCCCGCTTCCGCCTGTTCGATCGCCTGTGACTGTATAAAGGCATAGTCTTTGGCGATCAGCGCCTGTTTCATCGCCTTTTTGCCCGTGGGGTTGATGCGTTCGCCGATCACGCGCACGCCGTCTGCAAACACCGCGCGCGTGGCAGAGCAGACGCAGGAGCGGCGGGGGACGCTTCTCTTTTGCGGGGTGCGCCCGTTTGCGAGGCCCCGCAGCAGACGGATATATTCGGGGGTGGTGCCGCAGCATCCGCCGATGATGTGTACCCCTTCGTCGAGGAAGGTGCGGTATACATCCGCAAATTCTTCCGCGCTCACGTCGTAGTGAAGATCGGCGTCGGGCAGACCCGCGTTCGCCTGCACGAGGACGGACTTGTCCGTGGCGGAGAGAATGGCGCGCACGATGGGCAGAAGTTTTGCGGGCCCGAGCGAGCAGTTCACGCCCACGGCGTCTGCGAGGGGTGCGCAGGTCATGGCATAGCAGACGGGGTCGCATCCTGCAAACGTCCTGCCGTTCTCCTCAAAGGTCATCGAGCAGAGCACGGGCAGGTCGCTGTGTTCGCGCGCCGCCAACAGCGCCGCGCGCATCTCCTGCAAGTCTGCCATCGTCTCGATGAGGATGAGGTCGGCACCTTCCTTGCCTGCGTCCACAACGTCGGCAAAGCACTCGTAAGCCGCCTCAAAAGTCAGGCTCCCCATCGGTTCGAGCAGCCTGCCCGAGGGTCCGATGTCCA
>CALVHV010000092.1 GCA_944328845.1 uncultured Clostridia bacterium | reverse complement strand
GCCGTCTGCGGGATAAAGAGCAGGGGGAGCGTCAGCAGGGAGAGCCCCAAAAACACATACAGCCTGCCGAAGAACATGCGGTAGCACACATATTCCCACAGGAATGCGCACCCGATGCCGATCGCCAGCCCCGCCAGCACGTCGGTGGGATAGTGCACGCCAAGGTACAGCCGAGACAGCACGACGAGAAAGGTGAACACCGCACACAGCGTGATGCGCAGCGGCGTGCGGTGATTGAGCGCAAGGGTGGAGAAGAAGGCGCCGGACGACGTCGAGTGTCCGCTGGGGAAGGACATGTCCGCGTCCAGCGAGGTGGTGGAAATGAGCGGCAGGTCGATGTCCACTCGCGTCACCCGCCCCGTCGTGTACGGGCGCATGCGGCGCACCGCGCTCTTGATGCCGGTGGTAAAGCAGCTGGCGATCAGCACGGCGACCAGCGCGCGTTCGCCCGCGCGCTTATCGAAGCACAAAAAGACCACCGCGATGATGCCCGCGATAATGAATTCTTCGCCCAGCGCCGTGAATATTCCGAAAAAGACGTTCAGAAATCCGCAACGGATGTGTTCGAGCGCCTGCACAATGACAATGTCCAAACGGGCTCCTCCCCGAAAAATCGTTGAAAAAATTATAGCAAATCGCCGCGCAAAGCACAAGTTTTTTTGCTATCTTTGCGCAAATCTGTTATAATGGCATATATGTTGAGCGTACTTTCCCGCCCGCGCGCGGGCTATCGGTTTTATTTTGTGCTCTCGGGCGAGGGCGCCGCGGGCGGCTGCGGGCTGACCGAGGCGGGCGAACTCGTGCGCGAGGGAAACGATTTCGGCGAACTGTTGCTGCGCGCCGCCGTCCGCAAGTGCATGGAGAGCGGGCTGGATGTGCGCTCTGCGCGCGACGAATGGGACGCCGACCTCGCGCGGTTCGGCTTTTGCGAAGCGGACGGAGTGTTTGCCGCGCGGGCGGAGGAACTGCGCCTGCCGCACGATTGCGGGGGCTGAAAGGGGCGCGCCTTTCCCGCGTTGAAATTTGCGGGCGTTTCCCGCCGCACGCTTGCCAAAACGGCGGCGGTATGCTACAATGAAAGGGACAATGCCGACAAGGGAGAAATACAGATGCTGAGCGATATCGAAATAGCGAAAGGCTGCAAAATGCGCGAGATCGGCGCGATCGCCGCAAAACTCGGGCTTTCGGAAGAAAATATCGAGCGGTACGGCAAGTACAAGGCGAAGATCGGCGAGCCGCCCCGCAAGCGGCGGGGCAAACTCGTGCTCGTTACCGCCATCAATCCCACCGCGTCTGGGGAGGGCAAGACCACCGTTTCCATCGGGCTTGCGGACGGCATGAGCCGCCTGGGCAAGAACGTCTGCCTCGCTCTGCGCGAGCCTTCCCTGGGGCCCGTGTTCGGCATCAAAGGCGGCGCGGCGGGCGGCGGCTATGCGCAGGTGGTGCCCATGGAGGACATCAACCTGCATTTCACGGGCGATCTGCACGCCATCACGGCGGCAAACAACCTGCTCTGCGCCATGCTGGACAACCACATCTTCCGCGGCAACGAGCTGGACATCGATCCCGAAAAGATCTACTTCCGCCGCTGTCTGGACATGAACGACCGTTCCCTGCGCAACATTACGGTGGGGCAGAAAGGGGAAGGAGTCGAGCGGGAAGAACATTTTGAGATCACCGCCGCCTCCGAGATCATGGCGATCCTCTGCCTGTCTACCTCGTTAAAAGACCTCAAACGCCGCATCGGCAACATCATCGTAGGCGAAAACAGAAAGGGCGAGTATGTCTATGCGCGCGATCTGAAAGCGGAGGGCGCCATGACGGTGCTCCTCAAAGACGCCATCAAGCCCAACCTCGTACAGACGCTGGAGGGTACGCCCGCCATCGTGCACGGCGGGCCGTTCGCCAACATCGCGCACGGCTGCAACAGCATCCTCGCCACCTATACCGCCCTGTCCCTTGCCGACTGGGTGGTGACGGAGGCAGGCTTCGGTGCCGACCTCGGCGCGGAAAAGTTTTTGGACACCAAGTGCCGCGTGGCGGGTATCCAGCCCGACTGCGTTGTGGTGGTGGCAACGGTCAAGGCGCTCAAACTGCACGGCGGCGCGGACAAGGCGAACCTCGCACAGGAAGACCTTGCCGCCCTCGAAAAGGGGATGCCCAACCTGTATAAACACATCGAAAACATGAAAAACGTGTACCGCAAGCCCGTCGTCGTGGCGATGAACCGCTTTGCCACCGACACCCCCGCCGAGATCGAGGCGGTGATGCGCGGCGTGGCGCAGGCGGGCGCCGAGGCGGTGTTCACCGACGTGTTCCTGCAAGGGGGCGCGGGCGGCGAAGAGCTTGCCAAAGCCGTCTGCAAGGCGGCGATGCAAAAGAGCGAGCTGCACTATTCGTACGATCTGAACGACCCCATCGAAAAGAAGATCGGGGATATCGTCAAAAACGTATACGGCGGGGCGGGCGTCACCTTCTCCGACCTTGCGCGGGAAAAGATCGCGGACGCAGAAAAGCGCGGCTACGGCAAACTTCCCGTCATCATTGCCAAGACGCAGTATTCCCTCTCGGACGATGCAAAACTTCTGTCCCGTCCGACGGGCTTTACCGTGCACGTGCGCGATATCATCGTCAAGGGCGGCGCGGAATTCGTCGTCGCCGTGGCGGGCAGTATCATGCTGATGCCGGGGTTGGGCAAACACCCCGCCGCCGAACATATCGACGTGGACGAGTACGGCGAAACGGTGGGGCTTTCCTGAGCGTTTTGTTTTCAAAACGGGCATACGTTCTTTTAAAATCTGACAACAACTTCTTTTGGAGAAATTTATGGAAGAAAAACTCAACCCCGTCGGAGAGGCGGCAAACTTTATCGAGCAGATCATCAACGAGGACATCGAGAGCGGGAAAGTGACCGCCATCCAGACGCGATTCCCGCCCGAACCCAACGGCTATCTGCACGTGGGGCATGCCAAGAGCATGTTCGTTAATTTCGGCACGGCGCTGCGCTACGGCGGAAAATGCAACCTCTTTTTCGATGACACCAACCCGTCCAAGGAAAAGACGGAGTTTGTAGACGCCATCCGCGCGGACATCCGCTGGCTGGGCTACGAATGGGCGCGCGAGTGCTATGCCTCCGACTTTTTCGAACCCATTTACGAGTACGCTCTGCGCCTCATCCGCGAGGGCAAGGCGTTCGTGTGCGACCTCTCTGCGGAAGAGATCAAAAACACGCGCGGCACCCTGACCGAGCCGGGCGTGGAGAGCCCGTACCGCAACCGCAGCGCGGAGGAGAACCTCCGCCTGTTTCAGGAGATGCGGGAAGGGAAGTACAAGGACGGCGAAAAGTGCCTGCGCGCCAAGATCGACATGGCGTCTCCCAACGTCAACATGCGCGATCCCGTCATTTACCGCATCCTGCACGCCACGCACCACCGCACGGGAGACAAATGGTGCATCTATCCCATGTACGACTACGCGCACCCCATCTGCGACTATCTGCAGGGGGTCACCCATTCCCTGTGCACGCTGGAATTTGAGGACCACCGCCCGCTGTACGATTGGGTCGGCATCACGCTCGGCTTTTCGCCCAAGCCCCGCCAGATCGAGTTTGCGCGGCTGAACATCACCAACACGGTGATGAGCAAGCGTTACCTCAAAAAACTGGTGGAAGAAAATCTTGTGCACGGCTGGGACGATCCGCGCATGCCCACCCTGTCGGGACTGCGCAACCGCGGCATCCCCGCGGCGGCGGTGCGCGATTTCTGTTCGAGGATCGGCGTTGCCAAGGCAAATTCCGAGTGCGAGTATTCCTATTTCGAGGCATGTGTGCGCGAGTACCTCAATGCGCACGCCGAGCGCGCGATGGCGGTGCTCTCTCCGCTCCGTCTCACCCTCACCAATTACGAAGGGGAGGAGGAGCTGGACTTTGACATCAACCAGACGGACGAGAACGCGGGTACGCGCAAGGTGAAGTTCGGAAAGCATCTGTATATCGAGAGCACGGACTTCTCCCTCGACCCTCCGCCCAAGTACTTCCGGTTGAAAAAAGGAGGGTACGTACGCCTGAAAAACGCGTACATCGTGCGGTGCGACGACGTCGTGACGGACAAAGAGGGCAACGTGACGGAGGTGCTCTGTTCGTATATTCCCGAAAGTCACAGCGGCAACGACACCAGCGGCATCAAGGTCAAGGGTGTCATCCATTGGGTCAACGCGGATACCTGCGTGGATGCGGAGGTGCGTCAGTACGAGAGCCTGCTGCGCGACGCCGACTATGCGGGACAGGATTTTTCCGAGCGCATGAACCCGCACAGCGAGACCATCCTGCAGGCAAAGGCGGAGCCTTACCTGGCGCAGGCGGAAGAGGGAACGCCCTTCCAGCTGATGCGCACGGGATATTACAAAAAGTGCACGGAAGGGGACAAACTCGTCCTTTCCGAGATCGTATCCCTCAAGGACAATTTCAACAAAAAATAAAAAAGGCAAAACCGCGGCCGCGCTTCTGCGCGGCCGCCAAAATTTTCTGGACCCTTCCGCTCCTCTTTTTTTGCGCGTAAGATTGACAAATACGCTGTTTGCGGCTATAATAAAGAGGAACAAGGTTCGGTTTATGTGGAACGCGAATATTTTGTTTCAAGATCGAAAGGGAGAAATAACATCGTGAAGATCTGTAAGAATTGCGGGAAAACGACGGACGACGAAAAAGTCCGCTGCCCGTACTGCGGTTATCTCTTCGAAGAGGACCTCGACAGTGTTCTGAGCAAGATGAAAAGCAACCTCAGCGCCTACAAGGCGGAGGTGACTTCCGCTGCGCCCGCGCAGGCGGCGCAGAACGCGGACGTCTCCCAGAGGGAGAGGTTCGACCTGCTCACGGAAGTGGCGCAGCTGAAAGGGGAACTCAAAGTTCTGCACGGCGAACTCGACCGTATGAACAGCGCGCAGCCCCGCTATGCGATGCCCGCGCCGCAGCCCGTGTCCGAGCAGGCGCAGCCCCTGCCTTCGCCGCAGGCGGAACAGGCACAGGCGGCGGAAACGCCCGCTCCGCAGAGCGCAGCGCAGCCGCAGGCCCCTGCACAGCCCGTACAACAGGCACAGCCTGTGCAGCAGCCCGTGCCCGTCATGCAGCAGCCTGTCTATTATGCCCAGGCTTATCCTCCCATGCCTTATATGCAGCAGCCGTATGCGGCGCCCGCCGCACCCGCCGCGCAGGGGACAAAGGGAGAACAGAAAAAGCGCAAGAGCACGCGCAGTGCCAACAGGGTGGTCATATCGTTGATCGCGCTGATCATGCTCGGACTCTCCATCGCCGCGTTTTTCTTCCCCTGGACAAAGGGTACATATGAGTTTTCCGGCTGGGACGCCGTCAAAAACCTGTACGAAAAATTTGTCAACAACGGCAGCAACGAGAGGATGCAGGCATTCCTCGACTATATCCGCACCGTTCATTTTGCGGACAGCGAGATGTTTGCCAACATTTTCCGCACCGTCTGCTACCGCGTGGTGGAATTCGGCATTCCGCTGTATTTCCTCTTCCTCGTCCTTTCCTTCCCGCTCCTGTTCAGCCTGTTCGGAAAGGTCCGCTTCAAGAGCTGGCATCTCTTTTTTGCATGGCTCTCCCTCCTCATGGCGGCGGCGCTCGCGGGGATCTTCTACTGGGTGGGGCAGTTCAACGCGCTCACCACGCTCTGCATGGTGGGGGCAGGCGCAAATGCCGTGCGCGTCCTTTTCCTCTTCTTCTTTAAGGGGAAAAAGAAAAATGACGGCGGCGCCGAATAATCTGTTATGAACATCGTAATCGATATCGTATTTGTCCTTTTTGTGCTCCTGATGGCGCTTGTCGGGTACAAAAAAGGGTTTCTCGACAGGGCATGGTGGGTCATCGACATCGTGCTCATCGTCTTTTTGGGAATGAACTTTGTCCCGAAGATCTCGCAGGCGCTGAGCGGTACGGGGCTTGCCGCCTCCATCGAAAACGCGATCGCCGGCGCGGTGAGCGGCGGACTGTTCGGCAAGACGCCGGCGGAGCTTGCCTCACTTGCGCTCGACATCATCGCGTGGGCGGGGCTGGCGGTTGCCGTGCTCATCGTCATGGCGATTTTCAAAGCCATTCTCAAGAACCTGCGCAAAGTGCTCGGGTTCCGCGTTCTCGACGGGATCCTGGGCAGCCTGTACGGGATCGCCATGTGTCTCGTCATCCTGCTCGTTCTCGGTGCGCTGGCGGGCACGTTCACGCAGTTTGCGCCCGTCTCGTCCGCCTACGACCTGTGTTCGCAGACGACTCTTTTCAAGTATGTTTTCGGGGCAAATCCTTTCCAGGAGACCATCAACGCGCACTTTCCGCTCGGAACGTGGATCTACGGTGCGCTGCAATCGCAATGACCTGACCGCCGCGGCGCAGTTTGCGCCGCGGCGCGCTTTCGTTTTCGGGGAAAAAATACAAACTCCTTTCAAATCGCTTTACAAATCGCGGCAAAATTGTTAAAATAGAAACCGATCAAATAGATGCGACGACAGAGGACAAGCCTCCGCGTTTCTCTTTTTCAGAGAGCTCCCGCAAGGTGAAAGGGGAGCAAAGCAGGGCGCGGCAGTGTATCCCCTCTCAGCACGCGGGGCGAAACCGAAAGAGAGTAGTCTTGTGCGCGGGTCCCTTCCGCGTTGACAAAAAGGGCGTATGTCAGTATGTTTTGGTGGGTCCCTCTTTGTTTTCCGAAAACAAGGAGGTTTTTTTTAAATCGTAAAAATGTCAGCAACCGCAAGGAGAAGAACCATGGCAGAAAAAAAACTGTATTCCAAGGTCGACACGGCGATGAACTTTGTCGAGCGCGAAAAGGAAGTGATCGCGTTCTGGGAAAAGGAGCATGTCTTTGAGGACAGCGTCAAGGCGAACGAGGGCGGGGAGGAATTTTCCTTCTACGACGGTCCTCCCACGGCAAACGGAAAGCCGCACATCGGGCACATCCTCACCCGCGTCATGAAGGACATCATTCCCCGCTATCAGACGATGAAGGGGAAGCACGTCCTGCGCAAAGCGGGCTGGGATACGCACGGCCTGCCTGTCGAGCTGGAAGTGGAAAAGATGCTCGGCATGGACGGAAAGCAGGATATCGAAAAGTACGGCATCGAGCCGTTTATCAAAAAGTGCAAGGAAAGCGTCTGGAAATATAAGGGCGAATGGGAAAAGATGTCCGAGCGGGTCGGTTACTGGGCAGACATGGAAAACCCGTACGTCACCTACGACGACAAGTACATCGAGTCCGTCTGGTGGGCGCTCAAGGAGATCTGGAAAAAGGGCCTGCTGTACAAGGGCCACAAGATCGTCCCGTATTGCCCCCGCTGCGGCACGGCGCTCTCTTCGCACGAGGTGGCGCAGGGGTATAAGGACGTCAAGGAAACGTCCGTGTTCGTGCGTTTCCGCAGAAAAGGGCTGGAAAATTCTTATTTCCTCGCCTGGACGACCACGCCCTGGACGCTGCCTTCCAACGTCGCGCTCTGCATGAACGCGGACGAAGACTATGCGGAGATCGAGGCGGAGGACGGCGCGCGCTACGTGCTGGCGCAGGCGCTGCTTCCCTCCCTGTTCAAAAATTATAAGATCCTTTCCGTTAAAAAAGGCAAGGAATACGAGCATGCGGAATACGAGCCGCTCTTCGATTATGCGCTCGGTTCCTTCAAAGAAAAAGCATATTACGTCGTATGCGACGGCTATGTCACGCTGACCGACGGTACGGGTATCGTACACATCGCGCCCGCGTTCGGTGAAGACGACTACCGCGTCGGCAGAAAATACGGTCTGCCCGTCGTGAACATGGTGGACGAGCGCGGCTGCTTTAAGCCCGCCGTCACGGATTTTGCGGGAACGTTCGTCAAAAAAGCAGACAAAGGCGTCATCGCGCTGTTGAAAGAAAATGGTTTGCTCTTCAAAGAACTGATGTACGAGCACAGCTACCCGCACTGCTGGCGCTGCGACACGCCGCTTCTGTACTATGCCCGCGAAAGCTGGTTCATCAAGGTGACGGCGGTCAAAGACGAGCTGATCAAAGCGAACAATTCCGTCAACTGGATGCCCGAAACGATCAAGACGGGCCGCATGGGCAACTTCCTCGAAAACGTCATCGACTGGGGTCTTTCGCGTGACCGTTACTGGGGTACGCCGCTCCCCGTGTGGGTATGCGAAAAGTGCGGCAAAGTGCACGTTATCGGCAGCAAAGAAGAACTCAAAGAAAAATGCGGCATCAAGGGCGACATCGAACTGCACCGTCCGTACATCGACAACTGCACCTTCGAGTGCGAGTGCGGCGGCACCATGAAGCGCACCCCCGAGGTCATCGACTGCTGGTTCGATTCGGGTTCCATGCCCTTCGCGCAGTACCATTACCCCTTCGAAAACAAAGACCTGTTCGAAGAGACCTTCCCCGCCGACTTCATTTCCGAAGCGGTGGACCAGACGCGCGGCTGGTTCTATACGCTGCTCGTCATCTCTACCATCCTGTTCGGAAAGGCGCCCTTCAAAAACTGCATCGTTTTGGGGCACGTCAACGATAAAAACGGGGTCAAGATGTCCAAACACAAGGGCAACGTCGTCGATCCCTGGAGCGTGCTCGACAAGCAGGGCAGCGACGCCGTCCGCTGGTATTTCTACACCTCCAGCGCGCCCTGGATCCCGTCCCGCTTCTATCCCGAAGCGGTTTCCGAGGCGCAG
>CALVHV010000091.1 GCA_944328845.1 uncultured Clostridia bacterium | reverse complement strand
ATAATGGCAAAGAAACTTAACGCAGTAGTAAAGCTGCAGCTTCCTGCCGGTAAAGCGACGCCGGGACCGCCCGTAGCCACGATCAGAGGGATGTCCTTGTGTTTCATCATGATCTCGCTCGTCTGCAAGGTCGGCTTGACCAGAGAGCAAGCGACGTTTTCGGGACCGCCCGCTTCCACACACGCCTCATTGATCAGACGGACGGAATAGTTGCTCGTCTTGATCGCCGCAGGGTGCGGGTTGAATACGACCGTATTTCCGCCTGCGATCATGCCGATGCTGTTGCAGAAAATAGTCTCACTCGGATTGGTGCAAGGCGTAATCGCGCCGATCACGCCGAAGGGGCCCATTTCGATGAGGGTCAGTCCCCTGTCACCCGACCAAGCCACTGTCTTGATGTCTTCCGTGCCGGGGGTCTTTTCCGCGACCAGACGGTTTTTCAGGATCTTGTGACCTACGTTGCCCATCCCGGTCTCGTCCACCGCCATGCGGGCAAGCGTCTCCGAATTTTCAATGATTTTTTCGCGGATCTTGGAGATGATCTTTTCCCGCTGATCCATCGACATTCTGCGAAGGACTGCCTGCGCTTTTTTGGCTGCGGCGATCGCCTCGTTCATGTCCGTAAAAATACCCATACCGGTCGGCGTCTGTTCGCCGAGGTTGAGTTTTGCAACGACTTCTTTTACGATGTCCTGCACTGCTTGTTCGTTCAACATTCGGAAATCTCCTTAAACTTCTGCCTTCCGTACGCCGCGAGCGCAGTATCCTGTTCTGCGGTGCCGCCGCTTACGCCCAGTCCTCCCACGATCTTTCCGCCTGCTTCCAAGGGCTCACCGCCCCCGAAGATGACGATCTTGCCCTGGTTTGTAAACTGGATGCCGTAAAGCGGACTGCCGGGCGCCGCAAGCTTTGCAAGTTCAGCCGTCGACATTTTCAGTGCGACGACCGTATACGACTTTTGCAGAGCCACGTCCCAGCTTGCGAGGTATGCGCTGTCCATCGCCTGAACACTGACGGGATTTCCGCCCGCATCCGCGACGGCGATGACTGCATTCACGCCCATTTCACGCGCGCGTTCTTCCACGGCGGAAGTCAGCGCGCGCGCCTTTTGCAGCGTCATTTTATGTTTTCCGCAACACCCGGAATGACCTTTTGCGCCGCGGACGATCTGTTCGACAAGAGCGGTTACCTGCTTCTCGTCCATATGTCAGATTCCCAGTTCCTGCATGACTTTTTTCGTGATCGCAGCGACGAGATCGGCATCCGCGCTTCCCTGCTGAGCGGAAGAAGAGCAGCCGCCCGTGCAGGAATGGCAGCTGGGCTTGCCGTCTTTTGCGTTCATGCAGATGTTTGCGGGATGTTTGCCCTTCAGTCCGAACTGACGGCGGATCTCATACAGCCTTTCGACCTGCGCCTTAGAGAGTTCCTTCGGGCCGCCGAGCTGTCTGGAAAGGAAGAGAAGCTGTGCGTAGAATTCGACGGACTCCATCTTGTGGTATGCGTTCAGGAGGCTGTCGGAATAAGCGAGTGCGCCGTGGTTCTCCAGAAGGACTGCATCGAAATACTGCAGATACTTGGAAACGGCGTCCGGGATCTCGTTGGTGGAAGGCGTGCCGTATTCCGCGATGGGAACGCAGCCGAGCGCGATGACAGCTTCCGGCATGATGGGCTGGGTAAGAGGAATGCCCGCGATAGCGAATGCCGTAGCGTACATAGGATGCGCGTGAACGACGGAATTAACGTCCGGGCGCTCCTTATAAACGCGCATGTGCATCTTGATCTCCGAGGAAGGCTTGAACCCCTTGTTTGCCTGCAGCACTTCGCCGTTCTCGTTCACTTTGCAGATGAATTCGGGGGTCATAAAGCCCTTGCTGACGCCCGTAGGGGTGCACAGGAACTCATGGTCGTTGAGTTTAACGGAAATGTTTCCGTCGTTTGCAGCGACCATTCCGCGGTTGTAGATACGTTTGCCGATTTCGCAAATCTCTTTTTTGATCTCGTACTCGTTTACCATTTTCATTCTCCTGTAATGGATTTTATTTTCGTATTTATTATACAACACAATCCCACAAAAGTCAACAGGATTTCAAATCATTTTTTGAGTTTTTGTGAGTTTTTGTTGTTTTTTGTTTGACTTTTTGTTCCCAAGGCAACACATCGCCCGGTTCTTTGAGGTGTTCAAGGATCTCCGCGACCCCCTCGCCCGAATAGGATGACACAAAAAATATCTTTTTACAGCCCGCCAGCCGCAGCCAGCCCGCGGCACGCTCTGGATCTCCTTGCGGGTCGTCCGTCTTGGTGACGATCCCCACTACTTCGCGGTTGACCATGCAGGTCACGCACGGAGGAAACAGGGAAAAAGGTTCGGTGGAAGAGCAGAGCAGTCCCACCACGTCCGCCTCGTAGGCGTACAGCGCCGGCGCGTAGCCCAGCCGTTTTGTTTCGGCGTATTCGCCCGGAGTATCGATCAGGGCGCCCTGAAAGTTGACGTACTGTGTCTTTTTATAGATGAGTTTTTCACCCTTGAGCGCCTGCGTGAGCGTCGTTTTGCCCGCGCCCGTGCGCCCCATCAGAACGATCTTTCGCATATCAGGTCTTTGTGATCGCGCAGCAGGTGAACCCGAGCACGTCACGGCTGTAATCGATCAGAGCGTTGAGCGCCGCTTCCACTTCGGAGACGGTGCCCGTCACAATGAGAGTGCCGCTGAAACGGTCGACAAACCCGAGCTCGACGCCCGAAGCTTTGATGGAGATATCCCCGAGAATGATCGCCGTCTCCGCAGGACTGACCGTCACGATGCCGATCGCAGATTTGCTGTAATCGACGGCGGGATCCAGCCCCAATTTTTTGTAAAGGATCTTGTCCGGATTGGCAATGACATGCGCGATGGTGATCTGTTTGCCGGGGACGAGTTCCTGTACGATGCGGAGTTTACCGCTGTTGTCTTTCAATAATTCATCGAACTGCATACACTCAACCTCCTATCTGGCAATCCAGCCCCGAAACGCGGCGGGCGGCCTGCAGGAGCTTGTTCATCTCCTCTGCCGAAGGCGGAAGGATGTGCTTCATCTCATATGTCCTGCCCAACCCCTCGTACTTGTCCTGTCCAAGGCGGTGATACGGGAGAAGATGGAGCTTTTTGACGCCGGGCAGCGAAGCCGCAAACTTTGCGATGCCCTCGATCTCCTGCTCCGTCGCGTTGAATGTGGGGATCACGGGAACACGGATGATGAGTTCCGTCTTACCGCTTTCGGCCACCTTGCGCGCATTTTCCATCATCAGTTCGTTGCTCTTTCCCGTAAACTCGCGATGCTTCTGCGGGTCGGTGTGCTTGATATCCATCAGATACTGATCCAGATACGGAAGGATACGCTCGATGACAGAATAATCGGCGCAAGCCATGCTTTCTATCGCAGTCGTCAGCCCCTGTTCCTTTGCGCCGCGCAAGAGCGCTTCGCAAAAATCGGGCTGGCACAGGCTCTCGCCGCCGGAAAGAGTCATCCCGCCGCCGCTCCTGCGATAATAGGCGCGGTCCTTGACGACCGTCTCCAAAACTTCCCGCACGGTCACGTCCTGACCGATCACCTTCGGCTTGCCCTGCACGAGCATCGTCTGGATCTTGTATTCCTGCGATTCGGGGTTGCAGCACCATTTACAGCGCAAAACGCAGCCTTTTAAAAAGACAATGGTGCGGATCCCCTTCCCGTCATGTATGGAGAATCTCTGAATATCAAAGATCCTCCCTTTCGTGTCCAAATAATTTTCCGTCATGATCACATACCCTGCTCGGTGCGGTTGATGATGTCGTCCTGCAAACTTCTCGAAAGTGTGGTGAAGAATGCGCTGTACCCTGCCACACGCACGACAAGGTGCTTGTACTTTTCGGGGTATTTCTGTGCGTCGAGCAGCGTCTCGCGAGAAACGACGTTGAACTGCATATGGCTGCCCTTCTGATCAAAATAAGAGCGGATAAGCGCCACAAAGTTTTCAAGTCCCTGTCTGCCGCTCAATGCAGAAGGATGGAATTTCTGGTTGAAGAGGGTGCCGTTGGAGGCGATGTAATGGTCCAGCCGCGCAACCGAGTTTGCCGCCGCCGTAGGACCGTGCACGTCTTTGCCTGCCGAAGGAGAAACACCATCCGCCACGGGTCTGCCTGCAAGTCGGCCGTCGGGGGTTGCGCCTGTCTGCGCACCCAGCGGCACGTTCGCCGAAACGGGATACAGCCCCGCCTGGAACTGCCCGCCGCGCGGGTTTTTGAATTTTTCCAAAGGCCTCGTATATGTGTACGCGACGTCGCGTGCAAAGGCGTCCACTTCTTCGATGTCGTTTCCGAATTTGGGGACCGCCTCGATCAATTCGAGCAGCCAATCGTACTTTTTGGAATCCCCGACGAGGGAAGAAACGGTGGAAGCGATCTCCGCAGGAGTCACCTTCCGCCCTGCCGCGGTCAGTTCCTTTACGACCTCCGCGACCACTTTTTCTGCCTTGTCGGCGCCGATGCCCTTGCCGTAATTTTCGCGCAGAGCGTCGCGGAACTGTGCAAGCGTCACCTTTTTCTCATCAAAGACAAGCTTTTTGATGACATACAGCGAATCCGCCATATTGGCGATCCCGAAGCCCTGCGGCCCCGTGAAGTTGTAGATGGCGCCGCCTTCCTGGACGGATTTGCCCCTGCCGATGCAATCTTCGATCATTCCCGAAAGGAACGGGAGCGGGCATCTCTGCGCGTGTGCAACGTCGATGGCGTTGTCCGCATTGACCAGCAGAGAGATTGCATAGTTCATCTGCTTTTTATAGGCGTCGTAGAACTCGTCGAACGTCTTCATTTCGGCGACGTCGCCCGTGCGGACGCCGACAAGCTCGCCCTTGTCCATACCGTCGGAGAAAACGAGTTCAAGCGGGCGGCACATATTGAAGAATGCCGCGTCATGCCAACCTTCCGTCTTGCCTGCTTTCTGCGGTTCGACGCAGCCGATGATGTTATATTCACGCGCATCCTGCAACGTCAGGCCGCGGCTCATCAGCGAGGGAATGATCACTTCGTCGTTGTAATAAGCGGGCAGCCCCACCCCCGTACGGGTCAGTTCCGCCGCATGGATCAAAAGTTCGTGAGGACTTTTGTTCCAGACACGGATAGACAGAGAAGGCTGCGGCAGCAGGACGTGCATGGAAGCCGTGATGCACATAAAGGAAAGGTCGTTGGTCACGTCCAGTCCGTCTGCGTTCTGTCCGCCGACGATCAGGTTCTGGAACAGGCTGTATCCGGCAAACCCTTCCGCACTCGCCGCGTCACGGCATTTGTTGAGGTCGTTGAGTTTGACCCAGATGCAGTCGATCAGTTCCTGCGCATCTTCGCGCGTGATCTTGCCGCTGTCGAGATCCTTTTTATAATAAGGATACATGTATTGATCGAATCTTCCCGGCGAGATGGAGTGTCCGCTGGATTCGATCTGCAAAAGCTGCTGCACGAACCAGAAGGACTGGCATGCTTCCCAGAAGGAAGTCGCGCCGTTTTCCGGGACGTTTTCACAGTTGCGGGCAATATTGAGGAGCTCCTCTTTGCGCTTGGGATCGGACGTCTTGGAGGCGGTCTCACGTGCGAGAGCCGCATACCTCTTGGCATAGATGATTGCCGCTTCGCAGCTCATGATCACGGCGCGCAGGAAATGGGTGCGGGTCGCACAGTCCGCGTCGCCGAAATTGACTTCGGCAAGCGCTTTTTTCGCCTTTTCCGCAATCCCCTTGAAGCCCACGGCGAGCACCCAGTCGTAATGCACGGTCACATGCCCGACGCCGTTATAGAAATAGTTCCCCGGCGTAAAAATATTGTGCTCGATGGCGCGGATGGTCTCGGGAGCCATGTACGATGTCGCCAGCTCGCTCGTCGTCTTCCCCTTCCAGTAAGAGTCCGCTTCCGCGATCTCCTTTTTCGCCTTGTCGGAGATGTAGAAAGGATCCGCCGTCCTTGTCGCTACCGTGTCGAATTCCTTTTCCAGCCACTCGTAAGAAAACTCAGGGTATGTCTGGCAGCCGCGGGGCGCAATGGTCGTGCTTCCGACGATCAGCTCCTCGTCACGGATCACGATGGGGAGATGCTGCATGATGTGCAAGAACGCCTTCGCACGGCGGGTGATGACGGGCTCCCCTTCTGTTTCCCGATACGATTGCGTAAGAAGGCGCGCGCGTGCAGATTCGATTTCAGGCATCTTTTTGAAGAGATTGTCCTTCAGTCTTCCGATACGTTCGCGCATAGCAATTTTTTCCGAATAAAATTTTGCCATATCCTATTCCGCCTGTACAAATTTTTTCATTTTTATTATAATACGAAAACAATCGGTTGTCAACAACTTGAATGATATTTTTGTGGTTTTTTGTTAATGTTTTGTTGGTTTATGTGGTTTGTCAAAATTTTTACAATTTTTTTTGATCATAAATTGTTGTTTTTTTACGGGAAAAGGTATATAATCAAGATATGGATCTATTCATTGATACACACACGCATACGGTGGCAAGCGGTCACGGAAGCACCGATACCATCACAGATCTGGCAAGAGCAGCAAAAGAAAGAGGCATCCGCCTGCTTGCCGTCACAGATCACTCCCCCTCCATCCAGGAAAGCGCGAGGGAGAGCTATTTCCGCGCCCTGCGTTTTTGCGAGCCAGTCCGTTACGGCGTCAGACTTTTGTACGGAACGGAAGCGGACGTGACCGATACGAACGGAACGCTCGGAATGAGCGACGAAGTGCTTGCTTTGATGGATCTCGTTATCGCAAGCCTGCATCCCCCTTGCTTCCACCCTTCGGACAGAGAGACGAATACTCTTGCGCTCGTCAACGCCGTCAAAAGCGGACGCGTCGACATCGTAGGACACCCGGACGACGAAAAATATCCGCTGGACCTTCCGACGCTTGTGGATGTTTGCAAGGAATACGGGACCATGGTCGAACTCAACAACTCCTCGCTTGCCCCCGACGGCTACCGTGGAAACGCCAAGCCGCTCGACACACAGCTTTTAAAACTCTGCAAAGAAAAAAAGGTGTATGTCTCTCTCGGTTCGGACAGTCACGGCCGCACGGGCGTGGGAGATTTCAGGTATTGTCTGGAGCTGATCCGCGAATGTTCTTTCCCGGAAGAGCTGATCGTCAATACGTCCCCTTCCCTGTTTTCTTCTCTGTTAAAGCCGCACCGCGAAGCGCGCAAGCAACTTGTCAGATAAAAAATACTTTTGGCACCTATCAGCCGATCTTACAAACAGCCCGCGAAGATCTTCCGATCCTCGCGGGCTGTTTTGAATAAACGCTATAAACGCGGTCAGATGCGGATAGTTCAATTGCACATCTGCCTAAACCCGCATATTTTTTGATATTTTCCGCCGTAGATAGTTCAATCGCACATCTGCCTAATCCACAACACATCGCCCGCTTGAATTCAGACCTTTTCATATTATGTTTATCTTCCCCTCAATTTTCTAATACTATTATATACCTAACACATAAATAATCAAGACGTTTTTTTATCAAAAAAAATACTGTTTGAAAAAACTATAAAATCTTTCAATTTACTACTTTTTATATTAAAATAAACAAATCACCTATTGAAAAAAACTATATTCTGAGACATAGAGGTTCAGATCATGGGATTTTTATGATTTGCTGATCCAAATGAAAGGTTTTGCTTATTTACAGTCCAAATGCAATTTTTAATTGTAGGCGCTAAAATTGCTAAAAAACGCTCAATTGCAGCAGTTTTATCGCAGAAAATAGAAAAACACCTATTGCTGTCCAACCTCAGGGGTTCGGATTGCAATAGGTGTATCCCTTTTTATATGACAAGAAATTTAATAATAGATTTGCTTTATCTATAGCGATATGATAAAATATTCAAAAAGGAGGACAAAATGAATATTGAATCTTGGTGGTTTGAAAATAAACAAAATAGAGATGAGATTTTACAACCCGATTGGTTTATTCCCAAAACTCATTGCGGAGTATATATAGAATTTGAGAAAATTGAACTTCCTTTTCAAATAAAAATCGTAACCTTTTGTCAGAAAGAAAAGATTTTCTTTAAAGCATTTGATATTACCGATGCGGAAAGTACACAAGAATATGATATATTTATGAAAGGCAATGTTTGTCTTGTCAAGATTTTTGCCGAAACTATTAAAGGATTGCCTGATAATATTGCCGTTACTATTAAAACCAACGGGAAATCATATAAAAAGGATATTAAATGTCAATATTCTATTATTAAAGGCTCGACGACTGATTTTAACGGAAGGGCGTTTCCCGCAGCTGTTGTTTTTCAAAGAAGGGCTTTTGGTGGAAATTATCCGTATATTGGAGTATGGAGCGATAAAGCGGGTAAGTATTCTATAACTGTACCAAATGGAGAATATTGTGCCTATCACGTGGAAGATAATTCGTATAAAAAATCATCTTTGGAAAACTGGAGCTGGAAAATGTGCGTTGACAGAGATGAAATACATAATTTTAAAATCGGAACGGGAGAAGTTTATGGTTTGTCTGTAAGAGAAGATACGGGCGGTGGAAATTTTCTGTTTATGTATTTTCGCCCTATGATTTTACCACAAATTCGTATGCAAGAATATACGGTAAACTTAAATGGGAAGAACCGAAAGGTTATGGATATACAACCTGATTTAGAAGAGAAAGATTTACAAGTTTTTATTGATAATGAAAAGGCAAAAATATTATCCATACAAAAAATATATGAAACAGGGCGATATTGAGGATGAGCTCTCCAATAGCTACACTTTGCCCTATCCGCGTTGG
>CALVHV010000090.1 GCA_944328845.1 uncultured Clostridia bacterium | reverse complement strand
AAATTATCTTTTTTTTTGCAATAACCATGCAAGTTACCAACAAGTTTTATACAACGGGATACGACGCCGTGGTCGTGGGCGCAGGGCACGCCGGCTGCGAAGCGGCGCTGGCGCTGGCGCGCACGGGCATCCGCACGCTGATACTCTCCCTCAATCTGGACAGCATCGCCTTTATGGCGTGCAACCCCTCCGTCGGCGGCACGGCCAAGGGGCACCTCGTGCGCGAGATCGACGCCCTCGGCGGGGAAATGGGCATCAACGCCGACAAGACCGCCCTGCAGATGCGCATGCTCAACGTGGGCAAGGGCGCGGCGGTGCAGAGCCTGCGCTCGCAGGCGGACAAACACGCCTACCACGCGCAGATGAAACAGACGCTGGAAAACACGCCCAACCTCACCCTGCTGCAGGGCGAGGCGGCGCAGGTACTGACCGAAAACGGAAAGGTGTGCGGCGTAAAGACCACCTTTGGGGAGATCATCTCCGCGCGCGCCGTCGTCCTCGCCACGGGCGTATACCTCAAGAGCGCGGTCATTGCGGGCGAGTTCAAGCAATCGAGCGGACCCAACGGCTTTGCCCCCGCCAACGAACTGACCGACAACCTCATCGAGCTGGGTTTTCGGGTACGCCGCTTTAAGACGGGCACCCCCGCGCGCGTGGACGGGCGCACCATCGACTATTCCAAATGCGAGATCCAGCCGGGCGACCCCGACGTGTACCCCTTTTCTTTTCTCTCCGACCGCGTCCCGCAGAAGCAGACCCCCTGCTACCTCACCTATACCAACGAAAAGACGCACGAGATCATCCGCGCCAACCTGCACCGCTCCCCCCTGTACAGCGGCGTGATCAAGGGCACGGGTCCCCGCTACTGCCCTTCCATCGAGGACAAAGTGGTGCGCTTTGCGGACAAGGAACGGCATCAGCTCTTCCTCGAACCGGAATGCGCGGGCTCTAACGAGGTGTACGTGCAGGGAATGAGCTCCTCTCTCCCCCACGACGTGCAGCGCGCGATGTACCGCACGGTGGCGGGACTGGAAAACGTGCGCATCATGCGCTATGCCTACGCCATCGAATACGACTGCATCGACACGCTGGACGTCTATCCCACCCTCGAATTCAAAAAGGTGGAAGGACTGTACACGGCGGGACAGATCAACGGGACGAGCGGCTACGAAGAGGCGGCGGCGCAGGGTCTGATCGCGGGGCTGAACGCCTCGCTGAAGCTGCGCGGCCTGCCGCCCCTCATCCTGCACAGGGACGAGGCGTACATCGGCGTTCTGATCGACGACCTGGTGACCAAGGGCACCAACGAGCCCTACCGCATGATGACCTCGCGCGCGGAGCACCGCATCCGACTGCGGCAGGACAATGCCGACCTGCGGCTGACCCAAAAAGGATTCGACGCGGGGCTGGCGACGCGCGAACGGTACGAAAGGCTGCAAGAACGCAAGCGCGCGCTCGAACGCATCGGCAAAGCGCTGGAAGAGCGCGTCCCGCCCGCAAAGTGCGCACAGTTTTTGCAGAGCCGCGGTTTTCCCGCGCCCGCGGGCGGCGTTTCGTACGCGGATATGCTGCGCCGCGGCATTTCCGCGGAGGAAATACGCGCCGAGTACGGCATTCTGGAAGGTGAACGCCGCGCCGACATCGAGACAGCCTGCATCGACATCAAGTATGAGGGCTACCTCAAACGCGGGCTGGAACAGATCGAAAAGGCAAAAAAACTGGAGGACAGAAAACTGCCCGACGACATCGATTACGAAAAGATCTCCGGCCTGCGGCTGGAAGCGCGCCAAAAACTGAACAAGATCCGTCCCGAAAACCTGGGACAGGCAGGGCGCATTTCGGGCGTGAACCCCGCCGACATCGCCGTGCTGATGGTCTATCTCTCCCTCAACAAACAGTAAAAACGTTTGCCGAGGTACGGCAAAAAACTTTTTACACCTTTTCATCAAGACAAGGCGCGCCGCCGCACCTTATCCCCTGTCTTATTCCGTAACTTTTTCCGCGTCTTATTCCGTGGCTTTTTCAGTCAGGGAACAAAAATAAAACACACAAGAGAGGGCGAGCCCCGCGTACGGGGCTCGCCCTCTCTTGTATTTACCTTTTCAGACGTTATTTTTCTGACCTTTCCTGCCGCAGCTCTGTTTTTTTCAGTCCTTTCTCTCGTCGCCCAAGAAGAAGAGCGCGACGGTACCGGGGCCCGTATGTGCGCCGATGGTGGTACCGACGTTAAAGATCTCCACCTTGCCGCGCAAGGCGGGGAAGGTCTCCTCGATCAAATCTCTGACGGCTTCGGCGTCCTGCAGACAGCCCGCATGCGAGAGATAGCAACGGCCCGCGTATGAAGTTCCGCCCTGCACGTGCTCGCGCATGGTGGCGACGATCTCCCGTATGACGCGCGCCTTGGTGCGCACCTTGCGGCGGGGGATCAGTCTGCCGAGGTTATCCATATTCAGGAGCGGGCAGATGTGCAGCACCGTTCCGAACCAGCCCATGGCGCGCGAGATCCTGCCGCCGCGCACGTAATAGGTGAGATCGGTGGAAAAAAACCAATGATGCACGAACAGCCGCATTTCCTCCGCGCGGCGGGCGAGCTCTGCCGCGCCCATGCCTGCGTCGCGCAGGTCGGCAAGCTCTTCCATCAAAAGTCCGTACCCCGACGAGGCACCCAGCGAATCGACGACGTAAACCTTGCGCGAAGGGAATTTCTCTTCCAGCGCACGCGCCGCGCACTGCGCCGCGCTGTACGCACCCGAAATGCCCGAAGAGAGGGCGACGTACACCACGTCTTTTCCCTCTTCCAGCCAGGGCGTGAATGCGCCGATAAATTCTTCGGTGTTCGTCTGCGAAGTGCGCGTCATCGCGCCGCGCGCCATGGCGGCGTAAAAATCGGGATAAGATATGCTCTGCCCCAGATCGTCCGTGTACTCCCGCTCGTCCAGATAAAAATGGAAGGGAATGTATTCGATGTTCCGTTCGCGCAGCCGTTCTGCCGAAAGATCTGCCGTAGACCCGCAGCACAATACATAATTTTGCATACTCTGCTCCTTTCCCCGAACCGGCGCGGCATAACCCGCGGCGCTTTTTTTGATATTGTATGCAAAAAGCCGCAAGTTTTCAAGTACTTGCGGCAAAAAAGAAATCTACACTTACAAACGTCCCCTCTACTTTTCGAAAAAGCTTCTCTACTTTTTGTAGAGAGGCTGTTTTGCAGAAAAAAAGCGGATACGTGTAAGCATTTTACAGACAAACAAAAAGGCATACACGGCAAACACGACCAGCGTATAATAGACGGTGAGATAGAGCGGATACCCTGCGGCGAGGCGCAGTTGTTCGAGAAAAGGGATGTAGGAGACGAGGATCCCCATAAAATTCATCTTAAAATAAAAGGCGCCGGGGATGGCGATGCACCCCCAAAGGGCGACGAACACCGCAAAGAGGTGCGGATCGTAGTAGCGGATGGAAAATTCCTGCGAAAAGAGGAGCACAAAAAACTGAAACGCCACCGCCATGTGGAAAAAATACCCGTGTGCGCGGATGTGCGAAGTAAAGATCAGCGTCGGATCGCCGAGGACGGCGACGGGGTTGACGAAGATCATGCCCGTCATCAGCACGCCGCCCACAAACAGCAGCACCTGCCCCGCGTGGCGGAAAAAATTTTTTGCGAATACGGTCAGCCCCACCGAGAGGTAAAAGGTGGACGAAAAATGCAGGGGCACCATGGTGATCCACACGCCCGTCTGCACGGCAACTACCTGTTTGGCGATCCCGCTTGCAAGCATGACGGCAAACAGACAGCGGGTCAAAAGGACGCGCGTTTCCCTGCCGCAGTACCTGACCAGCGAGAGCGCCGCCGCGGCGAGGATAAGATATGGAATAAGGACGGATCCCAGATACACCTCTGTTGTCATTTGTACATTTTCCCTCTCTCCCCGCAGGGCCCCTTTCCTTTTTATTATAGCACACCCTCCCTCCGAAAGCAACCTTTTTGCAAATTTCACTCCCCCACGCGGACAAACGCGAAAACAGGCGCACGGCAAGGGCGGCTTTCGGCAAAATTCACTCTTCCGCACGCGGCACGCGCGAAAACAGGCGCACGGCAAGGGCGGTCATGTCGTCCTGTGCCGTCCCCGTGCGGACGAGCGCTTCGGAAAGGAGGGCGTCCGCCAGCGTCTGCGGGTTGGAAGCCGCCTTTCGGCTGAGAAACTCCGCCACGTCCGTTCCGGAACCGAACGCGGAGGAGATGCCGTCGCTGAGAAAAACAAGCACGTCTCCGTCCGACAATGTGCGTGCGATGGTGGTAGGGTGCACCCCCTCGAGAATACCCAGCGGCAGGGAATCGCTTTCCAGCGTCTCCACTTTGGCGCGGGTGATGAGGAAGGCGAGCGGCGAGCCCGCCTTGATGATGTCCGCCCTGCCCGTATCCAGATTGACGGTGGCAACATCCAGGCAGGCGAACCCCTCCCCTTTCTGAAAGGAAAGGAGTCGGTTGACCGTCTGCAAGACGGTGTCCCCCGCCATGCCCGCGCGGTAGAGGCTTTCCACAAGGCCCAGTGCCGCATCCGAAAGGGAGCGCGCGCCCTGCCCGCTGCCCATGCCGTCCGCCAGAGCACAAAGGAAGTTGCGCTCGTCGATGCGCAGGACGGACGTGGTGTCGCCGCAGGCGCTCTCCCCTTCCTTGGTTGCGGAAGCCACCCCGAACGCCGCATCGAACAAGGGCGAAGGGCGGAGCAGGTAGACGTTTTTATCCGCGCAGACGTTGCGCCGCGTGGCGAGCGAAAAAGGCTTGCCCATGGCACGCGAGACGGCGGCGCAAATGCGCTTTTGCGGGAAATTCCCGCAGACGGTAATGTAGACCTCGGGCAGTTCGCCCAGCACGAACGCCTCGTCGCACGGGATGCCCGCACTGCCCAGCGCACCCTGCAATTCCTGTTCCGCCTGCACGTTGGCGCCCGTGGGAACGCTCTGGCGGACGGCGAGGTCCTTTAAGAGATCCGCCACCGCCCGCGCCTGCTTTGCAAACAGTTCCCTGCCCGCGGCGGCGTTTTCCGCTTCCAGCGCCTCGCGGCGGTACTCGGCGAGCACGCGGTTGAGCGAAAAGAGAAGGCCCGCGGGATTGGGGCACTCCGCAGACAGCGCGGAGGGCAGGTCGATAAGGCTGACTTTCCCCTTTTCGCACCCGACGTCCACCAGTTTTTGCAGCCCGCCCTCCGTCTTGACATCGCAGGACGCGAGCTTTTCGCAATTTGCGCACGCCTCCGCGCGCACCTGCCCTGCGAGCAGTTCACCCGCGCCCGTAAACGACTGCTCGGCGGCAAAGGTATAAAAGGCGTTTTCGATCTCCCGGAAAGCGGCGGACATCTCGAACAGCCGCTCCCCCACCTCGGCGCGGTTTTTGTCGATGCTGGTGCGGGTGAGACGGCGCTCGCCGTAGAGGCGGATCATCCTTGCGCCGCGGCGCAGAAGGGATTCGGGGAGGAGCGCAAACAGCAGGCAGGGCACCAGCGGCACGACGAGCGTGAGATAGAACTGCGCCTGCGTCAGCCCCGCCATGCCCGCATCCGCCAGGCAGGAGAGGGTGCGCAGCAGCACGTCCGCAAAAAAAGCGCCCAGCGCACAGGGGAGCTTGCCCGACCGCAGCAATAAGAGCGCCGCCGCCGCGCACAGGCAAAACGCGGCGATGGGATAAAGGTCGGGCGTCATGGCGGAAACGCTCCTGCACACGGCGGGCGCAATGCCGAGCACCAGCGCGCAGAACACGGCAGACGCGTTGCGCAGCAGCGCGCAGGAAAGCAGGAGCAGAAAGAGCGCCACCGCCTGATAGACGGACTCGCCCAGACAATTGTACAGTCCCACCCCCACCGCAGCGGCACCCGCCGCCAGAAAGATCAGCTCTTCGGGGGAAAGCTTGCGCCTGCCCGCGTGCAGCAACAGGCACCGCCCCGCCCCCAAAAAGAGAAGGCAGAGCAGGAAGATCGCCGCCGCAACGAGGGCGCCGCGTATGTAATCGGCATATACGTACCCCCCGAACCGCCACAAAAACGGGAGAAGGGCGACGGCGCACCACAATGCAAACTCGGCGCGCATGCTTCTGCCCGCGCGCTCGTACGCAAAGAACACTCCGCCCAGAAAAGCGCCCTGCATGAGAAAGACGTAAAACGCCTCCGCCCCCGCCAGCAGGGACAGCCCGCCCGCCAGGATGTACATGCCCGCCAGCGCCAGGGGGTGCAATCCGCACACGAGCGCCGCCGCAAACAGCGGCAGGGAAAAGGGCTCGAAGGAGCGCATGGTAAAATTTAGCAGGATCATCCCCGCAAACACCGCCAGATAGACGAGCGCCGTCTTATATCCGTACCTGAACCGCAACCGCATTGCATCCCCTCCCGCAGGGCTTTTTCTGTATCTTATCACAGTGCGGCGGCAAAATTACGGAAGATCTTGCCGAAAACAGTCGTTTCAGCGCAGTTTTCTAGCCGCTCCCGCGTTGTTTTAACGCACATTTTTTTGGGGTTATAGAGACCTTTTACGCAAAAAAGCCGCACCCGAACGGGTGCGGCCTTGCAAAAATCGATTGTGTTTATCGCAGGGATTCGTAAAATTTCTTTCCCGCAAAGAATGCCTTTTCGTTGGTCTCGCACACGCGGGGCTTGGCGACAAAGCGCTCCTGCAGGCAGCTGACGATGCTCTTTTCCTTGACCAGCGCCGTTGCCCCGACGAGCACGCCCAGTGCGGTCATGTTTGCCGCGCGCCTGTCCCCTGCCTCGAGAGCGAGGTCGGTCATGGGCACGTCGTACACGGTGACGTCCTCCCTGCCAGCGTACGAATCGGAAATGGAGCCGTTGACAATGATGATGCCGCCGCTCCTCACGCGCGGGGCAAATTTATGAAAGCTGGGCGCATTGAGCGCGATGAGCACGTCGGGCGTGTTGCACAGCGGGGATGCGATCTCCTCTTCCGAGATAATGACCGAGCAGTTGGCGGTACCGCCGCGCATTTCCGGCCCGTAAGCGGGGAGATAGGAGACCTCTTTGCCCTCGTGCAGCCCGCTTTCGGCGAGAAACCTGCCCGCGCTGAGCACGCCCTGTCCGCCCTGGCCTGCCAATAAGATACGAACCATACGTCATTCCTCCCCTCTTCCCGTCGATTTGTCCCGATAGACGCCGAGCGGGAAAGTTTTTGTGCACTCTTCGCCCATAAAGCGGAGCGCATCCACCGGCTGCATATGCCAGTTGGTGGGACAGGAAACGAGCACCTCGACAAAGGTGTACCCGCGCCCTTCCGACTGGAATTGCAGCGCCTTTTTGATCGCCTTTTTGGCGGCAAGGACGTGCTTGACGTCGTGTGTGGACACCCGCTCGATGTAGTACGGCGCGTCCAGCGTGGCGAGGAGCTCGCAGACGCGGATGGGATAGCCGTTGACGGCGGGGTCGCGCCCGTTCTGACAGGTGGTCGCCTTTTGTCCGATGAGGGTGGTGGGCGCCATCTGCCCGCCCGTCATGCCGTAGATGCTGTTGTTGATAAAGATGATGGTGATGTTTTCGCCGCGCGCCGCCGCATGCACCGTCTCCGCCATGCCGATGGAGGCGAGGTCGCCGTCGCCCTGGTAGACGAACACCGTCCTGTCGGGCAGGCAGCGCTTGATGCCCGTCGCCACGGCGGGCGCCCTGCCGTGCGCCGCTTCCTGCATATCGCAGTTGAAATAATCGTAAGCGAACACCGCGCAGCCGACGGGGGCGATGCCGATGCATTTTTCCTGCAGGCCCAGCTCCTCGATGCTCTCCGCCACCAGCCTGTGCACGATGCCGTGCGTGCAGCCGGGGCAATAGTGCAGATGCGCGTCTGTCAGCATTTTTGTCTTTTCGAATACTTTCATCTCTCCGCCTCCGCCTGTGCAAGGAATTTCTTCGCCGCTTCGACGATCTCGCTCTCGTCGGGCACGTTACCGCCCGTCCTTCCGTAAAAGTACACGGGCTTTTTGCCGTTGACGGCGAGACGCACGTCCTCTACCATCTGACCGAGAGAGAGCTCCACCGACAAAAATGCCTTGGTGCAGGCGCGCGCCGCGCAGGCGGCAAAAGCATCGTCGGGGAAGGGATACAGGGTGATGGGGCGGATACAGCCCGCCTTGATCCCCTGACGGCGCAGCTCGTTGACCGCGCTCTTGACGATGCGCGCCACCGTGCCGTACGCGGTGAGAATGATCTCCGCATCTTCGGTAAGGTAGGAGACGCTCCTGCGTTCGTTGGCGTAAATTTCGTTATACGTCCTCTGCAATTCGTTGACGTGAGGCTCCAGTTCTTCCGGTTTGATGATGAGGGAATTGAGCACCCTTCTCTCTTTGCCGTAATGCCCGCTGGTCGCCCAACTCTTTTCGGGGATGTCCGACAGGGGGCGCAGAGGCGGGAGCTCGACGGGCTCCATCAGTTGGCCGATCATTCCGTCGGCGAGGATCATGCAGGGCACGCGGTATTTATCCGCGAGGTCGAAGGCGGCATAGGTAAAGTCGCACGCCTCCTGCACGGAAGAGGGCGCGAGCACGATGAGGTGATAATCGCCGTGACCGCCGCCCTTGGTCGCCTGAAAATAGTCGCCCTGCGCGGGCAGGATGCCGCCAAACCCGGGGCCGGCGCGCATGATGTTGACGACGACGCAGGGGATCCTGGCGCAAGCGATGTAGGAGATGCCCTCCTGTTTGAGGCTGACGCCGGGGCTGGACGAGCTGGTCATCGCGCGGACGCCCGCGCCCGCCGCGCCGTACACCATGTTGATGGCGGCAACTTCCGATTCCGCCTGGACGAAGACG
>CALVHV010000089.1 GCA_944328845.1 uncultured Clostridia bacterium | reverse complement strand
GCGCCCAGATAGCATCAGTACGCGCTGAGGATGTCGATGGCTTTCTGCGGCATTTTCAGCGTGCGGAGCACTTCGTTGACGGAATAGGAGCCGCAGCGCACAAAATTGCCGTACTTGGAGACCATGATTTTGGAGTCTGTTTTGCCGTTGACGGACGAGCTGTATGCCTGCGCCAGGCGGATCTCCTCGGCAAGGTCGAAAAACTTGCGCATGGACGGCGCACTCCCGGGGACGTAAGATTCCATTTTGGAAATAAACGCCTCCACGCCGAAGGGCATTGTCGCGTCCAGATTTTCCGAACGCACGATCACGCGGTACGCCTCGGGGATCTGGATCCAATCGATCTTATCCGTCACACCCAGCGCGTCGAACAAATCGCGCACGTCTCCCGCATTGTCTGCCGTGCCGAAATCGTTGAGTTCGTGCAGGGACGCCTCGAACTCGAACCTGCCGCGGCGGAAACTTGTGGCAAACCCTCCGGGAAGATTGTGCTTTTCCACCAACAGCACCTTTGCTCCGCCCTGCAACAGGCGGATGGCCGCAACCAGTCCGCCGTTGCCGGCGCCGATCACGACTGCGTCGTATTTTTTCATTCCTGCCTCCTTTCTTTTTTTTGCGTTTGATTGTTTATCAGTCCGCGGTACACCGCGGTGAGCATCTCTTCGATACGCTCCTGCGTAAATTTTGCCGTACCCGTTGCGATCATGGTGGCAACTCCGTGCGAAAAGAGCCACATCTCCTCATAAATATCTTGCGCGAGCGCGCCCGTTATATTCTCCTCTTCTTCCAGCACTTTGAGGACGTACGGCATTTCCGTGTGCGTTTTGAGGATGTCTTTTTCCGTATGCTCGCTCATAAACAGCAGGCGGAAAAACTCCCTCTCCTCCGCCGCAAAACGGATGTAGTTGATGCCGATCGCCTTATACGCGGAGACGTTTTCCGCTTTGGCGCGCAGATATTCGTCGAACCTTTCCAGCGCACGCTGTGCCACGGCGTCCCGCACCGCGTCCATCCCCTCGAAATGCCAGAAAATGGGCTGTGTGGAACAATGCAGCGCCGCCGCCAGCGATTTTGCCGTCAGCCCCGCCATGCCGCTCTCCTTTACGATCTGCGCAGCCGCGTCCACGACCTGCTCTTTGCTTACTTTGGGTTTGGGTGGCATTGTTTGCTCCTTTTATATAATCATCATTATATAACGATTATTATATTACAACCTTTCCCCGATTTTGTCAATAGTGTTTTTAAAAATTTATACAAAATTTTTACAGAGACAAACGCCCGTCGGCGCAAGATAAGCGCCGACGGGCGAACCGTTTTTCGTCCGTACAAGATAAAAAGGCAGGGAAAAATCCCTGCCGTTCAGTCCGCACAGATTTGCGATCTGTAACAGAAGTCAATCCATGCCCTACCCGTTTGAACCGATGATTGTAATGATTCTGTCGCTTATCCACTAAAATCGGTTGCAAATACCGACGCTGCCATGATACAATCAATATAATGTCGGTCTTTAAGACAACAGAGCGATCGAGAGAAACAAAACTCACACAAAGCAAAGAAAATGCCTGTTGAAAATTGCGTGACAGCGGAATCGGAAAAAGAAAATCCGCCTCTGCTCGTAAAACGTACGTTACTCTTGACGGAGAACACGGAAAAACTCTTTTCATATCTTAAATAATCCCCCTGGAGCAAAGAAAATGTATTCATTATTGCTTGCACTCATTTACATAGCATTTATCAGTCTGGGGTTGCCCGACTCGTTGCTCGGTTCGGGCTGGCCGTCCATGCACGAAACTCTCGGCATACCCGTTTCGTATATGGGCTTTATCACCATGGTCATATCGGGCAGTACCATTGTTTCGAGCCTGCTCTCTGACAAACTCACACGAATATTCAGCGCGCGTTGGGTAACCGTCGTAAGCGTATTTTTAACGGCACTCGGTTTGTTCGGTTTTTCTTTTTCAGATCGATTTTGGATGCTCATCGCCTTTGCATTGCCTTACGGCTTGGGGGCAGGAGCGATCGATGCCGCACTGAACAACTACGTTGCCCTGCATTACAAAGCCAAACACATGAGCTGGCTGCACTGCTTCTGGGGCGTGGGAACCATCATCAGCCCGTTTGTAATGAGTTATGCGCTTACGAACTCGGTATGGAACGACGGTTTCCGCATTGTGGGGTATATTCAACTTGGCATTGCCCTGTTGCTGCTTGTAACTTTACCCGTCTGGAAGGTGAATAAAGACAAAATAACGGTGCAACAAAAGCACATCGGTTTAATCAGTGCGCTGAAAATAAGAGGCGTTCCTTTTCTTCTTATAGGTTTTTTCGCCTACTGTGCCGCAGAAGCGACAGCCATGGGCTGGGCAAGCACCTATTTTGCGGAAGTCAAGGGAATCTCCTCCGAACAGGCGGCACAACTTGCCTCCTTATTCTATATAGGCATTACCGCAAGCAGATTTATAAGCGGCTTTATTTCGGATAAACTGGGCGACAGGAAAATGATATTGGCGGGGACTTCCATTCTCGCCTGCGGCATCGCACTGCTGTTTATACCGGGGCCGAACATTCTTGCGATCATTGCCTTTGTTACTATCGGTTTCGGCTGCGGTCCGATCTATCCATGCATCATCCATTCCACACCGAACAATTTCGGAACGGAAAATTCGGGAGCGATCATCGGCATACAGATGGCGAGCGCATATATCGGTTCTACGTTCATCCCCCCTCTCTTCGGACAACTGGGCGGAGCGATCGGATTTAATATAATGCCGATCTATTTGATTATCTTTGTGATTTTAATGATAACGATGACGGAGCTGACCTTCCGAACGACAAAAAAGCAAAAACAGAGATCCTTGAGAAATAAAAAGCAGGATCGTACGAGCCTATCTGAAAAAAAGGGACACCATTAACCGAACACTGTCCGAAAAAAGTATCTGAAACAAAGCGAGCGCAGCAAAAAAAGGCGTGGCTTCCACGCCACGCCTTTATCGATATTGCTATCGGAATTGCGTCAGATGCACGCTTTTTACAGGCTCTCTTTGAGGATCTCAATTACTTCCTGTCTGTTCAGCACTTTATAGCCGCCCTCGTTGATGTAGGTGGCGTCCGCGATGCCCTCGATCATGTCGGGCGTGACGCCCAGCGTCTTGAGGTCCATGGCGAGCCCGAGGGTACGCATCCAATCTTCCATGCGGGCAAGTCCCTCTTCGGCGACCTGTTTTTCCGATTTGCCCTCGGCGTTCACCCCCCACACGTTGACGGCGTAACGGGCAAACTTTGCGAGACCGTACGGCAGGATATGGCGGTAGTACGCCATAGACACGGCGGAAAGAGTCATGCCGTGCGTGGCGTTGGTGTACGCGCCCACCGCGTGACCGAGCATGTGCACTTCCCAGTCGGTCGTCTTGCCCATGGCGACAAAGGTGTTCAGCGCCCAGGTCGCCGTCCACATGATATTCGAGCGAGCCTCGTAATTCTTGGGATCTTTCAGCGCGATGAGGGAACTGTGCACGAGCGAACGCATCAGTCCTTCCATCACGTAGTCGGACGTGTTGTCGTCAAAGTCGGAGAGATACTGTTCGAGGATGTGGCACAGAATGTCGTAAAATCCCGCCACCATCTGATACTGCGGGAGCGTGAAAGTAAATTCGGGGTTGAGACAGGCGAATTTTGGAAAGACCTCCTCGCCGAACACGTGCCCGATCTTGAGTTTCTGATCGTGATTGGTGATGACCGAACCGCCGTTCATCTCGCTGCCCGTGCCGACCATGGTGAGCACCGCACCGACGGGGACGATCTCCCCTTCCGGTTCTTCCATGTTGAGATAAAATTTGGTCCACGGGTCTTCCTTGCAATGCACGGACACGGAGACAGCCTTGGCATAGTCGATGACCGAGCCGCCGCCCACGGCGAGCAGCAGATCTGCCTTGCACGCGCGCGCACGTTGCACGCCGTCGTTGACCTTTTCCGAAGTGGGATTGGGCATCACGCCCGCGTCTTCGGCGACCTCCTTGCCGCACTCCTTTAAAATTTTAACGACCGCGTCGTAAATGCCGTTCTTTTTGATGGAACCGCCGCCGTAAATGAGCAGCACGTTTTTGCCGTACTTGGGCAGTTCCTTGCGCAAGCCTTCCAGCGCCTCTTTTCCGAAATACAGTTTTGTGGGATTGCAGTACACAAAATTCCCTAACATACATACCTCCTCTCGCCGCTTTGCGCGGCGCAGCCCTTTGTGTTCTTATTATACCGCGCACGCACCGCCTTGTCAAATGCCTGAAGATCATACAAGGCGATACCCCGCGGGCATGAAAAACGCCGCAGAATATCTCTGCGGCGCGTTGTCTTTTTATTTTTTGTCACAGCCGGAACAATTCGAACAATCCCCGCACCCTTTCCTTTTGCGGCGGACGATCGCCCGAACGGCAAAGGCAGCCCATGCGGCGACGACGAGCGCGATGAGCACGGTGATGCCCGCCACGCTGGGCGTACCCAGGCAGGCGAGACCGATCTGGTACACAGCAAAAGTGACCAGCCATGCGACGGCGAGCTGGAATAAGGTGACAAATCCCGTCCATTTCCAGCTGCCCGATTCCTTGCGGATGGTGGCGAGCGTGGCGGCACAGGGAATGTACAGCAGGCAGAACACCATCAGGCAGAAGGCGTTGAGCTGCGTAAAGCCGATACTGCCCAGCACTTCTTCAAACGCCTGCATGCCCTCGGGCGAGCTCGCGTTGACGACGCCGAACAGAACGGCGCAGGAAGAGACCACCACTTCCTTGGCGGAGATGCCCGCAATGAGCGCGACGGCGATCTGCCAGAATCCCAGACCGATGGGCAAAAACACGGGAACTAAGAATTTTCCGATGTACGCGCCGAAGCTCTGCGACATATCCGAAGCAAAGCCCTGGGGGCCGAAATACAGCAAGCCCCAGATGATGAGGGTGGCGACAAAGATAGTTGTGCCCGCCTTGACGAGGTAGTCCTTGATCTTGTCCCACACATAGATGACGACGGTGCGCGCGTCGGGCAATTTATATTCGGGGAGTTCGATGATGAGGTAGTTGACGCTCTTTTTCTTATCGATGGTATGAATGACGGCGGAGACGCCGATGGCGACGGCGATGCCGATGAGGTACATGGAAAAGGCAACAAGCATGGCATACTGCGCAAAGAACATTTCCGCAAACAGGATGTAGATGGTCAGCCTGGCGTTACAGCTCATGAAAGGAGTGACCAGCATCACCTTGAACCTGTCCCGCCTGTTTTCGAGCGCGCGGGACGCCATGATGGCGGGCACGGTGCAGCCGAACCCGAGAAGCATGGGGATAAATGCCTTGCCCGAAAGCCCGAGGCGGCTCATCAGCCCTTCCATGACGTACGCCACGCGGGACATATACCCCGAGTCTTCCAGAAAGGCGAGCGCCAGAAAGAGAATGAGGATGTTGGGCAGGAAGGTGATGATGATACCGACGCCGCCGATGATACCGTCCACCACCAGCGAGACGGCGATCTCGTGCGCGCCCGCCGAAGAGAGACCCTCTTGCGCCACCTCCGAAAGCCAGCCGATGCCCAGCTCGAAAAAGCCCTTGATCCAGTCCCCCACAAAGAAGGTGAGGAAAAACACCAGCGCCATGATGCACAGAAAGACGGGGATACCCCAGATCCTGTGCGTGAGCACGCGGTCGACCTTTTCGGTAAACACGTCCTGCTTCTGCTTGTGCAGCAGCACTTCACGGATGATCTCTTCGATAAAATCGTACTTTTCGTTGATGATCTGCGATTCGTAGCTCTTGTCCAGCACGTCGGGCAGATCGACGGGGTATTTTTCGGAGATCTCCTTGTCCTGTTCGAGAAGTTTAAGCGCGTGCCAGCGCTCGTTGACGATGTCGGGATACTTCTTTTTCAGGACGGGGATGATCTTGTCCAGCTTGTCCTCGATCTCGTCCGAATACACCATGGCATATTCCGCATGGTGGTCGTGGCGGTGGCGGGACACGTAGTCGTGCTCATGCACCAGCCCTTCGGAAGGCTTGTGTCCCCTGTGGTGGACGGCGGCGTGCAGCAGCGAATCCAGCCCGCGGCGCTTTCTCGCCGTGACGGGCACGACGGGGATGCCAAGCATTTCGGGCAGGCGGTGCATGTCGATCTCCATGCCGCGCTTTTGCACGATGTCCATCATGTTCAGCGCCATCACGACAGGTTTGCCCAGCTCAAGGAGCTGCAAGGTAAGGTACAGGCTGCGCTCCAGAACGGAAGCGTCGACGACGTTGATGACGACGTCCACTTCGTCGCTGAGAATAAAGTTACGCGCGACCGTCTCCTCCATCGTATAGGAGGTGAGGCTGTAGGTACCGGGAAGATCGACGAGGTGGATCTTCTGGTTGTGGTCGCGGATGGCGCCCTCCACCTTTTCGACGGTAACGCCCGGCCAGTTGGCGACCTTTAAATTGGCGCCCGTATAGGCGTTGAACAGCGTCGTCTTGCCGCAGTTGGGGTTTCCGATAAACCCGATGGTCATTTCCTTTTCTTCGCTCATTCTGCCCTGCTCACCTCGATGTTGTGCGTGATGTTTGCACCCAGCGCAAAGCGCGATCCGCGCAGTTTTACGATGAGGATGCCCTTCCCTTTGCGGCCGAGCACGCTCACGCGGGTGCGATCGGTCATGCCCAGCGCTTCCAGCCGCCGCTCCGTTTCAAAGGGCAGGTGAATTTTTTCCACGATATAGCTTTCGCCCGTGACAGCTTCGCTTAAAAGCATTTTCTTCTCCGAATGTCTTTCTTTCGGTGCATATTATATCACCGCGGGCGCGTTTTCGTCAACTTCTGCCGCGACATCCTTTTCTCTTTTCCGAAAAAAAACCGTCCCTCCGCAGAGAAACGGCTTTCCTCTTTCAAAAACAGCCCGCGGCTTTTTCAAAAAAAGCCGCGGGCTGTTTTTTTCTACATTCTCTCTTCCACATCTCCGGGGAAAAAGGTATGTTCCGCGCCCGTATACAGGGAAAACTCCCTCTCCAGATCGAAGTTTTCCGCACTGTCGAAGGCGGCAAGCTTGGAAATGGATACCTCGTATGCGGTCATCGTCTTTATTTCGTAATCGGAGATCTTTTTCTGATATTCGCGGCTTTGGATGCGGCCCGAAAGGGCGATGCGGTCCCCCACCTGCAGGTTTTTGACAAAGCGCGCGTTTCTGCCCCAGGCGATGCAGGGAATATAGTCGGACTTGTTATACGCGCGGTTGACGGCGACGAGAAGGTCGGCGATCTCGCGGTTGAACGGCGTTGTGCGATAGACGGGCGGCTTGCAGATGTAGCCGCTGAGCACGACGGAATTGGGGTTGCGCGAAGGCGGCGCCTGTACCGTTTCGCGCACGAACACGGTAAGCATCAGCCTCGATTTTCCGTTTTCGATCTTGTTATAGGAACGGAACTGCCCCAGCGCGCACAGCGTGGAACCCACTTTGAGGTCGTGTTCGCTGATCAGCCGCTCGGACACGGTGACAGGCAGGATGTCTGCCTGGCCCGAAAGGCGCATCACCTTGACAAACAGTTCGTAAAAGCCTTCCCCGTACACCTCGTGCGAGAAGTTTGCCTCGCTGACGATCTCGCCCAGAATGAATACCTTGTTGTTCTTCTCTGTGCCGTTCATGAAAGAGTACCTCCAAAAATCTGACTGTTTTTTCAGGATGCGGCGTGCTGTCTGCCGTTTGCGTCCATGGTAAAGTGATCGCGGTGGATGAGCTCCCCGACGGGTACGAACTCGTAGCCGCTGTTTTTCAGCGTTGCCAGCACGGCTGGAAGGGCCTCCGCCGTGTGCAGACCGTTGTTGTGGCAGAGTATGATACTGCCCGGCTGCACCTTGCCCACGATGCGCAGCGTGATCTCGGATGCGGTGAGGTTTTTCCAGTCGAGACTGTCCACATCCCACTGGATGGTGTACAGCCCCTCCGATGTCGCCGTCTCCACAAGCAGATCGTCGTAATCCCCGAAAGGCGGGCGGAACAGCTCTACCTTCTTCCCCGTGACGGACGAGATCGCCTGCGACGAGGTCTGCAATTCCTTTCGTATCTCACTTTCGGACAATTTGGACATCTGCGAATGGGTGGCGCTGTGCGTACCGATCTCATGCCCCGCCGCGTCGATCTTCTTGACGTACTCGGGGTATTTTTCCGCCCAGAACTCTACCATAAAAAAGGTCGCGTGCACCTGTTCCGCTTCCAACGCCTTTAAGATCGCGTCCGTGTGCTCGGTGCCCCACGCGCAATCGAAGGTGATGGCGATCTTTTTATCCTCCCGCTCCACGCTGTACACGGGCAGCTTTCGCACCGTTCCGCCCGTAAATACGGCATAGGCGCCCGTGAATTGCACCAGCCATACGAGCGCAATGAGCAGCGCCGCAAGCGCGATCGCCGTACCTGCGCGGCGCGCAGAAATGACGCCGAATTTCATCCTGTCCTCCTCATTTTATCAGGTATTTTTGCGAGGATTCTCGCACGTTGTGTCGAAACCGCACTGTTTTTGCAACTTCCTTCTCCCGTGCGTAGTGTCATGCGGTCCCTTTTTTCCTATGCATATGAGAAGAAAAAGAAAAATATTCCGCCGCACAAAAAAAGCTTTGCTCCGCCCCCTCTTTGCCCCGCTCCTTCCTGTCTTCTCTTTATCACGCTTCTTCCTGTCATGCCTTCCCCTCTCTGCCCCTTTACACCCCCCCTGTACGACCTGTTTTCTTTCGCTGACGCGCATCCTGAGCCGCTTCCCTGTCAGCCGTCGTCCTTCAGCTGTTTCGCCCTGTCCCCTTTCGTCCTTTTCTGCGCTCCTTTACAACGAAAAACC
>CALVHV010000088.1 GCA_944328845.1 uncultured Clostridia bacterium | reverse complement strand
CAATGCCCCGTAAATCACTTTCCTGTGATATTTCGGCGTGAACACAATATGGTATTGACATTTCCACGTCGTGTGTGCTAAACTGAATGTGTCGTTTTCTTGATTCTTCATTAAAACGTCCTCCTTTGTGTCTTACTTATGTACGGTTGCGAGCCTTACATTCAGTTTAGCACAAAGGAGTTTTTTTGTATACCTGCTTCTTTCTGCTGCTAAAGCCTGTGTCGTTTTCCTTTTATCCACCGGCATAGCCGGTGGTTTTTGCTTGATAAGAAAAAAGGGCGGCTCGTGCCGCCCTTTTTGATACTTCTTTTTTGCCGATCTTTTTATGCCGCCGCGATACGGTTGAGGATCTCCGTCAGTTCGCTGTCGTCATACTCGCCGAAAGAGGCTGCAGGCACGGCGACCGCTCCGTCCTCCGTCGTGATGCCCACGTCGTGGATGGAGTTCCCGTTCGGCCAGAAGATCTGCGCCGAGGTGAGTTTGACCGCTTCTCCCGTGCGCGTATTGGAATAACTGGTCTGCATGATGCCCTTGCCGTACGTCCGAGCAAACCCCTTGCCTTCCGTATCCGTCAGGAAGATATCCCCGTAATCCACCGTGCCGTAGTCGATCATCGCCCCCATCAGCGCTTCGGACGCAGACGCGGTGTTCCTGTTTGCCGCAATGTATACCTTTTTGCCCTCGAGATAGTTTCCGTACAGGTTTTTTTCCGCCGTGTAGTTGACCTGCATCCCGTTTTTATAGCGCGCGTACAGCACGACGGGGTTTTGGGCAGGCGCGTCCTTCATCAGATACTGCGCCACATCGCTGAGAACGCGCAGATCGCCGCCGCCGTCGTTGCGCAGATCGAGCAAAAGCTCCTGCTTGCCGTCCTCTTTGAACTGCTGCAGGGCGAGCACGAATTCGTCCGCCGCATTGCCGTTGAACTCCACAAAGCGCAGGACTGCGGTATCGCCGGACACCTTTTCGTCCAGAGAAACGTACGCGGATACGTCCTGCCAGCCCCCTTCTCCGTTGAGGTACGCCCACGCGCGCCCGTCCGCAGCGTACAAAACGTAGCTCTCCTGATAGGGCGCATAGGTCAGCGTGACGTAAGTGTTCGAGGCGGAAGAAAGCTCCTGCTCGCTATGCACTTCTTCCTGCGTGAAGCGCAGGCAGACGGTATCCCCCGAAGTATATCGGGAGAGCTGTTTTTCCATGTCCTCATAGGTAAAGAAGGAGACGAGCTCCTCACGCGATGCGCCCGCACCCGTGAGATTCAGCCCCGTTTCGATGGGGAATTCCGCGTCTTTGGACGCATAAAAGGCGGGCGAGCCGATGGATACGCGCGCGATCTTGTTTGTACCGCTGAAAAAGGCGAGGCCGAGGCCGTCCATACGGCCCTGGCTTTCGCTGACCACCCGATCGAATTCTTCCGCCGTGTAGTACTGCGAATAAATATCCAAAAGGTCGTTTTCCACCCCTTGGATGGCAGCCGCCCAGAAATCTTCGTCGGAAATGTCCTTATAATAGGTCTTGTCGATCTGGTCTTTGAACCAGAGCAGCGATTTCAGCCCGTCGTCGTAAAAGAGAGAGGCACTGCCCACGCCCGCGAAAAAGACGGCGACAACGATAACGACGCCGAGAATGGAGAAAAGGACCTTCTTCCCCTTCTTTTTCGGAGCAGGTTGCGGCGGCTGCGGGAGAGGCTGCGGTTGCGGCGCGCCCTCGAAAAATGGATCGTTTTGATACTGCGACATAAATTCTCCTGTCTATCGTTAAAAAGAATACCAGCGCGAGGGCATCAGTTCGCCCAGCCTGATCGTTTTGAGCGGTTCCTCTTCCGACAAAAATTCCGCGTTCTCGTTTTCGGGCGAGAGCTGCAGCAGAAATTCGCGGCAGGCACCGCAGGGCGGGAGAGGTTTTCCCTGTTCGTCCACGCAGACAAAACGGCGAACGGTGCGCTCGCCGTCCGTCACCATCGCCGCCGCGGCGCTGCGCTCCGCGCAGAAGCCGAGCCCGCACGCGAGGTCGATGTTCACTCCTTTATAGTATTTCCCGTTTTTGCCTTCCAATACCGCCGCCACCACGCCCGTGGAATCGAACTTCCCGAGCGAGACGGGGTTGAGCGTTTCGCGCGCGAGCGCGAGCATTTCCGTATACGTCATCCTTTCCCCCTTTCGTCACGAAAATGAAGGGACGTCCCTTCAGATCCGTGCGATACCTTCTTTTTTTGCCTGCTCTGCCACCGCTTTTGCCACGGCGGGAGCGACCCGTCTGTCAAAGGCGGACGGGATGATGTTGTCCCGCGCGAGATCGTCGCCCACCAGCTGTGCCAGCGCGCGCGCCGCCGCCACTTTCATGCCCTCGCTGATGTCCTTTGCACGCACGTCGAGTGCGCCGCGGAAGACTCCGGGGAAGGCGAGAACGTTGTTGATCTGGTTGGGGAAATCGCTTCTGCCCGTACCCACGACAAACGCACCCGCGTCCAGCGCGTCCTGCGGATAGATCTCCGGTTCGGGATTTGCCATGGCAAACACGACGCTCTTTTCCGCCATGGATGCCACCATCTCTTTGGACAGCTGCCCGGGTTTGGAAACGCCGATAAACACGTCGGCGCCGCGCACGGCGTCCGCAAGGGTGCCGCGCAGGCGGGCACGGTTGGTCACTTTGGCGATGTCTGCCTGTGCGTCCGTCAGCCAGGTCTCCCCTTCGCAGACGATGCCGCAGCGGTCGGTCATGGTCACGTCTGCCGCGCCGCTCTCCAGGAGCAGTTTGCAGATGGCGATGCCCGCGCTGCCCGCGCCGCAAATGACGATCTTTGCCGTTTTAAGTTGCTTTTCCGCCAGTTTGAGGGCGTTGAGCAGCGCCGCCGTCACGACGATAGCGGTGCCGTGCTGGTCGTCGTGAAAGACGGGGATATCCAGCTTTTCTTTCAGTCTCTTTTCCACGGCAAAACATTTGGGGGCGCAGATGTCCTCCAGATTGATGCCGCCGAAGGTGGGAGCGATCATCTCCACAGCCTTGACGATGTCGTCCTCGTCCTGCCCCGAAAGCACGATGGGCACCGAATCGATGCCGGCAAATTCGCGGAAGAGGATGGCTTTGCCCTCCATGACGGGCAGGCCGGCGAGCCCGCCGATGTTGCCCAGCCCGAGCACGGCGCTGCCGTCCGAAACGACGGCGACGGTGTTCCATTTGCGCGTATACGTGTAGGCGGCGGAGGGGTCTTTGGCGATCTCGCGGCAGGGCTGCGCCACGCCCGGCGTATAGGCAAGAGAGAGGGATTCCCTGTCCTTAACCTCTACCAGCGAGCGCACTTCGTATTTGCCGCGCAGGTCGGCGTGCAGTTTGAGTGATTTTTCGTAAACGTCCATAAAATATGCTCCTGCCCGCATATGCGGGCGAATGAATTTGACCGTGTATTTCGGGAGAAATGCGCCGCGGCGCATCTCAGACGAGCTTGTTGAGAATGGTGATGATGCGGAAAGTGACCGCATCCGAAAATTTGCGCAGGTTCAGCCCCGTGACCCGTTCGATCTTGTCGAGGCGGTACATCAGCGTGTTGCGGTGCATGTACAGGTTGCGCGACGTCTCGCTGACGTTGAGGGAATTTTCCAAAAACTCCTCTGCCGTGTTGACCATGTCCTCGTCCTTGAGCAGTTCGCGCGCGTCTCCTTCCAAAAGAACGGAGAGATATTCGGAAAGTTTGGCTTCGGAGACGTCCTCCAGCATGCGGATGAGCATGAACTCGCGGTAGCTGTGCACGTTGCCCTTGGAATTGAAAGTAATGCTCATGCGCAGGGCGGCGCTCGCCTGCTGGTAGGAAACGGAGATGTCCTCAAAATGGCGGAAGGTCCCGCCCACGCCTACGCGGCAGCGGATGCCCAGCTCTTCGAGCAGGGAACGGGAAAGGAAGGAAGCAAAGTCCACCGAGGACTGGTATTCCGAATCCTCCTGCACAAACTTGATAAAGGCGCAATCTTTGCCGGACACGCTGACGGCGCAGTCCGCCTCGTTTTCGATGTATTGGGAAAACAGGGAGATGACGTCCGAAGTTTTCCCCTCCACCGCGACGGCAAGCACAAAACAGGGAAGATCGGGCACAGAATACTTGACGCGGTATTTCTGCACGTCGGCGGGGGAACACTCTCCCAGCAGGATGCGGCGCACAAATTCGCCCTTGGGAAGGTTGACGGCGCGCGAAGAGGAATTTTCGATCATCTCCGAGAGGAGGAAGGCGTAATTTTTCTGCACGCGGGTCGCCCCTTCCAGGCCGAACAGGTACTGTTCGCTGCGGAACACTGCTTTAAAATAGGTATAGCCGTTCTGCTGCAGGATCCCTTCGAAGTCGGGAGAGATGCCCTCCCCCGTGGGCGTGGAGACGGGATCGCCCGAGGCGGTATAGACGTTGAGGTCCAGACCCGTGTTCTCGTTGATGGAACGTAGAGTTTTTTTGAGTTCGCTGTTCATATCATCCTCCGCAAACGAAAAACGCCGTGTGTTGTATACCATTATAGCGCAAAACGGGACAAATATCAATCTCTTTTTGAAATCTGTGCGCGGATCGGAAAATTTTTACCCCGTTTACACATGCTGTATACAAAAAGAAAAACGCGGCGCGCCCTCCTTTCCTCTGTGCAAAAGGCACGAAATTTTGGCGTGCAAAAGTTCTTTTTTATTTTATACTTGACACTTTCGGCCATATATAGTAAAATTGTACTTGTAACAAAGCCGTCTGCGGACGGTTTCCGCACTGCGGAAAGTTTACAAAATAGAAACAACGGGGTAAGAACTTATGACAGACATTGTAGCGGAAGAAAACATACCCGCCAAAAAGAAAGGAAAGCTTTTGCAGACGATCCTCTCTCTGCTTATCTTTGCGGGCTTTGTCGTATATCTTTTCATCCCCAGGCTCACCGGTTACGGGACGAGCATGCTCCACCAGATCCTGGAGCTCTTTAAGGGGAACTTTACGGGCAGCGATCTTTCCAAGATCTCTCTGTACGCCGTGATCGGCATGTATGCCGTCCTGCTCGTCTGCACGGTAGCAGGGTTCTTTACGCAGAGACGGGGTGCCGTCGCCCTCAACTTCATCAAAGTGCTGGTCTCCGTCGCCGTCATGGCGTTTTTCGCCTACGCTTACGTGCGGGCGTTTGCGGCAGAAGGCACCACCTATGAGACCCTGAAAGAACTTTTCTACAACAAACCCACCTTCCTCGCCATCAACGCGGTGAGCTTGTCGCTCGCCACAGGCGTGCTGGCAATGATCGTGCTTTCCCTCTTTTCGTATAAAGGAAAGGGCGTCGTCAAGGTCATCTATTTCCTGCTTGCGGGGGCATTTTTCGCCTTTGCTTCTCTCCGCTTTGCGGACGAGCTGCGCCTGGCAGACCTCTTCGGCAACTTCACCCTGCAGGAAGGCACGGTGGGCACGTTTACGCGCTATGCGCTGATCACGCTTGCCTATGCCATGATCGTCAACGCGGTGCTCGCCTTCATCGAGCTGTCCCTGCCCCACACGGGCGCACTCGACCTCATCCGCGGCATCGTGATGTTCCTCATCTGTGCGGGAACGCTCGTGCTCGTGGGCGTATACGGTTCCTTCTCCAACCTGTTGCAGTCGCTTGCCACCGTCGGCGTGACGGGCGCGGCAACCGTTCAGCTCATCTATACCATCATCGTGGTCGTTGCCAAATATAAGATGAGAGCCGCGCGCGAGGCGGAAGAAGACGCTCTCGCCGAAGCGGCGGAAGCCCGCGCAAGGGAAGAAGCGGCGGCGGCCGAGCCCGTTCAGCCCGTTTCCGAGAAAGCGGCAGAACCCGTTTCTCCCGTCTTTGAAAGGGCGGCAGAACCTGCTCCAGCGCCCGAAGCGCAGGAAGAACCCGCAGCGCAGCCCAACCCCGATGCCGAAAAAGCAAACGCCGCCTTTGAAGAAGCGGCGGGCATCGAATATACGGAAGCGCCCGAAGAACCTTCTCCCGCAGAAGACACGTACGAAAGCGCCATCCGCGACGAGGCCGTGACAGACGAAGAGCCGGAAGAACCTGCATTCGACTTTAACCAGGCGAAGTATGACGGGAAATTCAACCGCCAGTATGCCGATTACGTCGCACAGGAAGAGGAGCGGGCAAGACAGCAACAGCAGCAGTCTTACTACGGCGGTGCACAGCAACAGCCTTATTTCGGAACACAGCAGCAGCCCTACTACGGAGCGCAACAGCAGCCCTATTACGGCGCGCCGCAGAACGCGCAGGGCGGCTATTACGGTGCCGGCTTTATCCCCGACGCATTTATCAGCAGTCTGACCCCTGCCGAACGCGACGAGTTCGACCGCCTGTTCATCTCCCGCATCCACGGAGAAAACAAGCGCCTGCCCGCCTACCGTATCGGCGGCGACAACCGCGAATTTTTTGCAAAGGTATTCGTGTTTATGGGAAGATACCGCAATGTCATCTCTGACGGATTGCTGGAAAAGATCTATTCCTACAGCAACGCGATCCGCTGAAAACTCTGCCGCCCCGCAACCGCGGGGCGGCTTTTTTATGCGCCGCCGCACAGACGGCGCATAAACAACGTACAGACGGCACGGCCGTCCCCCTTTCTCCTCGCCGACCGCCCCTATCTATTATTCTGACACGATCTCTCTCTTGCCGCCCCGCAACCGCGGGGCGGTTTTTTTCGTGCGCCGCCAAACAGACGGCGCACAGACAACGTACAGACATCACGCCCGTTCCTCCCCTTTCTCCTCGCCGACCGCCCCTATCTATTATTCTGACACGATCTCTTTCCTGCCGCCCCGCAACCGCGGGGCGGCTTTTCTTGGGAATTTTTTAAAAATTGTTTGCAAAAACGCTTGACAAACAATACTATGCAATGTATAGTATTGTGTATAAAAGAGTATGGAGGGCGGGCGAGCTTGGATACACAACTGAAAAAAGGGCTTTTGGACGTGTGCGTTTTGTCCGTACTGCGGGAAGGCGAATCGTACGGATACAAAATCATTTCGGACATAGCGCCCTACATCGAAATTTCCGAATCCACTCTCTACCCCATTTTAAAGAGGCTGGAGAGCGCGGGCGCCGTGACGACGCACAGCCGCGAATTCAACGGCAGGCTGCGCAAATACTACGGCATCACCCAAAAGGGACTGGATAAAATAAGCGAATTTATCGAAGACGTAAAGGAATTTGAACGCATTTATCTGTTCATTTCCCGCGGAGGAGAATTATGACAAAAAAACAATGGTTTAAGAGGCTCAGGCGCGCCCTCTCTGCCCTGTCCAAAGAGGAACGGGAGACGGCGGCGCAGTATTACGCCGAACTTTTCGACGACAAAAAAGAGAGCGGCGAGACGGAAGAGGACATCTTGGCGCAGTTCGGACTGCCCGAAAGCGCGGCGGCGGGCATTTTGAGCGAGAGAGAACATTCCCCCGCCGCTCCCCGTCCCAGCGCGGGCGGCACCGTGGCACGCTGGGTGGGCGTGCTGTTCCTCTTTGTCTGCATAGGCATCCCCGTCCTTGCCGTGCTGTTTGCACTGGCGGCGTCGGCCATAATCCTCTCGGCAAGCGGCGCGGTGATCAGCCTGGCGGGGCTGGCAGACTGCGTTTGGTTTTTTATCGTACTGTCAAAGGGAACGGAGATCGCCGCACTGGCACACATCGGCATCGGAGTTGCAACGACGGGCGCGGGGCTTCTGATGATCCCCTGCTTTGCCCTCTGCGCCAAGGGAATGTTTTGGCTGTGCAAACAGTCTCTGCTGCTGACAGGCAGAATGTTTACGGGAAAAAGGAGTGCTTGACATGAAACTGTGTACAAAAATTTGCATCTGGCTGGGCGGATTGCTCCTGGCAGCAGGCGTCGTGCTGTTTGTGTGCGGCATGGCGGCAAAAAACTGGGACTTCGGCACTCTGAGCACCCTCGCCTACGAACAAAAAGAATTTTCCGCACAAAACGAAATCACGGAAGTCAGGATCGATTTTAAAGTGAGCGAGATCCGCGTCGTACAGAGTAAAGACGTGCAGACGCTGACCTGTTCTTACCCCATCGCCAAAGATCTGACCACAGGCAAGAGCGCAGAAGTGAACATTTCCGAAGAGAACGGCGTGCTGAGCATTGCGGAAAAATCGCTCTCCTTCTCGCTCTTCCAATGGAACGCGGGCAGCCCCGCGCTCGTGCTGACCCTGCCGCAAAACGTAGACGGTCTGGCCGTTTATACGGACGTCGGAGACATCGAACTGGAAGGGCTGACGGGCGGCAAGGTACAGGCAGAAACGGATGTGGGCGACATCCTCTGCCGCAACGTACAGGCAGAGGAGATCTCCCTTCTTACCGATCTCGGCAACGTTACGGCGGAAAACTGCACCGTCGAAGGCACTTTTACGATCGGTACGGACACGGGCGACATCCGCCTAAAAGACCTCAGCGCGGAATGTGCGGACGCTTCTGCAAACCTGGGCGACATCACCCTGCAAGGCGCGCTGACGGCAAAGGAAGTCCGTTTTGAGACAGATTCGGGCGACATCGACCTCGCGGAAGGAAAGACAGACGCCGAAACGCTCTCTTTCTCCACTTCTTTGGGCGACATCAGCGCCACCCTCACGGGAGCGCGGGAAGACTACGCTGCCGACGTGGAGTGGGATCTGGGCGACACGAACCTGTATCCTTCGACGGGCGGCACGCGCACGCTGATCATCCGCAGTAGCTGCGGCGATATCGAGATCGGCTTTACAAAATAAAATCGCAGAGGGAGCCTTTACGGCTCCCTCTCCTGCAAAAATGCCGCTCGGGCAGAAAACACTGCCCGCGCGGCATTTATTATCAAGCAAAAACCACCGGCTATGCCGGTGGATAAAAGGAAAACGACACAGGCTTTAGCAGCAGAAAGAAGCAGG
>CALVHV010000087.1 GCA_944328845.1 uncultured Clostridia bacterium | reverse complement strand
GCGGAGCAACGGGTGCAACGGGTCCTGCGGGTCCCAGCGGAGCAACGGGTGCAACGGGCGCAACGGGCGCAACGGGTGCGACGGGCGCAACGGGTCCTGCGGGTCCCAGCGGAGCAACGGGCGCAACGGGCGCAACGGGTCCTGCGGGCCCCAGCGGAGCAACGGGCGCAACGGGTCCTGCAGGTCCCAGCGGGGCAACAGGCGCCACTGGCGCGACGGGTGCTACGGGACCTACAGGCCCTACGGGACCGACGGGACCGACAGGTCCTACGGGCGCAGACGGAACGGCAGCGACACTGGCTGTCGGGACCGTGACGACGGGCGAGCCGAACACGCAGGCTTCCGTCACAAACAGCGGCACACCGCAGGCGGCAACCTTCGATTTTGTCATCCCCCAAGGCGCAACAGGTGCTACGGGTGCCACGGGTCCTGCGGGTCCCAGCGGAGCGACAGGCGCCACGGGTCCTACGGGTGCCACGGGCGCGACGGGAGAAATGCCCGCGGCGCAGTCCCTCAACGCGTACACCACCCCTGCCACTCCCGTGACGTCGGGATCTGCGATCGATTTTGACCGGAACGCCTCGCAGAGCGGCACGGCGATCACGCACACGGCGGGAAGCACGGACTTTACCATTACCCAGCCGGGCGTCTATTACGCGATATATACGGGAACGGTATCGCCCGGAGTGGGAGCCTCTGTACCCGTCACCAACCTTGTAAACATGCGGCTGAACGGCACGGATCTGCCGGGTGCGGCATCGCAAAAGACCTTGAACGACTCGTCAGACACCGCAGAACAGACAGTAGCCGCCACCTTTACGGTGACGAGCACGCCTGCCACCCTGCAAGTGATCTCGTCGGGAGGAAATTTCAACTTTTCGAATGCCTCGATGAACATCCACTATATCGGTTCGGCGAGCTGAGCGAAAGGGAGCGGTTTTCCGCTCCCTTTTTTCCGTTGCCGCCAAATCGTATGCTTGACATCGCGGGCAAAAAAGCGTATGATAGAGAAAAGGAGGAGCCTATGATCACGGCAGACATCCATACCCATTCGACCTTTTCGGACGACGGCAGAAGCGACATCAAAGACATGATAGAGGCAGCGATCCGCGAAGGCTTGCACACGTACGGCCTCAGCGAACATTTCAATTACGACTACGACCGACTGCATCTGAAAATCAATGGACAAACGCCCCGCCCCATCGACGAAAAAGCATATTTTACCTGTATCCGTGCCCTGCAAAGGGAATACAAAGACAAGATCTTTTTACTGGCGGGAGCGGAATTCGGCTTTGACCACAACACCCGCACGCAGGAAAGGTATCTTTGCACCGCCGAAAAATACAAGCCAGACTTTATCGTCAACAGCGTCCACATCTGCCTGGGCGGAGATTGCTATTTTGCCGATTTTTTTGAGGGGAAAAGCAAAGAATACGCCTACAATGCCTACCTGTACCGCGTATTGGAAAGCCTGGACGCGACGTACCCCTACGACGTCGTGGCGCACATCGGGTACTGCGCGCGCAACGCCTTATATCCCGACCCCAAACTGCGCTACGAGGATTTTTCCGACGTGTTGGACGAGATCCTCAAACGCATCGTAGCCAAAGACAAGATCCTGGAAGTGAACACCTCTTCCAAGACGGCGGGGAGCGACTTTCTGCCCGACACGGACATCCTGAGGCGCTATTTCGAACTGGGCGGAAGAAAGATCTCCTTCGCCTCGGACGCACACGATGTGACCCGCATCGGAGAAAAACGTGCACTTGTCTGCCGCAGCTTAAAAGAGATCGGGTTTACCCATCTCACCGTTCCCTGCAAGGGAAAACACATTCTTCAGACCCTTTAAAAAACGGGGCGCCCTGTACCGACAGGGCGCCCCTGTTTATGTCCGCCGCAAACGGCGGACATAAACTGCTATTTCTTCTTTTTTTCCAGCCATACGCTGACGATCCCGCACAGCAATCCGCCGACGACGAAAGCCACCCACGCCTTTGCCCACAAGTCCCAGAGAAAGCCGAGCAGCAAAAACACCGCCGTCGCCACGATCATGATGGCGGAACACAGTTTGCTCGCAAGGCTGTCCTCTTTCCATTCGTTTTCTTTTATGATCTGCAAGATCTCGCTCTTTTCCTTTTCGTACTCCTTTTCGCAAACCTTTTTGCAAAAAGCATCCCACGTAATGCCGCCGCACACAAAGCAGAAAGCCGCCAAAGCAAACAGCGCCAACCCGCCCCCGACACATACGGCAAACCAAGTTCTGTTTTCGAATGCACCGCCCTCGGCAAAAAGAGCGCCGCTCAGAAAAACACAGATACCTGCGCCGCCGAAAGTGATACCCGCGACCATAAACCGGACAAACCTGCACACGCGTTTTTTCCAATCCGCCGCGTCCACAGGCAAAAAATACCGCTCATGCACGATCCCCGCAGCCGTAAAAATATCCGCCGCAAGGGTGAACCCCGCCAGCATACAGACAGTAACACAGACATGGACGCTCTCGTTTTCCGTCAGTACGCCCGAAATGATGAGCGCAACGATGCCCGCAACCGCCAGGACCACCCCGATACCGATCCAGACGGCAAACTTTGTATTCCAGTTTTCGGGGCGGAATTTCTGAGCAAGGCGCCCGATTTCCTCTTCCGTACAGGTCTGATCCGCCGCAGGACTGCGCTGCTCCTCTCCGTCAAAGAGGACATTCTCCTTCTTCTCTTCCGCATGCGCGGGGCCTCCGCGCAAAAGATCGTCTACGGATACCCCGAAAATATCCGCCAACGGCACAAGCTGCGCCGTTTCGGGGAAAGCCTCGCCCGTTTCCCATTTGGAAACGGCTTTGTTGGTGATCCCCAAAAGATCGGCAAGTTCCGCTTGCGTCATGTGTTTTTCCTTTCGAAGAGAATACAGGTAATTTCCGAACCTGTTCATACGCGACCTCCGTATTTTCTGTCCCCATTGTAACAGCAGGGCAAAAAACAGTCAACCACTTGCGTTAGAAGGTTGTCGAATGACAGTAGATTTTTTATTTTGTATAAAAAACCAGACTACGTACCCCGAAAACGGGAACATCATTCTTTCGGCTTGACCGTAAATTTATACAATTCGCTCTTGGAAACGCCGCGGTCTTTTGCCGCCGCCTTGAGCGCTTCTTTCACGCTCAAACCCTGCCGCACGTAGTGATCGATGTGCTCCTCTTCGGAAAGCGCGTTGAGCGGATTTTCGCGCGGTGCGGCGCCCTGCACCAGCAGAACGTATTCGCCCCGCTTTTCGCCCGAAAGGCCCTGCGCAAGGCGGAAATACTGCACGCTTTCGTGCACCTTTGTGATTTCGCGCACGGCGCACGCCTCGCGGTCGCCGAACGCCTCCGCCAGCAGGCGGATGTCCTCCTCCACGTCCTGCGGGGCGGAATAAAAGGCGAGCGTGCCGTCAAATTCGGCGTAGCGGCGCAAAAACTCCCGCTTTTCCCCCGTCTTGCCGCGCAAAAAGCCGAGAAAGGCAAACTTATCGGCAGGGAACCCGGAAAGCACCAGCGCCGCCACAAAGGCGCATGCGCCGGGGATGAGGGTGTATTCTGCGCCCTCCTTTCTGAGCGCCTGCACGAGAAGGTTGCCGGGGTCGGAAATGACGGGCGTGCCCGCATCCGTCACCACGGCGACCTTCTTTCCTTCCCGCACGAGGGAGAGCAGCTTTTCCGCCGCGGAAAGTTCGTTGAACTTGTGGCAGGACAGAAGCGGCTTTTTGATCTCGTAATAATTGAGCAGTTTTAAAGAATGACGGGTATCCTCGCAGAATATGATGTCCGCTTCGCGCAGGGTATCCAGCGCGCGCAGGGAGATATCCCCCAGATTTCCGATGGGTGTTGCAACAAAACTGACCATACGTTACCTCATTTTTAATTCAAACCCGCTTTTTTGCAGGCGAAAACACAATCGAAACATCCGCGCAGGCATTTAAAAATGTTCGCCGCGTACATTGACGAGATCGGGCAGGATGTCCAGCCCTTCTTTTCCGCACTTGACCCCTTCCACCAGCACGAGGTAAGGTTTTGTCCCCTCCCTGCCCCGCACGAACTGCAGGCGTTTCGGCTCGAGCGAACGCGCCTTCATGTGGTAAAAAACCTCGGCGAGTCTGTCCGCGCGGTGGACGAGCGCAAACCTGCCCCCGCATTTGAGCGCCCTCGCCGCCGCCTGCGTCAGTTCGGGCAAGGTGAGCGTGAGCTCCATGCGGCAGATCGCCTTTTTATAGTCCTCTTTGGCAAAGCCGCCCCGCTCGTAAGGCGGATTGCACAGGACAAGGGAAAATTTTTCGCAATACTCCGCGGGGATATCCTGCAATCGGCAGCACACGGCGCTGAAATTTTGCAGACCGTTCAGAAGAATGGAGCGTCCGCTCACTTCTGAGAGTTCTTCCTGCATTTCAAACAGCGTGACAGAGGCAATGTTCGGATGCAGCCCGTAAAAGTGCAGCCCCACCACGCCGCTGCCCGCGCAGAAGTCTGCCACCACGTCCCCTTTTTTTGCCCTGCAAAAGCGGGTGAGAAGGATAGAATCGCTGGTAAAACGGTACAGCTGTCTGTTTTGGATGATCTTCAAACCGCCCTCGAACAGCTCTTCGACCGATTCGTTCTCTTCCAAAAGCGACTCCCCTCGGGTCGGGCCCCCGTTTTCGGTTTTGACCGCTTCCTCCTGCGACATACAAAACTCCTTCGGGCGGACTGCGCTGTTCCTGCGCCCGCGCGCCCCTTTCTTTCCACATAATAGTACCATAACGGCGAAAAAAAGACAACAATTCTGCGCCGACGCGCCCTTTTTTTGCCCGCCCATTGACAAACCCCGCCCCGACGCTTATAATAAAAGAAAAACGGGAGGCACAAAAAAGCAGTGTTATGAAGCCATCCGCGCGCGCAGAAGCGTGCGCAAATATAAAAAGGGGGCGCAGATCCCCGCCGACGACGTAAAGAAAATGCTGGAAGCGGCGATGATGGCGCCCAGCGCGGTGAACAGCCGCCCGTGGGAATTTTACGTGACCGACAGGCGGGAAATGCTGGACAAACTGATGCAGGCGCACCCCGCCAGCAAAATGCTGGAAACGGCGAGTCTCGCCATTGTGGTATGCGGCCGACCCGACCTCCAGCCCAAGCACAATTTCTGGCAGCAGGACTGCGGCGCCGCCATCGAAAACATTCTGTTGCAGGCACTTGACCTTGGATACGGCACCTGCTGGTGCGGCTGCTACCCCAGCGAACCGCGTTCCTCTCTCGTAAAAGAAGTGCTGGGTTGCGACAGCGTGCCCGTGGCGATCGTTGCCGTTGGCGTGGCAGACGAAAGCCCCGCGGCAAAAGGGTTTTACGACGAGACGCGCGTCAGATATTTTTAAATTTTCTGCGGCGGAGCACACAGCGCTCCGCCGCCCTTTTTTCTGAACGAAAGCTCGCCATTTTGCAACTTTGTTTCGCCCTTTTATCTAAACGGCATTTTTATTAAAACAGGCGGAAGGCGCTTTTGTGGTAATCGAGCACGCCGCGCGCTTTGAGTTTAGAGAGCACCGCAGAGAGCGCGGAGCGGTCGCAGCCCAAAAAGTCGGCAAGCCCCTGTCTGTCGAAGGGCACGGAAAAAGTATCCGACTTTGCGGCGCGGCGGACACTGCGAAGATAAGACAGCACCTTTTCTTCCAGCGTGCGGCGCGAAAGGTGTTCGATGCGCTGATTGAGATACAGATTTTTACGCGCAAACAGCCGCAGGGCATTTGCCGTGACCTTGGCATCCGCCCCCGAAAGAAGGCGCTCCGCGCTCAGCCAAAGCACCCGCGAAGGCAGAGTTGCCACCGCGCTGACGGTGAGCGGCTCCCCCGAACAGGCAAACGCTTCCGCAAACATTTCCCCCTCTCCGATGTGCGCCACCGTGACGGGATTGCCGCCCGCATCCTCCCTAACGATGTCCGCCCCGCCCGAAAGCAGAATCCCGATACGCCGACACCTTTCCCCTGCCGACAGGATACGCGCGCCCCGCGCGTACTCCCCTCTCTGCGGGTCAAGACTTTCCAGCGACTTTTGCATATCTTCCGTACCCGCAAACAGCGGCAGCTTTTCCAGTTGCATCTTTCCTCCGTTTCGTTGTCGTTACAACGTACTTTTCCCCTCCATTATACTATACTGAAGGAGCAAAAAGCAAGAAAAGGAGAAAGACATGAAGAGAAAGATCATCAAAATAGACGAAGAAAAATGCAACGGATGCGGGCTTTGCGCGCAGGCATGCCACGAGGGGGCCATCGGCATGGCGGACGGGAAGGCAAAACTGCTGCGCGAAGATTACTGCGACGGACTGGGCGATTGCCTGCCCTCCTGCCCCGTGGGAGCCATTTCCTTTGAGGAAAGAGAAGCCCCCGCCTACGACGAACAGGCAGTAAAGGCGGCAAAAGCGGCAAAGGCACAGCCCCTGCCCTGCGGCTGTCCCGGAACGCAGAGCAAGCGCATCGAAAGAAAGGCGCATGTCCCCCTTGAACAGTGCGAAAGCGAAAGCGAACTTTCGCAATGGCCGGTACAGATCAAACTTGTACCCGTCCGCGCGCCTTATTTTGAGGGGGCAAACCTGTTGGTGGCGGCGGACTGCACGGCATACGCTTACGGAAATTTCCACGCGAAATTTATCCGCAACCGCGTGACGCTGATCGGATGCCCCAAACTGGACGAAGGCGACTATGCGGAAAAGCTGACCGCCATCCTGCAAAACAACGAGATAAAGAGCCTGACCATAGTGCGCATGGAGGTACCCTGCTGCGGCGGCATAGAGAACGCCGCAAAGCGTGCCTTACAGGCGAGCGGCAAACTGATCCCGTGGCAGGTGGTCACTGTCCGTACGGACGGGACCATCGCTGGCGACTGACCCGCCGCGGACGGCAAAACACAAAACAAAGGCGCCGCGGGCGGGAAACCCGACCGCGGCGCAGAAAACAGGGACGGGCAGATCTGCCCGTCCCTCTCTTATTGCCTTTTATTCTACGCGCTTGGAAACGACTTTGCCCTCGAAACACATCTCAAAGGCGTCAAAAGTGCCCCGCTTGAGCAGACAGCGCTCGCACACGATGGCGTTGGAAATATCGTTGTAAATAAGATAGTAGCAGGATTTTGTACGCAGCACCTTTTTGATCTCCTGCACTTTTTTCTTGCGCTGCGTCTCCTTCTGCGCGAGGTACTGCGTCCACACGACCGTATCGCCGTCGATGGTGACACGCACTTTCAGAGGCGCGTCGATCTTTTTGCCGAAGGGCATAATGGGAAACACGAACCCAGCGACGCCGAGAAGAACGGCAAACACGAGCGAAACGAGAAACGCCAGCCCGCCTTTCGTAATGGACAGGACGACCGAAACGACCAGCAACAGGCCTGCGAGAATGTAGAGCCAGCGGGCAAAATATTTCCTCTTCAGACGTTCCGTCTGTTTTTTGGTATACTCGGAGATCTCTCCGTAAAATTCTATACTCATTCCGTCCTCCTCAATAAGTAAAACGCAGGAAATTCCAACTGAGCGGCGCCAGCCTGATCTCCGCCTTGCCGTCTTGCACCGCCGCGCACTCGCACGACTGCGGCACGACCCGCTCGGGCGAGGCAAAAGTGTTTGCAGCAGAGAGGTCTTGCCCGCTCATGCAGACGTGTTCGGCGCAGGTGAGTTCGCCGAAGGAACGCAGTTCGAGCGCAACGTCCTGCGCGGACTGTGCATAGTTGCAGGCAAACACGCAGACGGTACGCTGCGCCGCGTCGTGCGTGACGCTGACGTTGAGCGTGTTCGCTTCGCCGTGCTTGTTTTCGAATTTTTCGCACTCGACGATGGCGCGCATCGTCTCGCCCCTGCCGTACTTTGCGGCATAACGGAAGGGATAATAGGTCGTCTGACGCAGGGCCTTGCCCCCCTTCTCCGTCATGATGGGCGCAATGACGTTGACCAGCTGCGCGAGGCAGGCGCAGCGGACCACATCGCTGTGGTTGAGCAGGGTGTTCATCAGCCCGCCGAACACGACGGCGTCGCGCAGGGTGTACACGTCTTCGAGAAGGTGCGGCGCCCTGATCCAGTTGGGTTCGGTGCGCGGCGTTTTCTGCGACCAGATGTTCCACTCGTCAAAACTGATATACACATCGTGTTTGCTGCGCTTGAGCGTCTTGACATAGCGGATGGCGGCGCTCACTGCGTCGATAAAGCCGCTCATGTTGTCCGCACTGCCCAAAAAGTCTTCCAGCGGATGCTTGTCCGATGTGTCGTACTGGTAATAGCGGTGCATGGAGAGAAGGTTTGCCTCTTCGTAAGTATGTTCGAGCACCTTTCTGTCCCATTCGGGATAGGTGGGCATGTCGCAGTGACAGCTGCCGCAAACGACGAGCTGCAACGCGTCCGCATCGTCCGCCTTGCGCGCGTCCGCCCAGCGGAGCATACGCGCCGTCTGCAGAGCCTTGGCGCCGTACGCGTCGGCGTCCAGCCCGCAGATCTGCCATTCGCCGTCCATCTCGTTGCCGATGCACCAGTACTTGACGCCGTACGGCTGCTGCGAGGCGTTTTTGCGGCGCAGATCCGAATAATACGTCCCCGAGGGATGGTTGCAGTACTCGAAAAGTTCCAGCGCGTCCTTGGGCGTGCCCGTACCCATATTGACGGCGAGCATGGGCGCGACGTTTGCCTTTTTGCACCACTTCATAAACTCGTCCGTGCCGAACTCGTTGCTTTCGATGCTCGCCCACGCGAGGTCGAGGCGCGCCTTGCGCTCCTTGCCGATCCCGTCCCGCCAGTCGTAGCCGGATACGAAATTGCCGCCCGGATAGCGGACGACGGTGACGCCCAGCTCCCTGATGAGCTCGAGAACGTCCTTGCGAAACCCGTCTTTGTCCGCGAGCGGATGCCCGGGCTCGTAGATACCTTC
>CALVHV010000086.1 GCA_944328845.1 uncultured Clostridia bacterium | reverse complement strand
GGGAAGGACAGGCAGGCGGTGCCAGGCGATTTTCTGATCGCCGAGGAGGAGCTCGCGCATCTGCGCGCGCTGAAAAAACTGTACGAAAGGGTGGTCCTCGTCATCAATGCGGGCGGCATGATCGACCTTTCTTTTGACGACGAACTGGACCTCGACGCCATCGTCTATCTGTCGCAGGGGGGCATGGAAGCGGGCAACGCGCTCGTCTCCCTGCTTTCCGGCAAGAGCAATTTCTGCGGAAAGCTTGCGGACAGCTGGGCGGTCTCGTATGCCCAGTATCCCCCTGCGGACAGGGCGGCGGACAGCTTGCAAGACGTGTACCGCGAGGGCATTTTTGTCGGCTACAAGTGGTTTGAGGGGGGCGGCATCGAGCCGCGTTATCCGTTCGGGTTCGGGCTGTCGTATACCTCTTTCCAAATTTCCTCTCCGCAGCTTTCGCTCGCGGGCGGCAGGGCGGTTTTTTCCGCCACGGTCACCAATACGGGGGAGGTCGCGGGCAAAGAGGTGGTTCAGCTGTATGCCGCCCTGCCCGCGGGCAGCATCCCCAAGGAGCTGCAGCGCCTCGTCGCCTTTGTCAAGACGCCGCTGTTGCAGCCGGGGGCGTCCTGCAAGGTGCAGGCGCTGTTCGAACTCTCCTCGCTGGCCAGCTATTTCGAGGGGGAAGCGAGTTATAAGATCGAAAAGGGCGAATATCTCCTGCGCGCAGGCAGCAGTTCGCGGGATCTGATCCCCGTCGCTGTTCTGCGGTTTGCGGAAACGGTCGTCGCGCAAGTCTGCCGCAATCTCTGTAAAGCGGAGGTACCGCTGCCCGCTCTGGTGCCCACGGCGGCGTGCCCTGCGGCGGAAAACGTGCCTGTCCTCGATTATAAGGGCGGCGTGCAGACACGCAAAACAGACTACACGTATGCCCCTAAATTTGACGAAAGGACAGAAAAACTGTACAAGAGACTGCGCCTGCGGGACAAGCTCCGACTCATCATCGGCGCGGGCTTTTTGGGGCAGACGTATAACAAGACGTTCGGCGCCATCGGCAGGACGACTTCGAAGCTCGTCAGAAAGGGGATCCCGAACATTTGCCTGTGCGACGGGCCGCAGGGGCTCAACCTCACCCCTCGCGCGGTGGACGGCGGATTGCCGTTCGTGTCTCTGCCTGTCATTCCGCAGCAGCTGCGTTACGGAATCGTGCAAAAGCTCGTCCGCCTGATCACGCCCAAGGAAAAGAAGGACAGTGCGGTATACTACCAGTACTGCACGCAGTTCCCCTGCGAAACGCTGTTGGCGCAGAGCTGGAATACGGAGCTCTTGCAGGAGGTCGACAGGGCGGTGGGGCAAGAAATGCTGGAAACGGGCGCAGCGCTGTGGCTGGCGCCCGGCATGAATCTGCACCGCGACCCTCTGTGCGGCAGAAATTTCGAATATTTTTCCGAGGACCCTCTGTTGACGGGCAAACTTGCCGCCGCTCTCTCGCAGGGCGTCAACGCCTGCGGCGGCGTGGGGGTCACTCTCAAACACTTCGCCTGCAACAACCGCGAAGAGGAACGGCAAAAGACAAACGCCGTCCTTTCCGAGCGCACCTTGCGCGAAACGTATCTGTTCGGTTTCGGCATCGCCGTGCATGAGGGGAATCCCAAGGCGATCATGACCTCGTACAACCTCATCAACGGAACGTATGCCACCAACTCTTACGACCTGTGTACGGATATCCTGCGGTGTGAATGGGGCTTTACGGGGCTTGTGATGACGGACTGGTACGCGGCGGCAAAGGGCGCGGCGTCTGCCGAAAAGAGCGTGAGTGCGGGCGTCGACCTGCTCATGCCGGGTTCTGCCTGGACGGCACGCCGCGTGGCGCGCGCCGTGCGCAGGGGCGAGATCTCCGAGCGGAGGCTGGAACAGGCTTGCAAGAGCGTTCTGCATGTCATTGCCGAGAGCGCCGTCTTTTCGGACAAGAACAAATAATAAAAAAAGGTGCCGTGCAGAGTACTCTGCACGGCGTACATTGTTTTTATTCCGTTTTTTCTTTGTTTGAGGGGGAAATGCGCCCGATCAGAAGTTTTTTCAGTTTTCCGCTCAGCTTTCTGTCGGGGATGAGTGCCGCGGCAAACAGGAGGCAGCCCACCGTGCAGACAAGCATGTCGTTGAGGGTGTCGTACAGCCCGATGTCGAGGTATCCGCCCTCGATCACGTATGTTTTTCCGTCGCCGTAGTGGATGATCGTCTGCGTGATGCCGTCGATGACCACCGTCTCGTTGTGCGAGCCGGAAAGCAGGTAAGAGCCGAATCCGTCGATGATCATATCCTCCTGCATATCTGCGCCGACCAAGACATAGCAGGCGTATTCGAACAACTCCCACAGCACGGCGATGGCGAGACTGAACAGGATCCCCGCCAACAGACAGGCGAGAAAAGACTTTTTGCTTTCGTCTTCGCCCAGGATGCGCTTAAACAGCGTAAAGCCCACCGCGCAGAAGAGGATGCCGGAAATACCGTGCAGGACTTCGTCGAAGGCGGGGATGACGGTGTAGACGTCGTAACAGCTGCCGAGGATGCCGCCCGCCGCCAGGAGAAAGAGGAACAGGTGGAAAAGGGCGGGGAATCGGATGCCGATCAGCCATTCGATGAGAAGCGCGGCAGGGATGGCGAGCAGATAGACAAACGACAGGGCGGCGTTGCGCGCTTCTGCGTGTGCGGCAAACCAGATGCAGGAAAAAATTTGGAATACCGCATACGCGGCAAGGATGACGCAGACGGCTTTTTCTTCGGAGAGCCGTTCTTTTGCATGGACAAAGAAGTTCTTGTGCATAAACACCTCGCAACCATGGATATGCGACAGACGCATAACATATGTATTGTACGGGAAAAGAGAAAAAAAGTCAAGCCGCGGGGCGCAGAGAAAGTGTATTGCGGGGATTGAAAAATTTTTATGTTTGTGATACAATGAAAAACGGCTCCCCTGTTCGGGAAGCCGTTCGGAAAAAAACTTATTTGACAAGTTTGGCGATGGTGCCTTTGAAGAAGCAGACGGCCGCGCCCACGATGCTGAGGACTCCGCCGATGATGGCGCCGATGCCCAGGCCCTTGGTCTCGTCGATAGAGGCATACAGCTCATCCAAAAATCCGTTCACGATAGAGCCGAGGATACCGTCGTCTTCCAGTTTTACGTTGCCCATGCTGCTGTAGCTGACGATGCAGAAGAGAAGAACGGCACCCGCGACGAAGCAAGCCGTCGAGAGGATTTTGGAGATGAATCCGTTTTTGGTGATCAGCGCGATCACGCCGCCCGCCAGGGGAAGCAGAAAGGCCAAAAGCGCCACAAAGTTAAAGTTCAGGATGGTCACTTCCTGCCCTGCATAGGTCTCCTTGTATCCGAAGGCGAGCTGTGCGCCGGTATAGCCGTCCGTCGTCGTATTGCCGGCCGTGAAGGTGATGGCAGGTAAAAACATCATGCAAAATGCCGTAATACCGAATATCAGGGCGATGGCGCCGGGGATATAGTATTTCAGCTTAGATTTCTTGGACATAGATCCCTCCTTACGTTTTGTTAACGTTATTCTATCACATAATCGTCAAAAAATCAACAGTTCGTTAAGAATTTATACAAGTTCGACTGATTGCTGCAATGTGTTGAATTTCTTTGTCGGCGCGGTCGGAGGAGAAAAAATGCAGAAAGAGAGCTTATTTTCGATGGCGGAAGGGATGATCGGAGCGCGCATCGACTATCCTTTTGAGGGAGATCCCGAAACGGCGGTCTTTCGTCACGGCGCGGGCAAATGGTTTGCCATCTGCCTGTTTGTCCCGCGGAGATATTTCGGGGAAGGGGAGGGCAGCGAATACTGCCTCAACCTCAAATGTCCGCCCGACCTCGCGCACATTCTGTGCGGAAACTACGGCGGCGTTTTGCCCGCGTACCACATGAACAAGACGCACTGGATCACCGTGCGCCTGCACGCGGACGTTCCGGACGAAGAGATCTGCAACCTCTTGCAGCTGAGTTACGATCTCACCCTTCCGCGCGCAAGAAAAACGGAAAGGGAATAAAAAACAGGACAAGGACAAAAAAGAGCGGGGCAGCCCGCCGCGATACGCGGCGGGCTGCCCCGCTTGCCATATAGTTTTTATAATGGCGCATGCGTTACACGTTGAAACGGAAGAGCACGACGTCGCCGTCCTTGATGACGTAGTCCTTTCCTTCCGAACGCACTTTTCCCTTTTCCTTGGCGGCGTTGTAGTTGCCGCATTCGAGCAACGTCTGCCAGTCTACCACTTCTGCGCGGATAAATCCCTTTTCAAAATCGGTGTGGATCTTGCCCGCCGCCTGCGGTGCCTTGGTGCCTTTGGTGATGGTCCAGGCGCGCGTCTCCTTTTCGCCTGCGGTGAGGTAGCTGATCAGCCCGAGCAGGGCGTACGACTTTTTGATGAGGCGGGAAAGTCCGCTCTCTTTCAGTCCCAGTTCTTCCAAAAACATCTGTGCCTCGTCCGCAGGCAGCTGCGAAAGCTCTTCTTCCGTCTTGGCGCAGATGACGAGGACCTCGCTCCCTTCCTTGGCGGCAAACTCTTCCACTCGTTTGACGTAGGGGAGTTCGCTGTCCGCTTTTCCCATGTCCTTTTCGGAAATGTTGGCGGCATAGATGACGGGTTTGGAGGTAAGCAGGAAGAGGTTCTGCATAAATTCCTGCTCTTCTTCTGTCAGTTTCATCGTGCGCGCGCACTGCTCTTTGGAGAGGTGGTCGTACACTTTCTGTAAAAATTCTGCCTCGGCGAGGAACTTTTTATCTCCGCCTTTTGCGGAGTTTTTGGCGCGGTCGAGGCGGCGCTGGACCTGTTCCATGTCCGAGAGGATGAGTTCGAGGTTGATGGTCTCGATGTCGCGCACGGGGTCGATGGAGTTTTCCACGTGCGTGATGTTTTCGTCTTCGAAACAGCGCACCACGTGCACAATGGCGTCCACTTCGCGGATGTGGGAGAGGAACTTATTCCCCAGCCCCTCGCCTTTGGAAGCGCCTTTTACCAGTCCCGCGATGTCCACAAATTCGATGACGGCGGGGGTGATCTTCTTGCTGTCGTACAGGGCGGCGAGCTTGTCCAGCCGCTCGTCGGGCACAGCAACGACGCCCACGTTGGGTTCGATGGTGCAGAAAGGATAGTTTGCGGCTTCTGCGCCCGCGTGCGTGATCGCATTGAAGAGTGTGGATTTGCCCACGTTCGGCAATCCTACAACGCCTAATTTCATAATGATACCTCAAATTGTTCCGCGCGCCCGCGGGGCGCGCCCTTTTTCCGCGTATCATTATAATACAAATCGCAAAATATTCAAAATAAAAGGCGGGGCAAAAGGCGAAAAAGTTGTCAAAAAGCGGATTTTGTGCTAAACTTGTAGAGAATGAACAAGCAAAGAGGTCGTTATGGATTTTAAAGCACACATCGCCGCGCGCGTTAAAGTGGGAGAACTCACGCAGGAAGAAATTTACGCCATGATCGCGCTCCCTCCCAACACGGAGATGGGGGATTTTGCTCTGCCCTGTTTCCGCCTGGCCAAGACCATGCGCAAGGCGCCCGCGCTCATCGCGCAGGAGATCGCAGACAGCTATCCCGAAGACGAGATCGTCTCCAAGGTCAGCGCGCTCAACGGGTACGTCAATTTCAAGATCGACCGCGCGTTTTGGGCAAAGCAGACGCTGGAACGCATTTTTGCCGAGCGCGAGGGGTACGGCTCTTCGGACGAGGGCAAGGGCAAGACGGTCTGCATCGACTATTCTTCCGTCAACATCGCAAAGCCTTTCCACATCGGGCACCTCTCCACGACGGTGCTGGGCAGCGCGCTGTATAAACTCCACAAATTTCTCGGCTATACGCCCGTGGGCATCAATCACCTCGGCGACTACGGCACCCAGTTCGGAAAGCTGATCTCCGCTTATAAGAGGTGGGGCAAAAAGGAAGACATCGAGCAGGGCGGGCTGCGCGCGCTCAACGCACTGTACGTCCGCTTCCACGAAGAGGCGGAAAAGGATCCCTCGCTCAACGACGAGGCGCGCGCCTTTTTCAAAAAGATCGAGGACAAGGACGAGGAGAGCGTGGCGCTCTTCAACTGGTTTAAAGAACTTACCCTTAAAGACGTGGGCAGGATCTACGAACTTTTGGACGTGCATTTTGACAGCTGGGCGGGCGAGAGCTTCTACAACGACAAGATGCAGCCCGTCGTGGACGAACTGCGCGAAAAGGGGCTTTTAAAAGAGAGCGAGGGGGCGCAGATTGTCGATCTGGAAGAGTACGGCATGCCGCCCTGCATCATCCTGCGTTCGGACGGCGCGTCTCTGTACGCCACGCGCGACATCGCCGCCGCCATCTACCGTAAAAACACGTACGATTTTTATAAGTGCCTGTACGTCGTCGCTTACCAGCAGAACCTGCACTTCAAGCAGTTTTTCAAGGTGCTCGAACTGATGGGCAAAGACTGGGCGAAAGATCTCATCCACGTCGCCTACGGCATGGTCTCGCTGGAAGACGGCTCCATGTCCACTCGCAAGGGCAAAGTGGTGTATCTGGAAGACGTCATTCAAAAATGCGTGCAGAAAGCGGGGGACATCATCGCCGAAAAGAACCCTTCCCTTGAGAACAGGGAGCAGATCGCCAGGACGGTCGGCGTGGGCGCGGTCATCTTCGGCGCGCTGTACAACAACAAGATCAAGGACATCACATTCTCTTACGACAAGGTACTCAACTTCGAAGGGGAGACCTCCTGCTACGTGCAGTACACCTGCGCGCGCGCCAACAGCGTGCTCGAAAAGGGAGGCAGGGGCGGAAAATACACCGTTTGCGAAGTACTCGATCAGGAATACGAGCTGGTCAAAAAGCTTGCCGACTTCCCCGCAACGCTGCACGACGCGCTGGAAAAATACGAGCCCTGCTTTGTGGCGCGTTATGCGGTGGACCTTTCCCAGCTGTTCAATAAATTCTATTTCGATTGCTCCATCCTCAATGCGGGCGACGAAAATATCCGCAATTTCCGCCTGGCGCTCACCGAAGCGACTCTCATCACGCTGACGAACGCGCTCAAACTTCTCGGGATCGGCGTCCCCGAAAAAATGTGACCATATGATAAAAGCTGTCATCTTCGATCTGGACGGAACGGTGTTGGACACCCTTCCCGATCTCAACGCCTGCATGAACGAGGCGCTCGAAAAATTCGGCTGCCCGCGCATTTCGATGGAGGAGACGCGCCGCTATGTGGGGCACGGCGGGCTGCGTTTTGCCGAGCTCTCCCTGCCTGAGGACAGGCGCGCGCAGGCGGAGCATTTCTACAAAGACGTCTATTGTCCCGTGCATTTTGCCTGCAAAAACGCGCTGACAAAGGTGTTCGAAGGAGAAGCGGACTGCCTTGCCGCCCTGCGTGCGGCGGGGATAAAGCTCGCCATCGTCACCAACAAATCCCAGCCCGCTGCCACGGCGCTGGCACAAACGCTGCTCGCGCCCTATGGTTTTTCTGTCGTTTTCGGCAATCGGGACGGGATCCCCGTCAAGCCGGACCCAGCGTCTACCTTTGAGGTGCTGAAACAGCTGGGTGTCTCCCCCGCGGAAGCGGTTTTTGTGGGAGACGGCGATACGGACGTGCAGACGGCGGCAAACGCAGGGATGCGCTGCGTCAGCGTGCTTTGGGGATACCGTTCCCGCGAACAGCTCGTTCGCGCAGGTGCCTCGCTCTTTGCGGAAAGTTTTTCGCAGCTGAAAGAAATGCTTTTGAAAATGGAATGATAAGGCAAAGGCGCCGCGTAAAACGCGGCGCCTTTGTGCGTCATAGGAGGGGCGGCGCCGCCCCTCCTGTTTTCTGTTTTTACTGCAGGGACGCTCAGCGCTCCCGTCTGCGTTCTTCCAGCTCGCGGATCTTGTCTTTCAGCTTCTGCCTGCGCTCGTCGGAAGGGCGCAGTGCGGGAAAGGCTTTGCCCAGTCTGCTCTTTTCGATCTTGTCGTACAGGCTGTCCGTGCGGAGTGCGTTTTTCAGCCGCAGTTCGTCCAGTTTTTGCGCGCCGCTCTCTTTCAGCTCGCCCAGCTTTTCCGCGCTCTTTGCGGTCACGCCCGAAAGGGCACCGCCCAGTTTGTCCGACCCCACCCGCAGGGCGGCGTTGATCTTTTGCAGTTCCTTGTATCTCTTGCCGAGAGCGGAGATCTGCAGCAGGGTAAAGACGAGGTCTGTCAACAGACCTGCGGCAAAGATGCCCAAAAGCACGTATCCCGCCGTCAGGGGGATCTTTTGCAGGAGGGCGGCAAGCATGGGCTGCAGGGCGTATACCACCGCCAGCGCCGCAATGCCCCAAAGAAGGCTCATCTCGGGGCAGATGTAACCGCACAGGTTAAAGTGCCTGTCCGAGTAATCCCACCATTTTCGGTGGAACAATTTTTCCAGAACGAACCCCGTCGCAAATTCCAGTACGGAACAGAGGACGATGGAGACGAGAAACACTGCCCACGCGTACTCCCGCAGGGGCGTGAGAGCCAGCAGGAGCAGGACGACTCCCGTCCCGTAAATGGGGCAGACAGGCCCGTTGAGAAATCCGCGGTTGACGAACTTTCCCGTTTTCAGGGTGGCGAATATCACTTCGCTGCACCAGCCGAGAAAGGAATAGGCAAAGAAGTACATCGCCGCTTCGTAGAGGGAGAGGCTCCCGATAAAAATATTTGCCATCGCCTTACCATCCTTTTGTTTTTTTTTATTATATCATACCGTTGCCCGTTTGGCAAGCGGCACGCGCCCGCCGCTGTGCCGACTGTTCCGCAGTCTGTTTCGCGGAAGAATCCCTCATAGCGCTGCTTGTCTGCGCCCGCCGTTGCACCATCCGTTTCGTTGTCTGTTCCGCCCCGCGGGAAATTTTCTTACTGTTTCGCCCGCCCGCCCCGCCGCCTGAGCGGCGGGGCGGGCGGGGTACTT
>CALVHV010000085.1 GCA_944328845.1 uncultured Clostridia bacterium | reverse complement strand
GTGCGGAAACTTCGATAAAATGTTTGTATACAATTTCAATTTATGCTATAATATATAGAAAGAATCCATCTTGTATTTTCGGGAGGAGACATGGCTGAAAGGAAAAGACAGAACGCGGCGCGCTCCGCTTCCGCCTCGGAACAACCAAAACAGGAGAGTGTGGAAGAGTACGTCCGTCAGAAGCTGAGCAATGCCAATGCAGAAGCAGAAGCGGAAACGGAACAGGAAACGCCCGACCTTGTTAAAATCAGAAAACAATTCAAGCGCAAAAAGACGAAGATCCCTTCGGCTGCCGAAACGACCAGGTTTACGCCCGACATCAATCGCGGTCTGGAATCCGCACAGGTCAATCAGCGCTTTTCTCAATTCCTGTTCAACGATACAAATCAGAAGTATTCCAAATCGTACGCAAGCATCTTTATCGGCAACATCTTCACCTTTTTCAACTTGCTCTGCGTGCTCGCCGCTGCTGCGCTCGTCTATTCGAACGCGAGCATCTCGCAATTTCTGTTTGTCATCATTTTCTCGCTCAACCTCGGATTCGGGATCGTAACGGAAATCATCGCCAAGAGAAAGATCGACAAACTCTCTCTGCTGACCGTGCCCTCTTCCAAAGTGCTGCGCAACGGTTCTGTACAAGAGATCCCATCCAAGGACATCGTTCTCGACGACATCGTCATCCTCTCCCTCGGGAATCAGATCCCCGCCGACTGCATTCTTGCCGAAGGCAGCGTGGAGGTAAACGAATCCCTCCTCACGGGTGAATCGGTCCCCGTCAAAAAGGAAGTAGGCGATCTCCTGTATGCAGGCTCCTTTATTTCCAGCGGCACCTGCAAGGCGCGCGCCGATAAGGTGGGAAAGAACACTTATCTCAATTCCCTCTCGTCCAAAGCAAAAAAATATAAAAAGCCCAACTCCGAGCTGATGCGTTCGACAAAACTCATCATCCTCATCGTCGGCATTCTCATCATTCCCATCGCGGCGCTGATGTTCAGCGTCAACTGGACCAACTATTCTTCCTCTTCCGGGCTCTCGCAGATGGATGACACCATCCAAAGGACTGTTTCCATCGTCATCGGCATGATCCCTTCGGGCATGCTGCTTCTTACCAGTATCGCCCTTACCCTCGGCATCATCCGCCTGATGGCACACAACACCCTTGTGCAGGACCTCTATTCCCTCGAAGGGCTCGCGCGCGTCAATGTGCTCTGCCTCGACAAGACGGGCACAATCACGGACGGACGCATGAAAGTACAGGACTGCATGCTTCTTTCCAACCCGACCGATTATTCCGTCAACGAAATCGTCGGTTCCTGCCTGTACGCCTTGCAGGATAACAATCAGACTTCCATTGCTTTATACAACTATTTCGGGCACAACACTTCTTTGACGGCGACCACCGTGCTGCCCTTCTCATCCAAGCGAAAACATTCCGCCGTCTCCTTTGCGGAGATCGGGACGATCGCCATCGGCGCCCCCGAGTTTGTCCTGCCGTCCGTGCCTGAAAAGATCAACAAGATCATCAACCAATACGCTTCTTCCGGATTGCGCGTCCTTCTCGTTGCACACTCTGCGGGGAAAATCACGGGCGACAAACTCCCCTCGGGACTCAAACCCCTTGCCATCGTGTCCATTGCGGATAACATCCGCGATGACGCCGCGCAGACCATCCGCTGGTTCAAGGAAAACGACGTCGCCGTCAAAGTGATCTCGGGTGACAACCCCGTCACCGTTTCCGAAGTTGCCAAGCGCGTAGGCGTTGCCAATGCGGAAAAATACATCTCTTTGGAAGGGCTCAACGAAAAGGAAGTCATCTCCGTCGCCAATAAATACACGGTGTTCGGCAGGGTCACGCCCGAACAGAAAGCCATCCTCGTCAAAGCGATCAAGGCAGAGGGCAATACCGTTGCCATGACGGGCGACGGCGTCAACGACATCCTCGCCATGAAGGAAGCAGACTGTGCCGTCAGCGTCGCCTCGGGAAGCGAAGCAGCAAAAAACGTGAGCCACATCGTCCTGCTCGACAACAACTTTTCTTCCATGCCGCGCGTCGTATTCGAGGGCAGACGGGTGATCAACAACATTCAGAACTCCTCTTCCCTGTACCTGATGAAGACATTTTTTACCACGATCTTTGCCATTCTCTCCATCATCAGCTGGGAACTGTATCCATTCAAGACAAACAACCTGATGCTGTTGGAATTTTTCGTGATCGGGCTCCCCTCTTTCTTCCTGTCCTTACAGCCGAACAAAAACCGCGTACAAGGGAAGTTTTTGCCATACGTCTTGTCTCGCGCCATCCCATGCGCCATCGTGCTCGTCCTTGCCGTGCAGAGTACAAGGTTCATCAGCGCCTATCAGCCGGATTACTTCAACAACTGTTATGAAGAAGTGTCTACCATGATCATTACCTTTGCGGGTCTCGTCATGCTGTACCGCGTCTGCATTCCTTTCAACCTGTTCCGCACGACCCTGTTTATCGGAATGTGCGCCCTCTGCATTGCGGCTCTGACAGTGCTTCCGGAAGCGTTCCTCGGAAAAGGCTACACGCCGCTGGGATTTGTCCCGATGCTGTACATCATCGTCGTCGTACTTGTGTGCGTGCCTCTTTCGGGCGCCTTCATCAAGATCTTCGAAAAATTGCGCATCAACAAAAAAATAGAAGACAGGCTGGGAAACCTCGCCTGAACAAAAAGAGAGCCGAAGCTGACAGCTTCGGCTCTCTTTTTATCATACTGTTACACCGCGTGCGATGCGATCACCATTCCCTCCACTCTTCGGTCACGTCCCCGTCTGTCTCCGACAATCCGCTCTCGACGGCAAGGTCCTGGATGATCGACCAGATCTCTTCGCGCGCATCCGTCTCTATGATGGAATAATTCGTCTTTTTGTTGAGCCTGTTGAGGCTTACGACTACCTTCTCCACCTCGCCGAGGATCGCCTCGTCCGACTTCTCCTTCAGACACGAAAGGCGCTTGACAAACCGCATGAGCGCACGTCTGCAGGCGAGGATATCAAAAAAGCTGTAGCCACATTCCCGTCCGCACTCTTTTTTATATTCCTTCATAGGGATAACCACGTCGTCGCGGATCCTTTCCGTATATTCTTTGACAGCAGGCATATTTTTCTTTTCCTCCCTTCTGTTTTTCAGTTAAACTTTCGCGAGACCGAATGAGCCATGTCCGAGCCGTATGGGCGTTTCAGAGCGTAGCGCTCGTCCGTACCTTTTTCACGATCATCAGCAGATCCCGTGTGCCCGTCGTCGGCTCGGCATAATTTTTATACACCTCCACCGTCTTGAAAGAGTTTGCTCGGAGAATATTCTCCAACTCCTCAAAAGAGAGAGCGCTGTGATAAAATCTCTGCCCGAACATTTCGCCGTACACCTCGCCGTCGACCGTTCCGTGCGTAAACAGAAATAACCCGCCCGACTCGAGCAAAGCCGCTGCCTTGGCATAGATCTCCCTCTGCAAGTCGTGAGAGACGTGCCAGAGAGAATCGAAAGCCACGATCGCATCGAACTTTTCCTCGGAACGGTACTTCATAAAATCGGCATGGAAGAATTCGGCGTTTTTCAGGCGCGCGCCCTTCGCCTTTTGGATCATCGCGGCAGACACGTCCACGCCTGTGACCGTGTGCCCCTGCCGCACCAGATATTCTGCGATCGGATATCCCGTTCCGCACCCGACGTCGAGAATCCTGCTCTCCCGCTTCAACAGGCGCTCGAACTCGACGATACATTTGTTGATCTGCCTTCCTTTGCAGAAGGTGTCCCACTGTTCGCATATTTTGTCGTATGCCGATCCGATCTCTGTATTTGACATCTCTTCCCCGTTTTTCTCTTGCCTGCGGCGTGCCGCCCTTTTTTTCTTTAAAAAACACAAAAAAGAAAAACAGACAGCGGCTTTAGCCGTTGTCTGTATGGTAGAGACAGTAGGACTCGAACCTACGACCTCTCGCATGTGAAGCGAGCGCTCTAACCAACTGAGCTATGCCTCCATTCTATAAACGCGAAGAGGCTTTTCCGTAAAAGCACCATCGCTTGACTTGCTTTATCAGTATACCACAAACGGAAAAAGAATTCAAGTAAATTGCAGGTGAAAAATCCTTTTTTTAGGAAAATTTCTTCACAATACCGAAGCTTTCCCCCGCCTCCCGTAAACGGGAGGCGGGGGAAAAGATCATTTCTCCTGCAATCCGAGCGACGCCATAAATTCGGCGAATCCCTTCCTGCCCGCCTTATCTTTTTTAAACACGGCGGTGTTGTCCAAAATCCCCGCGCACACGCGGTTTACGTATCCGCGGACGCGTGCGACTGCCTCTTCCTTGTTCTTTGCAAACCCTTCTCCGACCAGTTCGGCAACCATCTGTCTGTGAATGTACAGATCGTTTCCCTCCTCCTGCAGAGCGGCAGCATCGTAGGGAACGGCGCCGCACAAAATATCTGCGATCTCATCCAGCTGACGTTTCAGGCGGGGCGGCAGAATAAACAGCCCCATCGCTTCGATCAGTCCGATGCCCTCGCTCTTGATGTTGAGATACTCGGGATGAACGTGAAAAATACCGTCGGGGAACTGCTCGTTTGTGCGGTTGTTGCGCAGGATCATCGTAAAGATATATTTTTTTCCTTCTTTGCGGCAGATGGGCGAAAGCGTGTTATGCGGCGTATCACCCGTATGGCTCAGAATCTCACATTCGGGGCAATCGTAATTCTGCCACGCGTCGATGACCTGCTTTGCAAAAGCAGCAACCTCTCGTCTGTCCTTCCCCTCGCATTGCACCGCACTGTTGTACCAATCGAGAATCCCGATCTTCAACCCGGGGAAACGGCTGCTGACGTATTTTTTCCCCATCTTGGCATAATGCATCGGCATCTTGTGCAGCCCGCCCTGGAAATGCTCGTGGTTGAGGATGGAGCCGCCGACGATAGGAAGAGAGGCATTGCTCCCGATAAAGTAATTGGGAAGCATATCGACAAAATCGAGGAGTTTGTCGGGCGTTGTGCCGTTAACTTTCATCGGGACATGTTCTTCGTTGATGAGGATACAATGCTCGTCGTAGTATGCGTACGGCGAGAACTGCAAAAACCATTTCTGTCCGCCGATACACATCTTGACCGTACGGATGTTGCGGCGAGGCGGATGGGTCGCCGTGCCTTCAAACCCCTCATTTTCTTTACAGAGAGCGCAGGGAGGATATTTTTTCCCCTGCGGCGCGGTGAGCAGCTTGGCGATGTCCTTATTGTTTTTTTCTGGTTTGGAGAGGTTGACAGTGATCTCCAATTTGTTTTTCCCGTCCTGATAATCCCATTTCAGATTGCGCGCAATGGCCGTTTTCTGCACGTATCCGTTTTTGACGGAAACGGAATACAGATAATCACACGCCGCCTGCGGCCCCTCTTTTTTGCGCAGCGAAGCAAACTTTCTGTTGATTTGAGAAGGCAGAGGCGAAAGCAGCCCAAATACGTCGGCGACGTATCGCTCGACAAAATCCTCCCCGCAGAGCCCCGCTTCCAGAGCAAACTCTTTCAGCTGTGCGGCGAGAAGATCTGGCACGTCCGCCTGTACGGCGTCCGAAACGTCGGGTTCCCCGTCATAGGGTTCGCTGAAACCGAACTGCGAAAGCAAGACATTGCGCAGATACACCTCGTCTTCTTCCGCAAGAAACAGGTGTGCTTTTGCGTATGCGATCAGTTTTTCCGTCAAAAGTTTTCCGTCCATATTCTTTTCTCTCCTTTTTGAAAATTCAGCCGCGCAGGATCATCCGCGCCAACAGCATGGAGCCGACCGCGCCGGGATGCACCCTGTCCCACATGATGCTCTGTCCGGGACGGGCAACCATATACTCGTCAAAGACCGCTTGCGCGTCCAGCAATCCGACTCCGTTTTCTTCGGCGACGCGGCGCATGACGGAGGCATACTTTTCGGTGAGCATGCGCATCTCGTCCTGCCTGTTCCGCTCCATAAAATACGGAGTGATCAGATAAAACTGCCTGAACCCTTTTGCCTTCTTACAGATCTCGCGGAGATTTTTTTCGTATTCCTCCTCCGAAACGAGAGCGTCCGGTTCGGCCAATCCGTCAAAATGACGCCACACATCGTTGATGCCGATCATGCAGAACACGACATCCGGGCGAAGCGCCGTGACGTCCTGCTCCCAACGGGCAAGCAGGTCGCGGGAGGTATTGCCGCTGATACCCGCATTGACGATCGTGTAACGATCCTGCGGCTCGAATGCGGTGAGCGCATCACGGATCAGGCGGACATACCCTTCGCCGAGCCTGTCGTTTGTATTCAGTTTGTTTGCGTCCGTAATCGAATCGCCCGCAAAGACGATCTTATCCCCGTTCTTAAATTTCATTCTATTCCCTCCCCGTGATGTTTTCGCGCAGAAAATACCCTTTTTTCGTAAAAACCATTCTTTCCCGTCCCTCTTCGCTTCGAAAAGAAAACGTGTTCCGAAAGCTCCTCCGCGAAACGTTCTCCGAATAATAGAATACCAAATTTTTCAAAAAAATTCAAGTCAATCGCGCTGATTTTTCCCTTCCCGCAAATTTTTCCTGCGAAATGACAGCACAAAAAAAGAACGGGAACTGTCCCGTTCTTTTTTGTTTGAATTCAATCGAGATTGTTGTGCTTTTTGACGCGCAGCCTGGCAAACGCGCGCTGCAGCGCCATGCGGTTGAGGCGGTATTCGGCGGCGCTTCTGTTGCGGCGCAGCTGCTCTTCCGCTCTGTCTCTCGCTTCCTTGGCGCGCAGTTCGTTGATCTCCTCCGGCCACTCCACTGCCTGTGAAAAGACGACCGTCTCATCAGGGCGCACTTCTATAAAACCGTCGCTCATAAAAGCTTCCCGCTTTGCACCGTCCGTCGTGATGTAAATGGACCCCGGCTCGGTAGCAAACACCATAGGCTGGTGTCCCGCAAGGATGGTACACGCTCCGCCGATGGCGGGAATATCCAGTTCCTCTACCTCGCCGCGATAAAAGGTCTTTTCGGGCGTGATGATCTCAAGAAAAAACTTTTTCAATTTTCATGCCCTCCTGTTTCGGCGGCGTTCACGCATCCGCGCGCATCGTCTTTGCTTTCTGCTTTGCTTCGTCGATGTCCCCGACGTTGAAGAACGCATTTTCAGGCAGGTCGTCCACCTCGCCGGAAAGAATGGTCTTAAAGCTCTCGATGGTCGCCTGCAAAGGCACATACCTGCCCTCCAGCCCTGTGTATACTTTGGACACAAAGAAGGGCTGCGACATGAACTTTTGGATCTTACGGGCGCGGAACACGGCGTTTTTGTCCTCTTCGGACAGTTCGTCCATGCCGAGGATGGCAATGATATCCTGCAATTCCTTGTATCTTTGCAGCGTGGCGATCACTTTGTTTGCGATGTCGTAATGCTCTCTCCCCACGATCTGCGGATCGAGAATACGGGAAGAAGATTCCAGCGGGTCAACGGCGGGATAAATGCCCATTTCCACCACTTTACGCGAAAGGACGGTCGTCGCATCCAGATGCGAGAAGATCGCCGCAGGTGCGGGGTCTGTGATGTCGTCCGCAGGGACATAGACAGCCTGAATGGAAGTGATGGAGCCGCGTCTCGTGCTTGCGATGCGCTCCTGCAAAAGCCCCATTTCCAGCGACAGCGTGGGCTGATATCCGACTGCGGAAGGCATTCTTCCGAGCAATGCGGAAACTTCGCTGCCCGCCTGGATATAGCGGTAGATGTTGTCGATAAAGAGAAGGACGTCCTGGCGGTTGACGTCACGGAAATATTCCGCGAGAGTGAGGCCTGTAAACGCCGTTCTCATACGGCTTCCGGGCGGTTCGTTCATCTGCCCGTAGACGAGCGCAGAATTGCCGAGAACGCCGGACTCGGTCATGTCCGAGATCATGTCGTTGCCCTCACGCGAACGCTCTCCGACGCCCGTAAAGATGGAATAGCCGCCGTGCTCTTTGGAGATGTTGTGCATCAGTTCCATGATGAGCACCGTCTTTCCGACGCCCGCACCGCCGAACAGGCCGATCTTGCCGCCCTTGCTGTACGGTGCAATGAGGTCGATGACCTTGATGCCCGTTTCAAAGATCTCCGTAGACGGACTTTGATCGTAAAATGCAGGCGGTTTTCTGTGTATGCTCCAATGTTCTTTCGCGTCAACGAGACCTTTGTGGTCGATGGGCTCGCCCAACACGTTCAAGACCCTGCCGAGGACGCCCTCGCCGACGGGAACTTGGATCTGCCCGCCCGTGTCGAGGACTTGCATCCCGCGGGAAAGTCCGTCCGTCGCCGTCATGGAGATACAGCGGACAACTCCTTCCCCGACATGCGAGAGAACTTCCAGCACCGTTTCCGTATCCTTGACGACGAGCTTTTCGTAGACGGGAGGCATTTCCCCCTCGAAACGCACGTCGATGACGGGACCGATGATCTGATTGATCTTACCGGGATTTACCATGATGTTTTACCTTTTCGTGTAAGTTGTTTTCGGAAAAAAACCTGCCGGAAGTGAGATCGAGCAACTCCGTGGTGATCGCACTCTGGCGCAGTCTGTTGTATTCGAGATCGAGGACTTCCAGCATTTTTTCGGCGTTTTTGTTCGCACTGGACATCGCCATCATGCGCGCGGCATGTTCGCTTGCCGTGGAATGGATCAGCGCCGAATAGATCATGCCGACAAGATATTCCGGCACGAGCACGTTCATCACCTCTTTGGGTGAGGGATCGTAATAGATCTCGCCCGTAAAGGTGGATTTGACATCCGCGTCGATATCGTCTGCCTCGATGGGCAGCAGCTTTACGATCTCCGGCTTGTGCACGGATGCGGAGAGCATCCTCGTAAATACGACGTAGACCTCGTCCATGAGATTGCGGTCGTACAGTTCGAGAATATCGCGCATGATCCCGCGCGCGTCGTGCAGAGTCGGGTTGGTGACCGCGTGCGTGAACTCGAGGTCGACCTGCTGTTCCCTGTTCTCAAAAAAGGCGCGCGCCATCTGACCGATG
>CALVHV010000084.1 GCA_944328845.1 uncultured Clostridia bacterium | reverse complement strand
CCTGTGCCGCAGTACGAAAAAGTGTTAACCCGCTTCTCGCAGGTGGGTGCGCCGCTTGCCGCCTCAGCCTTTCCGTTGCAATAACAGACCTCGCCTATCGGCAAAGACCTTTTAGAAAGCGCTCCCTTTTTTACAATGTGGATTAAGATAATTCGTACTCCGAACACCGCAGACCGATTTAATTGTTTTGCGCTCGTTGCACGGGCTCTTTGTATTTATATTATACTGCTATTTTTAAGAAAATACAAGCCTTTGAAAGGATTATTTTGCGGCTTTATCTACATTCTCCAAAAAGGCGAGCATCTGGCTTTCCGAGTTGAGTCCGTAGCGCGCTTCTGTCCCGTCTTTTTTTGTTTGAGCAATGGCATTTTTGGTAAAATCGGCAGAAATTTCCACCGCTTTATCCATATCGATCCCGCGGGCGAGTGCTCCGACGAGTGCGCTCGCATACACGTCTCCTGCACCGTGGAAGGCGCCCTCGATTTTTTCGGTGGCATAGCTCTTCAGCTGTCCTGCTTTGTCCGTATAGAAAACGGCACTGCGCACATTGCCGTCTTTGACGATATCGCAGCCCGTCACGGAAGGACTGGGGCACAGCTCTCTGAGCTTGGCAAGGATGGCGGGGTATTCTTTTTCCGTGACCGTCTTGTATTCCGTATCCGTCAGAAAGCACGCTTCTGTCAGGTTGGGGACGATGACATCCGCAATTTTGCACAGCCCCTTCATTTCGTTTACGAACTGTTTGTCGAAATGCGAGTAGAGGATGCCGTTGTCGCCCATCACGGGGTCGACGATAAACAGGCCGCCTTCTTTGAGAAGATCTGTCTTGACCTGTTTTACCATCTCGATCTGATCGATGCTGCCCAGGTATCCGCTGACAATGATGTCATATTGCAGGTGCAGACTTTTCCAGTGCGCGAGGATGGCGGGGATGTCTTCGCTCAGGTCGCGGAAGGTATACCCCTGAAAGCAGCCCGTATGGGTAGAAAGGATGGCGGTGGGCAAGATGTCGCAAGTCACGCCGCATGCGGAAATGATGGGGAGTGCCACGGTCAGAGAGCATTTCCCCACGCAGGAAATATCGTTGATGGCAAGGATACGCATGATGTTCGTCTCCGAAAAAAATTATTTTTTATTATAGAAGCTGGCGGCGGATTTGTCAAGCGATGGGGCATACAAACTTTTTTAAACTATCTTTCCGCTCTTGTTTACAAAACGGGCAGGATATGGTACAATAAAAACTATGGAAGAAAAGACATCGGAGCACTATATCTTTATCAGCGGCGCGACGGGCGGGATCGGAAAAGCTTTTGCGCGTGCCTGTATCAGGGAAGGGGATCTTTTCCTGACAGGCAGGAGCGAAGAAAAGCTTTTGCGGCTCAAAGAAGAATTGTGTGCGCAGTTTCCGCATAGAAAGGTGGACTTTTTTGCCTGCGACCTTACAGACGAGCGCTCGCGCGCGGATATGTTCTCGTACATCGAATCGCGCGGCTATCTGTTTTCGCGGCTTTGTAACGTGGCAGGCGCGGACATTCAAAAAGCTTTTTACAAGTACACGCAGGAAAAGATCGTTTTTCAGTGCCGCGTCAATGTGGAGGCGACGCTCTCCATCACGCACTTTGTCCTGCATCATCGCGCGCCGCAGCTGGAGATCGTCACCATTTCCAGCATTTCCGCCGTCTATCCCATGCCGTATTTTGCCGAATACAGTGCCACGAAAGCGGCGCTGACCTCTTTTTTTTCCTCCCTGCGTTTGGAAATGAAGGGGCAGGGTGTCCGCGTGAGCGTCATCGAACCGGGCGGCGTATATACCCGTCCCGACGTCTGTAAGGACATCGAAGGGCAGGGATTGTGGGGAAAACTCTCTGCAAAAACGCCAGAATATATTGCTTGCAAGAGTCTTTGCGCCGTGCGCAAAAACAAGCGGCTCGTCCATCCCGGGTTTTGGAATAAGGTCATTGCAACGGTGCCGCGTATCCTTCCGCTTGGTGTACGGATGCGTTTTATCGCGCGGCGGTGGAGCAGGCAGGAAAAGGATGCGTTCTGATAGAGAAAGGGGAAAAAGATGAAAAAATACATAGCAGCCATGGACCAGGGAACGACCAGTTCCAGAACAATTATTTTCGACAAAAACGGAAATATTGTTGTAAAATGTATGAAAGAATTTCCGCAGTGCTACCCGAGGCCGGGTTGGGTCGAGCACGATCCCCGCGCCATCCTGTCGTCTCAGACGGCATCTTTTCGGGGTGCGCTGAAGGAGGCGCAGATCGGTGCGGACGAGCTTGCGGCGATCGGCGTCGCCAACCAAAGGGAAACCGTCGTCGTTTGGGACAGGTTCACGGGCAAACCCGTATACAATGCGATTGTCTGGCAGTGCCGCAGGACGTCTGCATTTTGCGAAGAACTCAAACAGGAGTATTCGGAGACGGTCTATTCCAAGACGGGGCTGAATATCGACGCGTATTTTTCGGCATCCAAGATCCGCTGGATTTTGGACAACGTTCCTTTTGCCCGCGAGAGGGCGGAAAAAGGGGAATTGTTGTTCGGCACGGTGGATACCTATCTCGTCTGGAATTTTACGGGCGGAAAGGTATTTGCCACCGATTACACGAACGCATCGCGCACCATGCTCTTCAATATCCATACGCTGGAGTGGGATAAACAGCTGTGCGACCTGTTTTCCGTCCCCATGTGCATGTTGCCAAAGGTGCTCCCGTCGGGAGCGGAGTACGGCGTTACGTCGGAAAAGCTGTTTGGGTCTTCCGTGCCCATCTGTGCCGTGGCGGGCGATCAGCAGGCAGCGCTGTTCGGGCAGCTCTGCTTCGGGCCGGGCGAGGCGAAAAATACCTACGGGACTGGCTGTTTTCTGCTGATGAACACGGGGAAAAACGCCGTCGTTTCCAAAAACGGGCTCATCACAACCCTCGCGGCAGACCTTCAAAAGCCGGACTATGTGCTTGAAGGCAGTGTCTTTGTCGGCGGGGCGGTGGTGCAGTGGCTTCGGGACGGACTGGGCCTGATCTCCCGCTCTTCGGAAACGGAAGCGCTTGCGCTCTCCGTCAGGGATACGGGCGGCGTGTGCTTCGTTCCCGCCTTTGTGGGGCTGGGAGCGCCGCATTGGGACCCTGATTGCCGCGGTATGCTCAGCGGCATCACGCGCGGCACAACGCGCGCGCACATTGTTCGCGCTGCACTCGAATCCATTGCTCTGCAGACGTTTGACGTCGTCCATGCGATGGAACAGGATCTGCGCACGGAACTGCGCTTTCTGTGTGCGGACGGGGGCGCCAGCGAAAATGCATTTCTTATGCAGTTTCAGGCGGATGTTTTGGGCGTACCCGTGTTGCGCCCGAGTGTGATGGAAACGACGGCGCTGGGCGCCGCATACCTTGCGGGGCTGACCTGCGGGTTTTATCGGGATAAAGAAAGTCTGTGCAGACAGGCGTGCGAGAGGACGGAATTTTCTCCTCGGCTGGACGATGCCGCGCGGGCGGAAAAATTGCTGGCGTGGGAAGAGGCGATCCGTCGCACGCGCTTTCGTGCAGGTTCGTAAAAAAGGAGGAGCAACATGAGCAGAGCAGACGAAATTTTTATTGCAAATTGCAGGGATATTCTTGAAAACGGGACGTGGGATACGGACAGGGAAGTCCGTCCGCGTTGGGAGGACGGAACTCCCGCGCATACCATCAAAAAATTCGGGCAGGTTTCCAGATACGATCTGCGGGAGGAGTTTCCCATTCTTACCATCCGCCGTACCTATCTGAAATCCGCCATCGACGAGATCCTCTGGATCTGGCAGAAAAAGAGCAATAATATCCACGATCTCTCCTCGCATATCTGGGACAGCTGGGCGGACGAAACGGGCAGCATCGGCAAGGCGTACGGCTATCAGCTGGGGAAGAAATATTCCTTTCCGGAAGGGGAGTTCGATCAGGTAGACAAAGTTTTATACGATTTGAAAAACAACCCTGCAAGCCGCCGTATTATTGCGCATATGTACAATGTAGCCGATCTGAAGGACATGCATCTGTACCCCTGTGCCTATTCGATGACTTTCAACGTTACGGGCAACACATTGAACGGGATCCTCAACCAGCGCAGTCAGGATATGCTTGCGGCTAGTAACTGGAATGTGGTGCAGTACAGTATCCTGCTGATGATGTTTGCCCGCGCCTGCGGATTGGAGGCAGGGGAACTGGTTCACGTTGTTGCCGATGCGCATATTTACGACCGTCATGTGCCGCTTGTTGAAAAGATCTTAAAGAATCCGCAGTATGCGGCGCCCCGCCTCATTGTGGACGAATCGGTCAAAGATTTCTATTCTTTCACAAAGGACAGCTTCCGTTTGGAAGGATACAAGTACAACGAATTTACCGATAAAATTCCCATTGCAACCTAAAAAAATAAAGAATACGAAGTACTATGTCAGACATAATCAGAATAAATAAGGAGATTTTATGCGTCAGATCGTAGTTGTGGACAAAAATTGGGGCATCGGAAAAAAGAACGATCTTCTCTTCTCTTTGCCTGCAGACATGAAGCATTTTAGGGAAACGACGTCGGGGAAAGTTGTGGTGATGGGGAGCAACACGCTTCTCTCTTTCCCCGGAGGAAAGCCTTTGAAAAACAGGATCAACATTGTTCTGTGGCCGGGCGGGGCAAGGAGAGAGGATTGCGTCGTTGTGCAGGATCTCGGTGAACTCTTTGCCGAAATAAAAAAATATTCGCCTGAGGATGTCTTTGTCGTGGGCGGTGCCATGATGTACCGCACGTTGCTTCCGTATTCGGAAGAGGCGATCGTCACAAAAGTGGATGCGGACGGGGGTGCGGAAGTCTTTTTTGAAAATCTCGACCAAAAAGAAAATTGGGAATGTGTCATGGAGGGTGAGCCTCAGGAGACAAACGGCTATACCATCCGATTCTGTACCTATCGGAATCGTTCGCCCCTCAGCTGGGAGAAACAAGGCTGAGGGTTGCGTTTCGGGCGATTTGTACAGGGCGTGAAGGCAAGTTTTTGTATGCTGTGTTGTGTCTCGGCTCGGGCCCTTGGAAGTAAAACAGTTGTTTTTAGCAAAGGAAAAACGGAGCATTTTGCTGCACTTGCTCGGAAAAATCCAGACATTCTTTTCTCCCGAGTTTGTCTTTTGGGTGCTGTGTCCTTGTGTGTCGCATAAAAAAGAGCAAAGTTTTTAAAATAAAACAGTCGAGCAAGAAGCATTGTTTTCGCAGTGCGATGGCGTATGGCTTCTCGTTTGAAAGTCTTGCTTTATGTCGCATAAGAGTGCGCGATCCTGCGGGAGATGGAAGCTTTTTTTGTGTCACATGAAGATCGCGAAATAAGGAAGTTTTTTCTTCGCCGAAAATGCGGAAAAATTCGGGCGCTTGAAAGGGGCAGAGAAGATCGGGGAACGGTTTTCTTTTAAAAATGCAGTCGGAAAAAAGAAACGAAAAAGCGACGGGAAATTTCCCGTCGCTTTTAATATCAAAAATATTGTTTTCTTTACTGCTCCGTGCCTTCGGCTTCCTCTTTTTTCGCCACAACAATGACGGCGGATTCGGCAAAGCGCTTGACGGATTCCACGGCATTTTCGCAATTTGCGCGGGATGAATACGTTTCTCCCGTGCAGAGCAGTTGTTTCGAACCGGTGAGGAGTTTGAAAAAGTACTGCTTTTTCTTGTTTTGAGAAATGACGATGTTGTCCTTCAAAATATTGTTTTTATGCGTTTTGATGCCGTTTTTGGCGCCGCTCAGGGTGGTATATTCGATGCTGGTCAGTAACTTTTCTCCGTTGCTTGCTCTCAGCTCGAAGTAGAAAGCTTTGCTTCTTTCGTTTTGCAAGATCACCCATTTGCCTGTATAAGACTGTTTTTTGTCTTCTTCGTCCGCATCCGACTTTTTCAAAAGTTTTTCGGCGGCGCTGCGGGTTGCAATGTGGCTGGAATCTGTTTCAGTTGCCGTATCCTCAGCGGGAGCGCTTTGTTCGGCTTCCTGTAAAGTCTCTTTCTCTGCGGGCTGTTCGGCAGGGGCGCTTTCTTCCTTTGCCTCAGGCTTGCTTTGTTCGGGTTCCTGAGCAGCAGCAACGGGAGCGGTGTCACGGACGGGCTGTTGCTTTTCTTCTTGTGCGGGCTGTTGCGGTGCGCTCTCTGCGGGGCTGACAACAGGAACGGCTTCCGCAGGGGTAGGAGCGGGTTCCGCCGTTGTTTCTGTTTGGGCGGCTTTTTTTGCCTTAGACTTGCGGACTCCGACGACGATCGCCGCGATGATCACGATGATCAAAAAGGCAGCGATGGCTACAATGACCCAAAATAATATGGGGTTGTTTTGAAAATATTCGGTGATTTTTTGAATGATTTTATCCATGCCATTTACCTCTTCTTTTATTCAATACTATGATAATGCAAAACCCCGAAAAAGTCAAGTTTTCCTCAGGATTTTTATATACGATTGACAAAAAAAACAAAATACGATAGAATAAAAACAGTTTAAAAACAGGTACTTCAAATGGAAAAGTTTTCGGTTTTGATTGTCGGAGGCGGACCGTCAGGAATGTTTTGCGCATTGCGTCTGGCGGAAGCAGGCGTGCGAGGTATTGCGATTGCCGAACGCAACGACAGGGTCGGGAAAAAACTCTCCGCTACGGGAAACGGGCAGGGGAATATTACAAACGAAAATATGTCTGCCGCGCACTATTTTTCTACGACGGGCAGTGCGGAGCGCGTTTTGCAAAAGTTCGGGAAGGAAGATCTGCTGTTTAGTTTACAGGAATTGGGCGGGTTGTTCTTTGCAGACGAAAGAGGGCGCGTGTATCCTGCGTCCAGACAGGCGGCTTCCGTGACCGATCTCCTGCGGTTTGCTCTTGCGCGGCGGGGGGTAAAGATTTTGACGCAGACAAAGATCTCCCGTGTTTCGTTCGAGGGCGGCGCCTTTGTGGCGGAGGCGGAGCAGGGGAAGTACGTTGCGGAAAAACTTGTGCTTGCCTGCGGAGGGAAGGCTTCTCCGCACTTCGGTTCGGACGGCTGCGGCTATCTGTTGGCAGAAGCTTTCGGTCATACCTGTACCAAGCTTTCTCCTTCCCTCGTCCAGCTGAAAACGGACAAATCATTGATCCGCGGACTGAAGGGGATCCGAACCGATTGCGAGGTTTGGGTTTTGCGGGAAAAGAGAGAGCTTTGTCGATACAGAGGAGATGTGCTCTTTACTGATTATGGTGTGAGCGGGGATGCGATCTTCCGCGCGTCCGCGTTTGCGCGGGAGGGGGATGTCCTGAAAATTGACTTTTTGCCTCAATTTACGTATGACATAGTACTACGTATTTTGCAGAATAAGTGTGAAAATTATCCTTATATGAGTGCGGAGGATTTGCTGCGGTGCGTGATGAACAGTGCAATCGGAAGAAATCTTCTTCGGGTGTGCGATCTCCCTCACGAGGCGAAGTCGGCCGATATAAAGAGCCGTCTTGCCGCTCTTGTCCGTGCCGCCAAGGGTTTTTCCCTTCCTCTCACGGGGAGCGCGGGATTTGAAAATGCGCAGGTGACCAAAGGCGGCGTGCGTATGGACGAACTGGACGAAACAATGATGAGCAAAAAGCAGAAGGGACTGTATCTGATCGGCGAGCTTGTCGACATCGACGGAGAATGCGGCGGATACAATCTGCAATGGGCTTTTTCCAGCGGCGCCGTTGCCGCCGAGGGAATTGCGAAGAGGGGCGGCTATGCAATTTGAAGTAAAACTCAGGCCGGGAGAATCGGAGGAGATGCTGCATAAGATCGCAGCAAAAAAGTTGCCCGGATGTAAATATGTGCAGATCGAGAAAAAGTCTTTGGACGCGCGCAATAAGAATGACATCCGCTGGGTATATCTTGTGAGAGCCGAAAAAAAGGCTCCGCCCGCGGAAGAGGAAAAGGTTTTGCAGGTTTCCCGTCAGCCCGTCAGGGTCGTTGTTGTCGGAAGCGGTCCTGCAGGACTTTTTTGCGCATTGCGTTTGTTGAAGTCGGGCATTCGTCCGCTCTTGGTGGAACGAGGCGGGACGGTGGAAGAACGTGTCCGCGCAAACGAGCGCTTTTTTACTGTAAGACAGTTGGATGAAGAGTGTAACATTCAGTTCGGAGAGGGCGGCGCCGGTACCTTTTCGGACGGGAAGCTGAATACACAGACGAAAGACGTTCGCAACCGCGAGGTTCTAAAAACGTTTGTAAGATTCGGCGCGCCCGAAGAGATTTTATGGCTGAACAAACCGCACATCGGCAGCGATCTGCTGCGCGGCATCGTCGTTGCGATGCGGAACTATATCCTTGCCTGCGGAGGTGAGGTGTTGTTTCATACCCGATTCGAGGGGGTTCGTCATGCGGACGGAGCGCTTCGCGAGGTGTGCCTTCGTAACTTAAAAACGGGGGAACAGTATTCTCTGCCCGCTTCGGAAGTTGTTCTCGCCGTCGGGCACAGCAGTCGCGATACCTTTGCCCGCTTGCGGGATGCGGGCTTTGCCATGCAGGCGAGAGAGTTTGCTGTAGGCGTCAGGATCGAGCATTTGCAAGAAAAAATAGGTTTTGCGCAGTACTCTGCGTCGCATACATTGCTGCCTCCCGCGGATTATAAGCTGATCAGCCACGCTTGCGAGAGAAATGCTTTTACATTTTGTATGTGCCCCGGCGGCATCGTTGTTCCCGCAGCAAGCGAGGCGGGCGGCGTGGTAACCAACGGCATGAGCAATTATGCGCGCGATGAGATCAACGCGAACAGTGCCCTGCTTGTTCAGATCAGACTGTCCGATTTTGACAGTTCGGATGTGCTCGGCGGAGTAGCGTTTCAGAGAAAGATCGAGCGCGCGGCGTTTGCACTCGGAGGCGGTACGTACGCCGCTCCCGTGCAGAGGGTGGAAGATTTTCTGTGCGGGCGCGCCTCCGTTCGGATGGGAGAAGTCAAACCCTCGTACGCGGCGGGCACTGTAGCCGAAGATCTTTGTAAAATTTTCCCTTCGTATGTATCGGAAACGCTGAAAGCGGCAATAACAGATATGGACAAGCGATTGAAGGGTTTTGCACATCCCGATGCGGTGCTGACGGGCGCTGAAACTCGTTTTTCCTCTCCCGTGCGAATTTTGCGCAAAGAGAACGGAGAAAGTGTCAATTTTGCCGGTGTATATCCGTGCGGGGAAGGGTGCGGATATGCGGGCGGCATCATGAGTTCCGCCGCCGACGGGCTGCGCATCG
>CALVHV010000083.1 GCA_944328845.1 uncultured Clostridia bacterium | reverse complement strand
GCCCGGTACAGTACCGAACTCACTCACAAGTAATTTAATTAAATTTTTGTCCAAACTTTGGGGTTCACTTCAAAAACGCGGCGCCTTTTGCTATGCTTTTATTCGGGGATGACGGTCACAAACACTTTTGCGGAAACGCCTTCCATCAGGCGGACTTCCACGGTATAGTCGCCCACCGTCTTGATGGCGTCTTTGAGCAGGATCTTTTTCTTGTCCACGTTAAAGCCCTGTTCTTCCAGGCGGGAAGCGATCTCTTTGGAGGTGACGCTGCCGAACACCTTTCCGTTTTCGCCGCATTTGATGGAGACGGTCACCTTGCTCTTGTCCATCCGTTTGGCGAGTTCGCGGATCTCGCGGATCTCTTCTGCTCTGCGGCGTTCTTCCGCCTCTTTTTGCAGTTTCAGGCTGTTCACCGCCACGGAGGACGCCTGTTCGGCAAGTCCCTTTTTCAGCAGAAAGTTTTTGGCGTATCCGTCGCTGACGTCCAGGATCTCGCCCTTTTTGCCCGTTCCCTTCACATCCTGTTTCAATATGACTTTCATGGTTTTACCTCATCTTTTTGTTTGCTTTTCTTTATTGTACAATGAAATGCAAAAAAAGTCAACGGTTTGCTCATAAACGGCGGTCGCACGGCGCATAATAGGGGAAAAGGAGGTGAAACAATGAACATCAACAGTTCTATCGGCTGCGAAGTGTCCGCCTGCAAGTACAACTGCGAAGGCAAAAACTGCACGCTTGACCACATTGTTGTGGGCAACAACTGCAACTGCGAAGACGGTGCCTGCACCTGCTGCGAAAATTATTGCAAGAGATAAAGAAAAAAGCACATTGCGCGGCAATGTGCTTTTTTTTCAGATCTTGGATTTTTTCAGTTCGGTGATCGCCGCTTTCAAAAAATATCCCGCCGTCGATTCGGGGTCTACTTGCTGCAACGCCTCGTCGAAGGTGCACCAGCGCGTCTCCGTGATCTCGCCCTCGTTGCGCCGCACTTCCCCGTCGGAAACGACGACGATATAACCGAGCATCAGCACGTCGCGCGGTTCGTGATAGCGGGAACCCAGGTACTTGAATTTTACGGCGTTGAGCCCCGTTTCTTCCTTCATCTCGCGTACGATCGTCTTTTCGGCGGATTCGCCTTTCTTTACGTATCCCGCAAACATCAGAAAGTTTCCGTTGGTGTGCTTTGCGATGAGCACGCGGTCCTGCGCCTTGTTGACGGCGACCATGTTGACGGCCGTTTTGAAGAGCGGGAACTTGAATTCCCCGCATGCGTTGCAGTAGGGGACAAGCCCTTCGTTGTCGCAAAATTTCAAGGTCAATTTTTCACCGCAGTCCTGACAGAACATATCCATCCCCTCCTTTTTGTATTTTTCTTAGAATATACCTTTTTTTTCAAAATGTCAATAGGCTAATGAACAATTTTTTCTGATTTTATAATTTTTTTACAAATATTTTGCAAAATTTGTCTTTTTCAGACGTATTTTGCCCGATTTCGGCGATCGTCGTCGCTCGCGCGAGCGGAAAAATAAGAATACAAATTGACAAAAGAGCGGCATTGTGATACAATGAAAACCGTCTGCAGCAGACAGTTTTTCGCGTGTCCTTTGCGGGGCAAAAGAAGAAAGATGTCTGCGGGCGAAGGGGGCGGCTCTTTGAGCCTGCCGTCGGAAAAACGAAAGAGGGTCACGATGAATTGCTTGTCTTTGGATCACCGCAGGGCGGACGCCTCCCTGCGCGAAAAATTTGCCTTTTCCCAGCGCGTCCGCGCGGAATTGTGCGCCCGTTTTCAGAAATACGGCGGCTGTGTTCCCATCGTTACCTGCAACCGCACGGAAGTATATTTTTCCTGCGAGCAGGCGGTCGCAGAAGAGTTTTTGTACCATTTTTCGGGGGTACGTACGACGAGATTCGCGTTCTACGCAGGGGATTTTTGCCTGAATCATCTGTTTGAGCTGACGGCGGGTCTCTGCTCGATGGTGGTGGGCGAGGACGAGATCTTGGGACAGGTAAAAAGCTGTTACGAGTTTACCCGCTCCCTCTCCGCAACACAGGGACTGGACGCGCCTTTCCAGGCGGCGCTCGCCTGCGGTAAGCGCGTCCGCGCCGAGACGGGCATCTCTTCGCTCGCCTGCTCGGTCGCCACGCTCGCGGCAAACGCGGTGTTTTCTTTTTGCGAGGGCAAAAAGCGCGTGCTGGTCGTGGGCGCTTCGGGCAAGATCGGCGGCTCTGTGCTGAAAAATCTCGCCGCGTCGGAAGAGGTCTCTCTGGTCGCGACGACGCGTTCCCACGAATTTTCCGCGCAGGCGCAGGGGGCAGAGTCCGTCCCTTACGAACAGCGCTATCTTTATTTGGACGAGGCGGACTGCGTCGTCTGCGCCACAGCGTCGCCGCACGTCGTGTTTTCGGCGGAGCGCGTCCGCACGGCACTGCGCACCCGCAAGAAGAGGCTGTTTATCGATCTCGCTCTCCCGCAGGACATCGATCCCGCCGTGGGCGGAATTCCCGATTGCAGCCTGGCGGACATCGATTCTTTCCGCGAAGCGGCGCAGGAGAACAACCGTAAAAAGGTGCTTGCGGCGGCGCAGGCGGAGCGTATCGTCCGCGAATGTGTTGGCGAATACTTTGCGGACGAAGCGGCTCGCCGCCATGCGGACGTTTTGAGCGCTCTGCCCGAAAGAGAGCGCGGCGCGCTGTACGCCCTGCGCAAGGCGGATCCCGCGCGTTTTGCCGAAGAGACCGCGCGGCTTGCGGAGATAAAAAAATGAAGACCTTTCCCATGATGCGCCCCCTTGCGGGGCAAAAGTGCCTGTTGGTCGGCGGGGGGACGGTCGCCCTGCGCAAGGCGGAAAAACTTTCCTCTTTCGGCGCCGCAATCTACGTGTGCGCGAGAGAGTGTGCGGATTTTTCCCCCTTCGGTGCACAGGTGTTGCGATGCGACTACCATCCGCGCCTTTTGGAGGGAATGGACATCGCCGTCGCCGCCACGGACGATCGGGCGATCAATGCGCGCGTGGCGCAGGATTGCAGGGCGCGCGGCATCCCCGTCAACAGTGTGGACGATGTGCAGAACTGCGATTTCTTTTTCCCCGCCCTCGTCGTGCGCGGGGATGTCGTCGTGGGTATTTCGACGGGCGGGGCGTCCCCGGCGCTCGCCGCCGTCGTGCGCGAGTATCTGGAAAACTGCCTGCCTGTGGGGCTGGAAGAGGTAGCTCTGCGGGCAAAGGAACTGCGCGGCACTCTCCCCGCGGAGGAATATAAAAAAAGGGTACGGGAGCTGTTCTATGCCGCTCTCGGGCAGGAGGGGGGACATGGAAAAGATTAGGATCGGCACGCGCGGTTCGGCGCTTGCGCTGGCGCAGGCAAAGCTGGCCGCGGCGGCGCTGGAAGAAAGGGGTTTTCGCACGGAACTTCTTATCGTCCGCACTCGCGGCGACGAGGATTTGCAAAGCCCGCTCTCGCTCATCGGCAGGGGCGCGTTTACCGATGTCTTTGCCGAAATGCTTTCCCGCGGGGAGATCGACGTTGCGGTCCATTCCGCAAAAGATCTGCCCGTCGGTGAGGAAAAGGACGGCTTTTATTGTCTTCCCCGCGCGGATGCGCGCGATGTGCTTGTCCGCGCCGCGCAGGGGGACAGGATCGGAACGGGTTCGCCCCGCCGTGCGGCGGGCGCCCTGCGTCTGTTCCCGCAGGCGCGCGTGCTGCCAGTCCGCGGAAACGTGGATACGCGGCTGAGAAAGCTTGCCGCAGGGGAATACGACGCGCTCGTGCTCGCCGCGGCGGGTCTGCAACGGCTTGGCTTGCTGCGAGGGGAGCAGGTCATCTTCGAAAACCGTGCTTTTTCCTGCCGCTTTTTCCGCCCCTGCGAATGTGTTCCCGCTGCCTGTCAGGGCATCATCGCCCTGGAAGGCGAGGCGGGTGCGCACGTCAACGATGCGGCCACGCAGCGCGCGGCGCTTTTGGAGCGCAGGGCGTTGCGACTGCTGGGCGGCGACTGTACGGGCGGGGCGGGCGCTTACTTCGACGGGACGGACCTCTTTGTCCAGAGAGAGGGGAAGATCGCGCAGATGACATATCGGGGGGAAGAGACTCTCTTCGCCCTTGCGGAGAGAGTATGAACAAAGTCTTTCTTGTGGGCGCGGGCTGCGGCGCGGGCACGCTCACCCTGCGCGGCGCTTTCCTTTTGCGCCGCGCCGACTGCGTCGTTTACGACAGCCTGCTGGACGAGGAGCTCCTCTCCCTCTGCCGTGCGGACTGCAAAAAGATCTTTGCGGGCAAGCGCGCGGGGCGGCACAGCATGCCGCAGGAGGAGATCGACAGCCTCCTGATCGATTGCGCGGCAAAATACCCGCTCACCGTACGGCTGAAGGGGGGCGATCCCTTCGTGTTCGGCAGAGGCGGGGAGGAGATGCTTGCCCTGTCGCGCGCGGGCGTCGCCTGCGAATGTGTGCCGGGCGTGACCAGCGCCGTGGCGGCGGCGGAGCTTGCGGGTATCCCCGTCACGTACAGGGGCGTTTCGCGCGGCTTTCGGGTCGTTACAGCGCATACCGCGGAGGGCGCGCCCGATTTTGAAAAATATGCGGGCGAGGAGGATACCCTCGTCTTTCTGATGGCAAAAGCGCAGGCGCAAAACATTGCGCGCGGGCTTCTCTCGGGCGGAATGCCGAAAGATATGCCTGCCGCCGTCGTCGGCGGGGCGGGGACGGAGGAGTTTTGCGCCGTCCGCACCACGCTTGTGGGACTGGGCGAAGCGGCGGACAAGGTTCCCGCGCCTCTCGTCATCCTTGTGGGAAAGGTGTGCGCGGCAGGACTTTGCGGCAAAAACGGGGATACGTATATGCAAAACGGTGTCCGCGTTCTCGTGACGGGTACGGCGAACCACGTTTCCCGCGTGTGCGCCCTGCTTTCCGAACGGGGTGTTGCCGCACGTGCCTGCCCCGTCCTTGCGACGGAGGAAAAAGAGTTTGACGGCGTCTTTGCCGAGATCCCCCGTTACGACTGGCTGGTGTTCACTTCCGCCAACGGCGTGGAGATCTTTTTCCGCCGCGCGCGGGAGAGAAAGACAGATCTGAGGCTGTTCGGCGCAAAGCGATTTGCCGCCATCGGCGCCTACACGGCGCAGAAATTGGAAGAGTACGGTTTTACCGCCGACCTCATCCCCGCGCCGCATACGGCGCAGGCGCTCGCGGCGGCGCTGCGGGCGCAGGGCGTCCCGCGCGAAAAGGTACTGCTCCTTCGCTCCGCTTCGGGAGACAGATCTCTGTGCGAGGCGGGCGTGCAGGCAGATCTGTACGATACCTTTCCCGACGAGCGTGTCCTGCAGGAGGCGGGTGCCGTTCTCCCGACTGTCGGGATAATCACGTTCGGCTCGGCGGGCGGGGCGCGCGCACTTTTGGAAAGGTATAAACTGCCGTTCGGCTGCGTTCCTGTGTGTATCGGGGAGAGTACGGCGCGGGAAGTGAGAGATCATGGGTACAGTCCTGTTGTCTGCGAGGATGCCGCCGCCGAAGCGCTGGCGGACGCCGTCGCCAAGATCAAGGAGAAACTATGCAGAGATTGAGAAGATTGCGCAAAAACGCATTGCTGCGCGAGACGGTGGCGGAAACTTCCGTCCGCAAAGAGGGGCTCGTATATCCCGTGTTCGTCACCTTCGGAAAGGGGGTCAAAGAGGAAGTGCCTTCCATGCCGGGGGTGTTCCGCTATTCAGCGGACAGGCTGGGCGAAGTGGCGGACGCCGTGCTGAAAGCGGGCATCGCCGGAGTGATGCTGTTCGGCATCCCCGCGCACAAGGACGAACGCGGAAGCGGCGCCTACGATAATGAGGGCGTTGTGCCGCAGGCACTGCGCTTTTTCAGGGATTATTTCAAAAAGTGCGGAAAAAGCTTTCTCCTCATCGCGGATATCTGCCTCTGCGAGTATACCTCGCACGGCCATTGCGGCGTATTGCGGGAGGGGGATGTGGACAACGATGCGTCCCTGCCCCTGCATGCGGCGGCGGCACTTGCGGCGGCACGCGCAGGTGCGGACATGGTGGCGCCCTCTTCTATGATGGACGGCGTCGTGGAGGCGATCCGCAAAGAACTGGACAAAAACGGGTTTGAAAGCCTTCCCGTGATGGGCTACAGCGCAAAATTTGCCTCGGCGTTTTACGGTCCCTTCCGCGACGCAGCGGATTCCGCGCCGCAGTGCGGGGACAGAAAGAGTTATCAGATGGATTTCCGCAACGGCAGGGAAGCGCTGCGCGAGCTGGATTCGGACGAGCGGGAAGGGGCGGACATCCTCATGGTCAAGCCCGCGCTCTGCTATCTGGACGTCGTGGCGGCGGCGCGTGCGCGCACCCTTCTTCCGCTCGCCGTGTACAATGTAAGCGGGGAATATTCTATGGTCAAGGCTGCGGCGGCGCAGGGCTGGATCGATGAAAAGCGCATCGTCCGCGAGATCCTGACAGGATTTTTCCGCGCGGGCGCGGACATCGTCATCACCTATCACGCGCTGGACTTTGTGCGCTGGGAGGAGGAGAAATGAGCGAGAGCGAGCGGCTGTTTGCGGAAGCGCAGGACATCCTGCCCGGCGGCGTCAATTCGCCCGTGCGGGCGTTCGGGGCGGTGCACGCCTGTCCCCGCTTTATCGTAAAGGGGAAGGGAGACACCGTCTGCGACGCGGACGGAAACACATATACCGATTACGTGATGAGCTGGGGTCCGCTGGTGCTCGGCCATGCGCGCGAGGAAGTTGTCCGCGAGGTGTGCGAGGCGGCGGCGCAGGGGCTCACCTACGGCGCGCCCACAGGCAGGGAAACGCGGCTTGCTGAAGAGATCCGCCGCGCCTGCCCGCATATGGAAATGCTGCGGCTTGTCAATTCGGGCACGGAAGCGACCATGTCCGCCATCCGCGCGGCGCGCGGCTTTACGGGCAGGGATAAGATCGTCAAATTTGAGGGATGCTATCACGGACACTCGGACGGGCTTCTCGTCAAGGCGGGCTCGGGCTGTCTGACGGGCGCATCTCCCGACAGCCTCGGCGTGCCCGCGTCTTATGCGAGGGAAACGCTCGTGGCGCAGTACAACGACGCGGAGAGCGTGCGCGCTCTCTTTCTCGCCAACAGGGGAGAGATCGCCTGCGTCATCGTCGAGCCGGTCGCCGCCAACATGGGCGTTGTTCCGCCCGAAGACGGATTTTTGCAGGCGCTGCGCGATCTGTGCGACGAATTCGGCGCTTTGCTTATTTTTGACGAAGTCATCACGGGTTTCCGCCTCGCGTACGGCGGGGCGGCGGAACTGTACGGGGTCAGGCCCGACCTCGCCGCGTACGGCAAGATCGTGGGCGGCGGCATGCCGCTTGCGGCATACGGCGGAAGGAGAGACGTCATGTCCCTCGTCGCGCCGCTGGGCGGCGTGTACCAGGCGGGGACCCTTTCGGGCAATCCCGTGGCGACGGCGGCAGGGCTGGCGACCCTGCTCATCCTGCGCGAAAACAAAGAGCTCATCTATCCGAAGATCGAGCGCAACGCCGCTCTGCTGGAAGAGGCGTACAGACGGGCGGGCGTGCCCGTCAACCGCGTCGGGTCCCTGCTTTCGCCCTTTTTCTGCAAGAGCGCGCCGCGCACCTTTGCGGATGTCTGTTCCTGCGACAGGGAGGCGTTCGCCCGCTACTTCAACGCCATGCTCGAGCGGGGAGAATACGTCGCCCCCTCGCAGTTCGAGGCGATGTTCGTCTCCTTCGCGCACACGAGCGAGCACATCCGCCGCACCTGCGTTGCCATTGCCGAAAGCGTACAGGAGGCGCTGCGTGCGGAGGACGAAGGGAGCCGCCGCTGATCGGAAAAATTTTTCCCCGTATTTGCTTTGCAAATCGATTATAAAATGATATAATAGAAACACCTTTATCGGATGCGCTGCGGCGCAGAGGGAGAAACGTACATGCAGAACTTGCTCAATCCCGGGATCACCATCCCCATCGGAGATGGGTTCACCATTTATTACTACGCCATCATCATTGTGTTCGGCATCATCTGCGCCACCTTTGTAGTGGGGCTTTTGTTCAAACACCGCAATATCCCTGTCGACTGGACGCTCGATCTTCTCCTGTGCATCCTGCCGCTGGGGATCATCGGCGCGCGCACCTTTTTCTGTCTCACAGACTCTTCCACCTCCATGGCGGACTGGTTTACAAAGTTCCGCGAAGGCGGACTTTCCATTTTGGGCGGCGTGATGGGCGGCGCGCTCGGCGTCGTGCTCTTCTGCCTTATCCACAAGATCAACTTCCTGCGGGTGGCAGACTGCCTCGTGCCCGGCGTCATCCTGGCGCAAGGCATCGGCAGATGGGGCAACTTCGCCAACCAGGAAGTGTACGGGCCGCTGATCACAAACCCCAACCTGCAATGGTTCCCGCTGGGTGTGTTCATCGACAAGGTGCAGGAATGGCACTATGCCTTTTTCTTCTACGAGAGCATGCTCAACCTCATTCTGTTCGTCATCCTGTTCGTGCTGATGTGGAAGTTCACCAAAAAGCCGCACGGGCTTTCGCTGAGCATCTATCTGTTCGGCTACGGACTGGTGCGCTCGATCATGGAGCCGCTGCGTGACGAGCAGTTCATTCTCGGGTCCGTGCTGCCCGTCTCTCAGCTCATCGCCATCGGCATGTTCCTGTGCGGTATCCTTCTCTTTGTTGCCGTACTGTATTTCAACCGCAGAAAATACGGCAGCGCCTTCGGTGCGGCGGAAGGGGAGCCCAGCGCCATCCTTCCCAAGTATTACACCGCCGAGCAGCACAAAAAGATGGAGGAAGAAAAGCGGAAAAAACTTTCCGCTGCCGTTGCCGCAAAATCCGTTTCGGATGAAAAAAAGGGGGACGTACCGCCTGAAACAGAGCAAAACGCAAAGGGGAAATAAGAGATGTCCCGCAATTTAACGCTGTTGACAGACCTGTACCAGCTGACTATGATGGACGGGTATCTGAAAAACGGAAAGGAAAAGGATATCGCCGTTTTCGACCTGTTTTTCCGCCGCAATAACATCATCACTTATTCGGTGGCGGCGGGGCTGGAACAGGCGCTCGACTACATCCTCAATATTCGTTTTGAAGAGGAAGACATCGCCTATCTGCGCTCGCTGGGACTGTTCGACGAGAGGTTCCTCTCCTATCTGAAAGACTTCCGCTTTACGGGGGATGTCTTTGCCGTGCCCGAAGGGACGGTCGTCTTCCCCGAAGAGCCCATCATCACCGTGCGCGCGACCTTGCTGGAAGCACAGTTTTTGGAGACTG
>CALVHV010000082.1 GCA_944328845.1 uncultured Clostridia bacterium | reverse complement strand
GCATAACGGGTCGTAGCGGAAAGGCCGAGGAATTCCTCTGCATAGGAAGCATTGCCCGCATAGACAGGACCTTCGATGGAGAGATGGGTATACGGTTCTTCCGCATCCGCACCGTTGACCGCGTACACGTAGAATTTATACGTTTCCGCGCCTTCGAACTCGTTCCATGCCGCGCTCGCCTTGTTGTAAGAGATGTCCTTCACGGACGCCGTAAACCCTTCCGTGGGTTCCTGAGGGCGCACCGTGGTATCCGCCGCCTCGCCGAAGGTGAGGATCTGGTCAAAGTAAATGGTATGCGTGTAATCGCCGTCCTGCCATGCTTCGGAAGAAGAGCGGGAATCGCGGTGCTTGACGCACAGGCGAATGGTCGCGCCCGGAGCATAGATGTCGGGAATGTAGAAGCCGTAATCGAACGTATACGTGCCTTCGCCGTAGCCGGATTTATCCGCCGCCGTCGTGCTCATCGCGAGCAGAGAAGGCTGTCCGAGATCGTTGTGTTTTGCGCTCAGCCACAGATCGTAGTTGCCGCGCGTTTCGAGATAGCAATCCTCTACGCCGAGATAGACATAGATGCCGTCCTGGTTGTAGCAGGTCGTGGGGTCGTTCACTTCCATGCGGAAGAAAATGTTGTTGGCAGCCGTATACACCTTGATGGTGCCCGTTGCGCCCGTGATGTTGCCCGTGTTGGGGAGCATTTCATAAGCGACAGCGTTTTCCCAATCCGCTTCCTTCGGCTGAGAGACGAGGTCGGTAACGACGATCTTCAGATCTTCGTTTTCGGGTCCGGGCGTAGGCTCCGGATCGGGTTCGGGTTCCGGTTCGGGTTCCGGCTCAACGGGATCCGTCTCCGAATATTCGCCCAGATACAGCGTGCCCGCATAGCGGATGGCGTGCGCGTAAGAAGTATAGTTGTCCGCCCACTGCTGTTCCGCCGTCTGTGCATCCGCGTGCGAGAAGTCCACCGCGATGTGCGCGCCCTCTACAAAGAGAGCCTCTCCGATATCAAAACCGAGTTCCATACGATAGACGCCGTCTGTGTACGTGATCTCCGTCTTTACCGCTTCGCCGAATTCTTTCTGCCTGCCTTCCAGCCAGGGATTGCCATCGCTTCCGAAATACTGTCCGCGTGCGCTCGCCGTCTTGCCGCCCACCGTGATGGTGTAGTCGGGACGATCGTTGACAAATTTGGTTGCATCCTGCACTTCGACCAGGAAATACAGGCGCGTACCCGTTGCCAGAAGTTTGACCGTGCCCATCGCACCCGTCGTGCCTTCGCCGACAGGCGCCATCGTGTACGCCCTTGCGCTGTCCCAGTCCGCCTGCGTGATCTCATGATCGAGGATCTCCACCACGCCGGGCTCTTCCACGGGCGCAATAAATTCGCCCAAATACATCGTGTTTGCATAGCGGATGGCGTGCGGGTAAGAAGTATAGTCATCCGCCCAGCCATTCGCTTCCGTCTGCGCGTCCGCCGCCGAGAAATCGACCGTGACCGCCGCGCCGTTCACAAACGCGTCGCCCAGGTCGTAACCCACTTCCAGTCTCCATGCGCCGTCCTCATAAGCAGATTCCACTTTGATGCTCTTGCCGAAATCGGTCGCTCTGTCTGCAAGCCAGGGCAGGCCGTTTGCGGAGTCGATAAACTTGCCGCGCGCGCTCGCCGTCTTGCCGCCCACCGTGATGGTGTAGTCGGGACGGTCGTTGTCAGACCTGGTGGCGTCCTGCACTTCCATCAGAAAATACAGGCGAGTGTCCGTTGCCAGAAGCTTGACGGTACCCGTCGCCCCCGTCGTGTCCGTGCCGACGGGCGTCATCGTATACGCCTTGGCACTGTCCCAATCCTCCTGCGTGATCTCGTGATCGAGCACGGGGATCACTTCGGGCGTGCCCTCCGCTTCCGCAGCGAAGCACACGGCGCCGAACGCGAGGCTGCAACACATGATCACAGCCAGCATAACCATTAACAACTTTTTCATGATCTCCTCCTTATTCTTTATCCATGAAATACAGTTCGCCCGCTTTACGGTAGTCGTAAGAGGCGTGACAGTCGTTCCAGGCGATCAGCGATTTGAAATCCTTGTTCGCCGAATCGTCAAAGACGTAACAATCGAAGCCGAATCCCTCGTACTGCGCAAACGAAGTGCGGAAGCGCCAGGGAATACGGACCTGCACCGTGTATCCGTCCGAAGAGTTTTTGAAAACCGTCTGTACGTTTTCCACCGCGTTGCCGTCCCCGTCCGTCGTTTCGACGGTGCCGTTGCGGAACACGTTGATCTTGAGGACCTCACTCGCCTGCTCGGCGTAGCGCTTTTCGTCCACCACGAGAGACACGCAGTCGCTGTCCTGCATGACAGCGTCCTTCACTTCCACAAAGACGTACAGCGCTTGGTTTGTGTAGCCCGCGCGGAAATATGCCGTCGTGTCGTTGGGCACTGCCCTGTAATCGGACACCGCACGCGCCACCGCAAAATCTTCCGAAACGCCGTCCAGCGCCTCGCCGATCTTATCCGCGGCGGGGTCTGCGTTCAGTCTGTGGATGCCGCAGAGAAGCTCGTCGTATTCCTTGTGTGCTTCGCGGTAAGGTTCCAGCGTATCCTGCGTGACGATATGCCCGTCCGGCAAGACCTGCATGCGGTTGGCATACTCTTTCAGGTTCACCGCCGCGATGTGGATGTCCCACGTGTTGCAGTACTGACGCCAGTCCTGACCCGAATCCGCCATCGTGCCTTCCATGTACGCGACGTAAGCGGTATGCGTATTGACGTTTCCGTGTCCGTCCCCGATAAAATCGGGATATCCGCGCACAAAGCTGCCGCCCGTGCTGAGAATGTCCTCGTTGTTGCCCGCATCCACGAGCTTTGCATAGGTAAATTCGACGCCGTCGTCCGATTCCATGTAATACACGCGCGAGACACCTTTCTGGGTGTACTCATACGCCATCATGAACTTGTTCGTCAGCGTGTTGTACTTGACGCCGCAGTTGGCGCGGTCGAACACCTGCACCCCTTCCGAAAAATGGATGCCGTCTTCCGACGTATACAGATACATCCTGTCTCCCTGGATGAGGGAATAGGTGCAATACACGTAATACATCCCGTCGTGGTACAGCGCGGAAGGTTGGCCGATGCCGTAGAACCCGACGCCCTGCGACTCGTACTGCGCCATGCTTTCCGCCATCTGTTCGTCCGTCATGCGGATGACGGGGTACGGCTCGCCCGCATCTCCTTCGTACATCTCCCAATGGATGCCGTCGTCCGAAGTCGCCATCAGCACGTTGTTGTCGAACTCATAGCTGAGCAGCGTGGCGGGCGCCTCGAAATACATGATATAGCGGCCGTCCACCTTCAGCACAGAGGGTTTGCCCACGTGCATCTTGATCCACGTCGAATCTTCCTGTACCGTCATCAGTTTCTGAGCGTTGGACCAGTGTTTGAGGTCCTTGCTCTCCGCATACCAGATGGTATCGTAACCGGAGTTGCGGCACCACCACATTTTATACAGCTGCGCTTCCTCGTCCCAGAGGATGCTCTGCCCCCAATCGTATTTATCGTCGTAAGGATAAGCGTCCAGGAGGCAGTCGCCCAGGTCCGTCACTTTGATGGCATCGCCCGCCCAGCCGGACGGATCGCCGAAATCGTAATTTTCGGCGAGCGTCTCGTCTTTTGTTTCTTCGTCCTTGTCCGTATCGGACGGGTCGCTCGGCGCGCACGCCGCGGCGCCCAAAAACAGAGAGGATACCAGCAGGAACAGGAGCAGCCTGATCGACCTTTTCATTCCCTCTTTCCCCCTCTTTACTGTTTGATGAGATATACGTCTCCGAGCACATCCAGGAAGCGGAAGGCATTGCCGCCGTTATCGCTCCAGCCGAGCATCGCTTCTCTGCCTACTTTTCCGCCCATGCAATCGTTGATCTGGAAATCCATGCCGATGCACTTGTTCTCTTCGATCTGATCGGCAATGAATTCGTACCACTCCACGCGGATCTCGAACGAATAGCCGTAATCGGTCTTGCGAACGCGATGGCGGGGCGCGGAAACCATTTCAAACTCGTCCGTGATGTCCACAGAGGTTTCGCCGCCGCTCTTGATGATGAAGTCTTCGTTGTTGGAGCCGACGCAGATGATGTACTGGTCGAGCGTGTAAGGAACCTCTTCCCCGACGTGGTCGTTGGGAACGTCGACAAAGATATCGATGCTGTCACGCATATACGTGTTCAGCTGGCTGGTGATCGGATAGCTGTTATCGATGCACTTATCGTAGACCTGACCGTAGACATAGAGATACTCTTCGTTCCACGCGACGTACACTTCCGCCCAGCTGTCCGTAAACGTGCTGCCCCACTCGCAAATGGGACGGGTCACTTCGATCTTGGTCGCGTTGTCGTAAGCGGCGTCTTTTTCACCGTCAATGGCGATCGCGCTGTCTTCCGCATAGATCGCATCCGCGGTGGGCTTGGAATAATGCTGCGTTCTGTCTTTGTACTCGGCAACGTTGCTCTCCGTCGCCTTTCCGCCGTTGGGAAGGGTGAACGCCCTGTTTTCGTACTCGCAGGGGTTGACGGCATGGATGTGACCGTCCCAGGTCCTGTATCCCGCACGCCAGTCGCTCGTCGTCGACTTGTCGCCCTGCAGGTGAATGGTGTAGAAAGTCTCCGTACTCACGAGACCGTTGGGATCCCTTACAAACTCGCAAAAGCCCGTCTGGATGGTCGTCGTGTCGTATGTATAATAGGTGTAAGAGTCCGCCGTGTTGAAATCCAGCGTATCGCTCTCGTAGATCTTTTCGGGCGTGCACATCATGTATTTCTGCGTCTTGGTGTTGTACGTGACGCCGTACCCGTTCCCTGCCGAGATCTTTTTATGTGTTTCCACATCCCCGAAATGGATGCCGTCTTCCGAGCTTGCAACGCGGATCTCCGCGATGTTCTGCGAATAGATGACATAGCAATACGTGACGTAGAATTTGCCGTCCTTATAGAACGCGGAAGGCTGCCCTGCACCGTAGTCCTTGTCGTTGGTGTTGCCCATCAGTTCTTCGGGCATGGCGATGACGGGCTGAGGCTCACCGTTTTCGTCACAGTAGAATTCCCACTCGATACCGTCCTGCGAAGTGGCGAGCAGAACCTGGTTATCCCATTCCAAAACCGTCTGCGTGATGTCCGGATCTTCGGACGCGGGCGCTTCGAAGTACATATAGTACGTCCCGTCCACATGCAGAACGGAAGGTTTGCCGATCATCCCCTTGATGTTGTCGTACTTGGTGATGTTGGTAGAATTGGGAGCGAGACAGATGACGCGCTGCACGTTCGTCCAGTTTTTGAGATCTTTGCTCTCCGCATAATAGATGGAGTCGTAGACCGCGGGACGGACCCACCACATCTTATACATGCCGTCCTCGTAAATGACGCTGTGTCCCCAGTCGTAAGAGGTGTCGTCGATCACGTCCTGCAAATAAACGGTGCCAAGGTCCAAAGACGCATACGCATCGCCCGCCCAGCTGCTTTCGGAGCCGTAGTCGTTGTCGTCGTCCACCACTGCCGCCACGGGCATCTCCTGTTTTTCGCGCGGGATAAACCCATCCTCGCCCGGGTCCTGACCGTCCCCGCCCGGGTCAACGATGGGCGGATCTTTATCATCATCCCCCGGCTTTTCGGTCTGCGAGCATGCCGCTACAGAAAACACGAGCAACAATGCCATCAACGAGCATAAAAACTTTTTCAAAACGTTTCCTCCTTCTTGAGGACGGTTTGTGCCCCGTCCGAATTTCATCGGTACTATATCATACAAGTTTTGGCTCGTCAATACTAAATTGAGGTAAAACGCTTTACCAAATTCTGCCTGTTTTCGACAAACGTTGCATTTTCAAGGCAAGTATAACGTTATACCAAAACAGATATTGACAAACAAACGGCGCCATGATAGAATGATTTATAATACTCTGACCATAAGGGAGAGAAGGCTATGTATTCATCTTTCCGACCGGGGAAAACCTGGTACGACACTGAAGGAAAACCCATCCAGGCACACGGCGGTTCCGTTCTGTATGCGAACGGAACCTTCTACTGGTACGGCGAAAACAAAGAAGGCATCACCGGCCGCGCCACGGGCGAAGCGTGCCCGTTCTGGCATCACGGCGTGCGGCTGTACTCGTCCGAAGACCTGTACAACTGGAAGGACGAGGGACTGATCATGCCCGAAAGCGCGGACAAGGAAAACCCCTTTTACCCCGCGCACATCATGGACAGGCCGCACATCCTCTATAATAAAAAAACAGGGCTGTATGTCCTTTGGGCGAAAACGGCGCGCGGCGGTTTTGACAACGCCGGCTTTTCCGTCTGCGTGAGCGAGGACATCCGCAAACCCTTCCGTTTCCTGCACGAAGTGTGCACCCCGCCCTTCCATGCGGGAGATTTCGACCTGACGGAAGAGGACGGAAAGGCGTACATCCTGTACGAAAACCCGCACACCTCCATGATCTGCCAGGAACTGACGGAAGATTATACGGGTCTGACCGATCGGTATACGGAACACCTGCACGAGAAATGCCCTCCGTTCGTGCGCGAAGCGCCCGCTTTTTTCCGCCGCGGCGAAAGGAAATTTTTGCTCACTTCGGGAACGACGGGATATTTCCCCAACCCCTCCCGCGTGGACGAAATCGATTCCTTCCACGGGGAATGGAAAAAGATCGGCGACCCCTGCCGCTCGGACACGGGCAGAAACTCCTTCCATGCGCAGTTCTCTTCCGTCTTCCGCCATCCGCTGAAAAAGGACGTGTACATCGCTCTCGGCGACCGCTGGCTGACCGATCTGCCGCCGCAGATGCCCGACATCTGCAAGGTGTTCCACGGGCTCTTTGACAGTTCGGCGCCCAAGATCGCCACAAACGCCGACCTGCAAACCTATTCCGATGAAAACACGAGCGAAGCAAAGTACGTATGGCTGCCCATCCGCTTTGACGAAAACGGCGTGCCCTACATCGAATGGGCGCACGAATGGCGCTGGGAAGACTTTGAATAAAGCGCGAGGAGAACTTCTTATGCAACAGGTCTGGTGCAAGCAGCTGCTTGCCGAAAAAAACATCACGATCGTCTTTCTCGCCAAAATCGCGAGCAAAGAGCCGCTCTCTCTGCGGCTTGCCGCATCCAACGAATTCCAGCTGTTCAACAACGGTAAATTTACGGCATACGGTCCGATGCGCAGTGCGCACGGATATTCGCACGTCCGTACCTATCGCGTCTTTCCCGACGAGGCAGGAATGTGCACGATCGCCGTACTCGTCTGCGGCTCGCAGATCAATTCGTACGACCGCGTAAACGAGACCCCTTTCTTTGCCGCCGAAGTGAGCCACGGCAAAAAAATACTGGCACGTACTGCCGATTTCAAAGCTTTCCGCATGACAGACCGACTGCAAAAAGTACAGCGGTACAGCTTTCAGCGCACCTTTACGGAGAGTTATCGGCTGACGGGCAGCCGCGCTGCCCTGCTGCGCGGCGAGCCGTGCGACCTGCCTGCCCTGCAGACGGAGCCCGTGCAAGCCAACCGGCTTTTGGAGGAGGAAGGCGTTCACGAACCCGCATACCCGTTCGTGCGCGGCAGCGCCGTCGAATACGGCACCGCTCAGACGGACCCCGACCGAAAGGCGCCCCGCTTCCGCTTTCTGACGGGCGAAACGTGCGTGCCCGAATTCTTTTTCTATCCAGAATCGGAACTGGAAGAGATCCTGTGCGACGAAGCGGAGAGGATCGTCTGCCGCCCCGACACTCAGCATGGAGAATTGCTTGCGCACAACAGATACGTGAGCTACGACCTCGGCCGCAACACCTCCGGATTTTTCCGCTTTGACGTGCAGGCGCGCAAAAAGACGACGCTGTACCTGCTTTTCGACGAGATCGCAGAGCGCACGGAGGAGGGAGGGCTCTCCATCGACGTCCACCGTCTGCAATGCTGCAACGCCCTGAAATACATCCTGGAAGAGGGCAGCCACTCCGTCCTTTCCTTTGCCCCCTACACGGCCCGATACGTCCGCCTTGCCCTTTTGGATGGGGAAGCGGAAATAAAAAATTTCGGCATGATCGCCTACGAAAACCCCGACGACAAGCTGAACTTTACCTGCGAAGACGCCGAGCTTTTACAGGTGATCGACGCCGCGCGCGCCACATTCCGACAGAACGCCGTAGACGTTCTGACCGACTGTCCCTCGCGCGAGCGGGCGGGCTGGCTGTGCGACAGCTACTTTACGGCGCGGGCGGAAAAGTTCATCACGGGCGAAAACCTCGTGGAAAAGAACTTCTTGCAGAGCCTGCTGCTTGCCCCTGCCCTTCCCTTTGCCGAGGGAATGATGCCCATGTGCTACCCTGCCGACCATGTGGACGGAGTGTACATCCCCAACTGGGCGATGTGGTATATCATTGAGCTGAAAGACTACCTCGGCCGCACGGGAGATCGCGATCTTACCACCCGCAGCAAAGAGAAAGTTTACGGAGTGATCCGCTTTCTGGACAGATACCGCAACGAATACGGACTGTTGGAAAATTTGGATAACTGGGTATTTTTGGAGTGGAGCAAAGCCAACGAATTTATCGGCGGAGTCAATTTCCCGAGCAACATGCTTTACTCTTTCACCCTGAAATGCGCGGCGGAACTCTACGGAGATAAAGAGCTTTTAAAGCACAGCGAAGAGATGAAGCGCGCCATCCTCTCCCTCTCCTACAACGGCGAGTTCTTTGTGGACCAGGCAATGCGCGACAAAGAAAACAAGCTGCAACTGACGCAGAACATCAGCGAAACCTGCCAATATTACGCTTTTTGGACGGGAGTCGCCGACAAGGGAAGCTATCCCGAGCTCTATAAAACACTGCTCTGTTCCTTTTCCGACAGGGACGCCGAAAAGACCTACCCGAACGTATACCCTTCCAACGCCTTTATCGGACGGCTGCTGCGTATGGATTATTTCCTGCGCGAAAAGGAATACGAAACCGTTTTAAAAGAGGCAAAGACATACTACCTGCCCATGGCGCAGCGCACGGGCACGCTGTGGGAAAACCTGACAACGGTGGCAAGCTGCAACCACGGTTTTTCCGGGTACATCGCCTGCCTTCTGGTACAGGCATATACCGCTCTCCATCGCTAAACCGTTGCAACCTTTACAAGAAAAGCCGCCCCTATCGGGCGGCTTTTACGAACAAAAAAGCGTACGCGCCTTTACGGTGCGTGCGCTTTTTTCGATTCTTTGTTACAGTTTTGCAACGGTGATGGAAAGCTTCATCTCTCTCTTCCCGCCCTGTTCCAGGCGGCTGTAAGCAAAAGAGCCGTCCAGCTGCGTGGTGCAG
>CALVHV010000081.1 GCA_944328845.1 uncultured Clostridia bacterium | reverse complement strand
CACATGCCGACCACAACAACGACAGAAACGAAATAGGGTGCATAGGAGATGGTCTGGACCACTTTGCGAAGGCTCTTGCACCCGACTTCGTTGACCATCAGAGCGAGAATGACGGGCGTAGGAGCACTGACGATGATCGACCAGAAACTGGTAAAAAACGTGTTCCGTAGAATCAGCCAAAAATCGGAATAGGTTACAAAACTGACGAAATGTTTGTAAAAGGGCTGCGCCCACGGACTTGCAAAAATGCCCTGGATAGAATTATAATCTTTAAAAGCGATGATGACACCGTACATCGGGATATAATTGAAAATGGCCAGGTAGATCACGGCGGGTGCGATCAGAAGATACAGCCACCTGTCGTGCACAAGGCGCGACCAGAGGGAACTCTTGCCGGGTTGCGCCTTCTTCTTGTTTTCCAAGACAGCCGCCGCGGCGCCCCGCACAGCCGCATCTTTGTTTTTATTCATCACAAATCCCTCCCCATGATATTGACTTTCCCTTTGCGGACAGCGCGCTGTTCGTAAACGAATGTTCCGTCCCGTTCGGCGACATAGCCGAGAACGCCGTCGTCCGTCACTTCTGCGGTATCCCCTTCCCGATGTACGAGAAACCCCTCCGCGTTGTACTTGTCGATCAGGCCGAAACACGCCTGCCCGTTTTCGACGGGCTGGATGCGGAACAGTTCCGCTCCGAACCTGTCCAGCTCGACAGGGATCTTCTCTTCCGTGCCATAAACACCGAGAAACCCGCGGGTAAAGGAATGTACGGCATAGCGCTTGTTCCTCTCCGTCCCGCAGACGTCACCCGCTTTGACCTCCCCTCGCACCCTCTGCGTGGTTTTCGAACAATGGAAAGCACCGAGGAGAAATCCCCTCCCGCTCCGATTGAAGATCTTAAAGGGAACGGCGTCCCGTTCCGGGTCGAAAAAAAGGCTGTCCCGTACAGGTCTTCCCGCGTCCGTGCAGCGGGGTACCCTCCCCTCCGCGTCATGCAGGCGGCGCAGGATGTCCGCCCGTATCCCGTCCGTACGGTCCGTACAATACACTGGCCCGCCGCTGATCGCCCGCGCGATCGCATGGAATTCTCCCGCCGTATTGCCCGATTGGAACATATCCCAGTCGGCAACGAACCATTCGTTCAGCCAAAATGAGACAAACGCATTGGTAAACACGTGCTTTCCGTGTGAATCGTCGTCGTCAACAAGATAATCTGAAGAAGTGCGCAGCACGGAAGTTTTAAGCGAATGATAAAATATGTCGTTCACGCATCCGGAACAGTTGATGATCTCACCGTCGAAATTGAGGACGGACGCGCCTTCCAGCGCAGCCATCATGTTTTGATACAGGGCGCTCCTGCCGCCGCTCCCTTCCGCGTACGCTTCCATCCAGCCCATGGCGTCGACCTTTGTTCCGTCCGCGCCCTCTCTCCTCAAAAAAGAATACCAGTCGAAAAAGAACCGAAAATACTGCCCGAACGGCACGCCGCAGGGAACACCGCTCAGATTTTCCGGGAAAAAGCTCTCGCCCGTCGTCTGGCAAAATTCCTTTTCCGTCTCCTCTTTTGCGATGGGAAAGTATTTTTCCTCGATACCGTAGTCCGCAAATCGCTCTTTGGATGCGCCCGCCCAGTAGCCATCAAAAGTATGCCAAAGCAGCACTTCTCTGACACCGCATTTCTGTTTGATGTTCCGCACGGCTTGCGCCAGCCCTTGCGGGAATTTGCGCGCATCGGGAGCAAAAGAGCGAAGCTGATTTTTCTCGACGTCCTGCCATCCCTCATCAAAAATAAGGAATCCGAGCCGGATCTCTTTATCCCGAAACCGTTGCAGCGCCTGCACGATCTTTTCTTCCGAAAGATCGGACCCAAACGAATTATACGTGCAAAAGCCGAGCAGGTCGCAAAAGCGAGGAACGATCTTTTCTCTTCGCAGTTTTGCCGTTCCCGCCAGAGAACAGATGTCTTCCGCCGCCTGCGCGGCGAGGGCGTACGGGTCTTTTCCCGAAATGCTGTAAGCCACGGGACGTTCGGCAAGGCACACGCCGCGATCGCCCGTTTCCGCTTTTACGCAGAAAAGCCCGTCCTTTGAAAAGAAAGAGGCGCGGGCACGGTCTGCCGCCAGCGCATAAACGAGATTATATGTACCCGCTTTTTCAAATAAAACAAACTGCGTTTCTTCCGGGATCTCTCCGCCGCCCGAGCAGACCTGCATCCAGCAGGCGTTGCTGCGATAGCATGCGGAATACCTGTCGTATTTTTCCATACCGAAAATCGGAAAAACAGATGAGAACGCCTCTGTGACGTCTGCCCCCCGCAGTACAAATATCTCCCCCCTGCCGTGCCTTTCACGAACCAACATATGCAAGCATTTCCCCTTCGATTTTATACTTCTATTTTTACACATCAACTTTTGTATGTAAATAGATTATTCTGATACGTTGATGGATTATTTTGCACATATTACAACATATAAGTTCAAAAAAATACATGAAGGGGGTGGACGCGGGAAAGCTTTTTCCCTAACATCCACCCCTTATTTCCGAATGATCAGTGCCCTTGCGCACAGACGTGCAAAGGCGTGCCGGTCCTGCCCTCAAACACCCGTTTTCCATCCTCGGAAAAAGCAGAAACGCGCTCTTTTGAGACCTCGATATTCCAGAATGTCCCGCACAGCAGAATGCGGTTCAGCCGGAGAGACGGGAGCGCTTCCGGAAGCCGCGGATCGACCGAAAAGCCGCTGTCCGTAAACGAGATGTTCAGAAGCCCGTCGGTAACGATCCTGCAATAAAGAGCGCTCTCCGCACTCAGATGCCGCATATTGAACTCGGGGTACGCTTCCACCGCGTAGGGCACGCGCTCCCCCAGCAGACGTGAGGTACTCAGCCCGATCAGGTGCTGCCATGCCTCTTCCCTTCTCCCCTGACGGAAGAGAGACGCGATCCCGTACAGAGCGCTGCGGTCCCAGAGGATCTCCTCATGTTCCCCGGAACGACATCCGTCTTCTTTCCACAGCCTATCGCGGATAGAATCTGCCGTTTCTTCCGCGCGATCCATGATTCCCATAAAAGCGGGAAGGCAATTCCATGCACGGATCTCCTCACAACCCTTATGATAGGCGTACGTATGATACCCCTCTATTTCGGCGCCGAACCACTCCTCGATGCCGAGACGGATCTCTTTGCGCTTTTCCTCGAACAGGGAGGCACGCTCCGCTTTGCCCGCCTTGCGCAAGAGACAGGCGTACAGCCCGAACGCGCCGTAGGCAATGCAGGAAGTGGCAAGATTGACCCCCGAAGAAAGACGGAATTCCAATTCATCCGTATCCGACACCACCACGTGGTGTTCGTCGATCTGTCTGAGCGTGTATTCCGCGCACCAATCCAGCATCCATGACTCCTCTTCCGTCGGCATCTCTCCCGTCGTAAGGAAAAAACGGCTGTTCCCGTACAAATACATGGCGGCATCCCCGCGATCGCGGCGATCGTTCCAGTAATCCGTTCCTTCGGAGATGATGCTGGACGGGATGGGGACGTATTCGTCGTTCATGAACGGCCTGTACCAGTGCATCGCATTTTTTGCCGCCTGTTTCTCCTTTTTGTCCCCCGTAAATGCAAACCAGGGAGTGGCATACTCGCATTGATCGTTACACCACACTGCCGCATAGTAATTTGTCCCGCCGGGAGAATGTACCAATCCCTTTTTGGTGCGGAAGATGCTTTCTCCCGCGCGCAGTTTGGCAAAAGTATACATGGTGTCGAACACATTGTTCCCCGTCTCCAGATCGCACTGCGAAAACAGGCAGGCGACCCGTTCCCTGCGCTTTTTCAGAGAATTTTTTTCGTGCGGGATCGCCTGATCGGAAAATCTTGCCGTATAGCGAAAGCACACTTCCCGCCGTTCCCCCGGGGCGAGCACGTCCGCGCCCGTCTCCGCCGTGCGCTCCGCATACACATACCCTTCGCACGCAATACGTCCGTCCAGTTTTTTGTATCCGTCAAGCAAAATTTTTATGGGCTGGCCGCTTTTGTTGTGCAAGCGGACCAGCTCATAAAAGATCGGCTCCGTAACGGAAGGATAGAAGATCCTTTCCGTCCTGACACCCCCCGCCTCTGTCAAAACAGAGAGCGTTCCGTCAAACGAAACGCGCAGAAATTTTTCCCGTTCTTCGGCAAACAGCTGCGCGCAGGGGCACCTTACCTGATAGGAAGATTGCGTGACGTCCGGCTGCAGCCTCACCCAAGGATAGACCAGGAGTAGATCGCAATGAAAGCCCCCCTTATCAGCGCCGTATGCCACAACGGCGGAAACTCTCTCCCCGCTCATCTCGACATCGTCTGAATGGTTTTCAAAATTTTCCGAACAGATGCGGCGCTTGTTTTGCTCTATGCTCCATCTCATCCCTTGAAACCTCCTTTTTGTTCCATTATAAACCCAAACCGGAAGCCCGTCAATGGAACGGCGGATGGATTTTTTTGTCCTCTTTTTTGCAAGGTTCCGCCGCAGACGGAAAAATAGCCCCCCTTGGTGCGGACAGCGCGGCACAGGAATTGACCCTTTTCCATATCATGGTAAGGAAGATCTTTGCGATCTTCCATTCTTTTTCGGGAGGACACAAACACGGAAAAACCTTTGCCTGCCTGCAGAGCCGTCCCCTGCCGCCCGAACGAGATCTCGCAGACGGAGATCGACGGAACGCGGTACACCGTCCTAAGACAATTTACGGGAGAAAAAGATTTTAGGGAAGAGATCCTTTCCCTCGCCCGTCGCCGCGCCGACAGAGAGACGGGGTGCGGCGTTGAATAGGCAGCTGGGCAGAACGGGGCTCTACCTCCGCCTTTCGCGCGACGACGAAAAGGCGGGCGAGAGTCTTTCCATCGAAAACCAGCGAGCCATTCTCAGACGGTTTGCCGAAGAAAACGGCGGCACCGTGGCGGGCGAATACGCGGACGACGGCTGGTCGGGCACCAACTTCGACCGCCCTGCCGTCAAGCGGCTTTTGGAAGACGCAAAGGACGGGAAACTCGATACGATCGTCGTGAAAGACCTGTCACGATTCGGCAGAAATTACATTCAGGTGGGGCAATACATCGACTACATTTTCCCCGCCTACGGAATCCGCTTTATCGCCCTGTCCGACCATATAGACACCGCCGACCGCGCAAGCACAGCCATGGACATGATGCCCATCATGAATGTATTCAACGAGTGGCACGCGGCAAACACCAGAAAAAAGATACGCGCCGTGCTTGAAGCGGAATGGCGGCAGGGAAAATATACCAACTGGGCGTATCCGTACGGATACAGAGCGGGCGGCGACGGCAACCGCACGGCGGTGATCGACGAAGAAGCGGCAGCCGTCGTGCGCAGGATCTTCGACATGCGCCTGCAGGGCAGATCCGTGCGGACGATCGCAAAGGCGCTGACGGACGAAGGCATCCCCAACCCCACGGCGCACTACGTCCGTCTGGACGGAAAAAAATCCGAAAGGCGCAATTCGGCGCGCTGGTCACCCAAGACGGTTTCGGACATCCTCCAAGACGAGACCTACCTCGGAACACTGACCCAGCATAAGACGACACGCTTTTCGTATAAAAACCGCCGCGTACTGCGCGTCCCTCCCGACGAGCGCGCAGTGAGGGAAAACGCACACGAAGCGATCGTGGACAGAGAAATTTTTGAAAAGGTACAGGCGATGCGGCAGAGCGTTTCGCGCGGCAGGACGGACGGTTCGGGCAGGCTGCATCCTCTTTCCGGCCTCCTGATCTGCGCCGAATGCGGCAAAAAGATGAAATACAAGGCAGGCGGCTCAGCGCAAAAACAAGGCGGCCGCTATGTCTGCCGCACCTACGCCGATCTCGGCAAGAAGTACTGCACCTCGCACTCCGTTTCGGAAACGCAGCTGGAACGGCTGATCCTGCAGGACCTGCACTCTCTGGCAGGAGAAGAGGAGATCGACGAACAGGCGGAAAGAGAGCGTTTCCTCGCAGAACGGGCAAAACGGTGCGAAAAAGACCTTCTTGCGGAAGAGAGAGAGGTGCGCTCGCTAAAAAACAGGCTGGCAGAACTGGACCGCCTGATCGGCACCGCCTTTGAAGAAAAAGTCCTCGGCAGCCTGCCCGAAGAGATCTGCAGGGAGCTTTTGGAAAAATATCGGGCGGAAAAGGAGAGCGCGGAGCAAAAGCTGGCACGACTGGAAAACAACTCCGCCCGCAAACAAAATCTCAACGAGGAAACGGAAGAGTATTTGTCCCGACTGAAAAAGTACGCGGCCTGCAAAGAACTCACCCGCGAAATGTGCATACAGCTCATCCAATCGATCATCATCGGCGAAAAACCCGCAAGCGGCGGCCCACGGCAAATATGCATCCGTTACAAGGCGACGAAACGCTCCTCTGACGGCAAAGACAACGGCAAAAAATGACACATCCCCTGCCCGTCCCTCCAAAAAATTTTTTGTGTATGCCTTGCAATAAGGGCTGACAAAAAATGAAAAAAGAAAAAATTTCCCCATGCGAGAATACTTTTCCTTTGCCTCCTTTTTTTCCCTGTAAAAAATGCTTTGAACGGCACACGGGAATGTGAATACCGATCACATCTCGGCAAAATCGGCCGAACACGGTTCTAGACTTGACAAATGCGCCGCTTTGATATAAAAATAGTATCCGGGCGAGGCGCCCCTCGGCAAATCTTTCTTTCAGGATACAGACATGACAAAAAAAGAAACATCTGATCGCGGCGATTTGCCTGGTACTGGCGCTTATCCTTGTCTTTTCCTTTGCGGCGTGTTCTGCAGGCGACAAACCAAACGGCGGCAGCGGCGGCATCATCGCCCCTGACGACGGAGACAACGACAATAACAACGGCGACAACGGCGACGACGATGAGGACGAACAGCCCGCAGAAGAACTGAAGAGCATTCCGCTGACGCAATTGTCTTACGACTATGCTTCAACGGGCACGGGTGCCGCCGTAACGGCGGACAAAGCGCCGGGCGGCGAAAAGCTGTCCCTTTTGAAAGGCGGCGAGGAGACGGAATACGACACGGGATTTTTTGCCCACGCCTATTCCGTGATCGTTTTTGACAACCTTTCCACACGCGGCTTTACCCTTTTCAGCACCTACTACGGCGCACACAAGACGGCACGCACGCCGAACAGCATCACCGACATCGTCTTCCGCATCTTTGTGGACAACGAGGAAAAGTTCACCTCCGAGGTGATCACCCCCTATTCGGACGAAGGATACGCCGAAGTGGACATAACAGGCGCAGACCGACTCACTCTGATCGCCGACGGACTGGAAAGGATCGGCAACGACCACGCCGTTTGGGCAGACTGCACGCTGACCTACCGAGGGCAGATCCGTCCGCAGATCCTTGCAGACGACATCGAGATCCCAGGTGCTGCGCGCGTGACGGAGGCAAACCTGCTGCAGATGGCAAGGGCGACCTCGGCCGACGGGCAGGATATTACGGACAAACTGCGCGTATCCACCGACCATCGGGCGGGCATGACGGGAGAGTTCAGCGCGACCTTTTCTGTCACGGACAACGGGGTGAGCGCGGAAAAGACGGTAAAGCTGACCGTCCTCGACCAGCCGAACTATGTCCTGAACGCAGACCTCGACTACCTCATCTCCCCTTTTGCCAACTACGTCTATTACGGCAGGAGCCTGCTCAGTCTCCAGTCGCGCAAGGCGTACGACAAGATCATGGAAGTCATGCTTGAAACGAGCATTGCCGATACATCCGTCAACAGCGTTACCATCCCCCTGCAGGAAAACGGCATCTACGTCCTGCCCAACCAGCTGGGACTGATCAAAACCTATCTTCTCTACGACGAAGCGAGGCTGTACTACCTGTACGACTGGCGCGCTGGCTACGCGGCAGGCATTTCGCATACCAAAAAGAACGGGCTGGTCGATACCGTCACCCTCTCTCTCAACAACGGCGAAAATGGGTACTACAAGGGCCAGGACAATATGCAGGTATACCTTCGTGCCGAGCAGGAAATTTACAAAACGTACATGAGCGGCCTTTCCGAAGACATGACCGACGCGCAGAAATTGTACGTGCTGCACAACGCAAATTACAAGTCCATGACGTACGCAAACGTCAACTATGCGGATGGATTTTACGGAGCGTTTATCACAAAACAGAGCATCTGCTCGGGCTACGGAAAGGGGCTGCTGTACCTGGCGCAGCGCGTCGGCGTGCGCGGAGCCTACGTCGCCAACGGCACGCATGCGTGGGATAACTTCTTTATCGAAGGCAAATGGTATTCCAGCGACAGCACGGGTGTAGGGGCAGATTCCAACGGACTGTTGGGATACAGGCAGAACAACAATCCCCCCTACAATTTTTCCGTGATGCCGCGCGAAACGGAAAAAGACTACGACAGAAATCTGCAAAAATACGGCCTGATCACCATCAAAGAGACCCTGCTCCTCAAAAAAGGGAGCGTCTTCGACGCAAACGACCTGGCGTATGCAATTCCTGCCGTAGCGCAGGCTGCGCCCGTCACGAACGTCATTTATACGGGAAAACTCGACATGAACAAGGCGGGCGAATACACCCTCCGCGTCACAGCGACAAACGCGCTCGGCAACAAGCTGACGCAGGACGCCGTGGTGTACGTCTACGGCGAAAGCACATTGTTGGACAACTCCTTTGTCCCCGTTCTTTCCGGCAAGACCAACTACGGGTACCAGACGATCTCCCTCTACGACGGCACAGGCGAAGTGTCCTTCGAAAACGGGATGTTCACAAAGGCAAACGGCACGCTCAGCCTGACCTATGACATTTCGGGCAGAGGGTATTCCTATTTCAGCGGCTGCTTCGGCATAGAGGGACAGATCCGCGCAAACATCCCCTGGGGGCAGCAGGCAAACGCCACCGTGCGCATCTATGCCGACGACGAACTTCTGTTGGAAAAAACCCGCATCGGCTGGAAAACGGAGATGATCTCTTTCGAACTGAAACTTCCCCAAGGCACGAACTCCCTGCGACTCGAGATCACCGATAACTCGGGCCAGGGCAGAGTGGGCTGGGGCGACTGCACCTTCTACCGCTGACGCGCCGACGGCGCACCCGCAAGACGGACAGGGCAAGGCGACCGCAGCCCCTTTCAAGCTCTTTCGTATCTCCTAAAACATTTCCTACCTCGTCGCGAGGTGGGAAATTTTATGCCTGTCGCGCGTCCCATCCGTTCCCTGCCCTACGGGTCCCGCGGGGGCCACGGGCGCCACTGGCGCAACAGGTCCTGCGGGTCCCAGCGGGGCAACAGGCGCAACAGGTGCTACGGGTCCTACGGGTCCTACGGGTCCCAGCGGCGCAACGGGTGCAACAGGTCCTGCGGGCCCCAGCGGAGCAACGGGCGCCACTGGTGC
>CALVHV010000080.1 GCA_944328845.1 uncultured Clostridia bacterium | reverse complement strand
CACCGCCGAAGGCATTTAACAGGATCGGGAAGCCGTCGCCTGCGGGTGCAAAATTTCCTGCATCGTATATGCGGAAAGTTTTTCGGGGGAAAGGTTTTTCCCCGATCTTGCACAGACCGTATCCGACAGCGTGTTTGAAAAACTTTCCGAAGAAGTTACGCCGCAGGGTGTGCTTGCGGTCATCAAAATTCCCGACACTTCCGTGCGCGCACCGCAGGGCAGATGCCTTCTTCTGGACGGCGTTTCCGATCCGGGAAATGTGGGGACCATTCTCCGCACGGCAAACGCGGCGGGCTATGAGGACGTATACCTTCTCTCCTGCGCCGACCCGTTTTCGTCCAAATGCGTGCGCGCAAGCATGAGCGGCATCTTTTTCGTCCGTCTGCACATCGGCGGCAGCGAGGAGATCTTCCGTGCTCTGGAACATATTCCCATGCTCTGCGCGGATATGGACGGGGAAAACGTATTTGGTTTTCAGCCGCCCGAAAATTTCTGCCTCGTCATCGGCAACGAGGCGAACGGCGTCAGCGAACAGGTGCGAAAGATGTGTTCGCATACCGTAAAGATCCCCATGCGGGAAAGCTGCGAAAGTCTGAATGCGGGCGTTTCGGCAGGCATTCTGATGTATGTGCTCGCAGCGGCAGAACATCGTTAATCATACATTTTTAATCATAGAGGAGTAAAATCATGTCAGGACACAGCAAATGGCATAACATTCAGGCAAAGAAGGGAAAAGCGGACGCGGCGCGCGGCAGGATCTTTACCAAACTCGGAAGAGAGATCGCCGTAGCGGCAAAATCCAACCCCAATCCTGATACAAACAGCAAACTTGCCGACGTCATCGCCAAGGCGAAGGCGAACAATATGCCCAACGACAACATTCAGCGCTGCATCAAAAAAGCGGCGGGCGAACTGGGCAGCGCAACTTACGAAACGCTGGTATACGAAGGCTACGGCGTGGGCGGTTCCGCGCTGATCATCAGCACCCTCACGGACAATAAAAACCGCACGGCGGGGGACGTTCGTTCCACCCTTTCCAAGTGCGGCGGCGAATTGGGAAACACTGGCTGCGTTTCCTATATGTTCAGCAATAAGGGTCTGCTCGTCGTGGAGCGCACGGTCGACCTGGATGAAGACACCATCACCGAGTATGCCATCGAAGCGGGTGCGGACGACGTCGTCACGCTGGACGATGCGTACGAGATCTACACCGACCCCGCAGCTTTTTCGCAGGTCCGCAAATTTTTGGAAGGGAAGGGCGTCGAATTCCTTGAAGCGGATGTTCGCATGATCCCGCAGAATAAAGTTACGCTCAGCCCCGAACATACCCAGATTTTTTTAAAGCTTTTGGATAAGTTGGACGAATTGGACGACGTGCAGGACGTTTACCACAACGTGGAACTTCCCGACGATGACGAGGAAGAATAATTTCCCGTTTGCAGAGTATTCTGCGTGACATAGACCGCAAAAAAAGTGCGGTAAGGAGGGCAGAAATGACCTTAAGAGAAGTTTGTTTGAAAGCGAAAGAAAACTTGTCTGCCATCTCGCTGGCAAGTGAAGCGGACATGAACAGGATGCTGGCGGCGTCCGCCGCCGCTCTGCGCGAGCAGTCCGCATTCATTATCGCCGAAAACCAGAAAGACCTTTTATCCTGCACCCGCGGAGCGCAATTTGCCGACCGCCTGATGCTGGACGAAAAGCGGATCGACGGCATCGCGCAGGGGCTGGAAAAGCTCATCGAGCTGCATTGCCCTGTCGGCGAAGTCCTCGAAGAGCGTACGCTGTACAACGGTTTGCAGCTGCGCCGTGTCCGCGTGCCGATCGGCGTGTTGGGCATCATCTACGAGGCGCGCCCCAACGTGACGGCAGACGCCATCGGGCTCGCCGTCAAGAGCGGAAACGCAGTTGTCCTGCGCGGAAGTAAGGACGCCATTCTCTCCAACAAGGCTGTCACCAAAGTCATCAAGGACGCCATCCGCAGTGCGGGATATAATCCCGAATTCATCCAGCTCATCGAGGACATCACACATGAAGGGGCGACGGAGTTCATGAAGATGAACGGTATCGTCGACGTCCTGATTCCTCGCGGCGGCGCGGGGCTCATCCGCAACGCGGTAGAAAATGCGACCGTCCCCGTCATCGAAACAGGCACTGGCAACTGCCACGTGTATTTCGAAAAGACGGCCGACCTCTCCAAGGGCCTGCCCATCCTGATCAACGCCAAGACGCAGCGTACCTCCGTCTGCAACGCCTGTGAAAGCCTGTTGCTGGACTCGGAAATCGCTGAGAGCCGCCTTCCCGAGATCGTCGCGGTTTTGCGCAACAAAAACGTTGAAATTGTTGCTTGCGAAGAATGCAGAAAAATTCTGCCCGAGCTCACGCCCGCGACGGAAGAGGATTTCTATACGGAATTTCTCGCGTTGAAGATCTCCGTCAAAATCGTGCACGGCGTAGACGAAGCGATCGCACATATCAACAAGTACGGGACGCATCACAGCGATTGCATCGTGACAGAAGACAAGGCTGCCGCAGAAAAGTTCCTCAACGAAGTAGACAGTGCCGCCGTGTATGTCAATGCCAGCACACGCTTTACGGACGGCTTCCAATTCGGTCTTGGTGCCGAGATGGGCATCTCTACCCAAAAGCTCCACGCGAGAGGCCCGATGGGTCTGAGAGAGCTGACTTCTTATAAATATCAGATCGTCGGAGACGGGCAGATAAGAAACTGAAAAATTTTTTGTATATTTTTCTTAAAACCGCAGATAATAAGAATGTCAGCAACGGAGAAGCAAAATAAAGTATCGGAAATACGTTCGTTAAAAGACAGAAAGAAGAAAAATGTTTGCCATCTTAAGACGTTGCTTTCAAATAGAGTCTCGCAAAAAGGCAAATCGATCCGATGCGGATGCAGTCTGCGGTTGAGGAAAAAATTTGTATAAAACGAGACCGAAAATAAGGGAAAACGTGCGCAATGAGTATGTTTTCTCTTATTTTTTTATGTCTGAAAGGGAAACGCGCCTGCCGAAAAATGTTGCGTCCAACTGTTTACATTTGCAAAAATATATGGTAAAATAGGCGCAATTATACAGGAGGTGTTTATGGCTCGAAGAAAAAGCAGCGCGCAGAAAGCGGCGGAATCGGCTGTTAAAAAGTCGCATCCGGTCACCGTCTTTCTCGTCATTCTTTTCCTGATCGTCGGCTGTGTCGGCGGCGTGTTCGCATCCGTGCAACTGACAAAAAACGATTGTTTCGAATTGAAAGGTGAGAGTGTTATTCAGCTGGACATCGGAGATACCTATACGGAGCAGGGCGTTACCATCCGTTCTTTCGGAAGGGATATTTCCGAAAAAGCCGTTCGCGGCGGAGACGCGGATCTGTTAAAGGGCGCGGCGGAGGAAGGCATCTATCAGATCGTCTATACCGTCAGCGACATTCGCTGGGGCGATTACCAGCGCGTGCGCGTCGTCATCGTCGGTGATCCCGAAGGTGTGGAGGACTATTTGCCGCAGAGCGGAGGGGAGGCATAAGGTATGGCGAAAAAGAAATTCAGTGCCGGTCTCACCTTTTTCTGCTGCCTGCTGGCGCTCATCATCGGCTTTATCGCTGCATTTGCCGTCTATACATACATCAAACGCCCGAAGGGCGGCGACGTCTATGTCAGCGGCGAATTGCAGATCCATTTTATGGAACTGGGCAACAAGTACACGGGCGACAGCATTTATATCAAGGCGGGGGACACGGACATCCTCATCGATGCGGGCTCGCGTACGGACAGTACGGATACTACGTCTGCGTACATAAACCAATACTGCACGGACGGCGTGCTCGAATACGTCATTGCCACGCACGCGGACCAGGACCATATTGCGGGATTTGCGGGCAGCAAAAATTCTCCGAGCATGTTTGAGCGGTACGAGATCGGGACGATCATCGATTTCGCGCTGACGAACAAGGACACGCAAACCTACAAGACCTACGTGGAAAAGCGTGACGCGGCAGTGGCGGCGGGCGCCGTGCATTATACGGCTTTGCAGTGCTGGAACGAAACGGACGGCGCAAAGCGGGTGTACGAGGTTTCCGACGGCGTGGAAATGGAGATCTTGTACAATTACTATTACGAAAACGAGAGCAAAGACGAAAACAATTATTCTGTCTGCCTGATGTTCAATCAGGGCGACAAGCATTTCCTGTTTACGGGAGATCTGGAAGAGGACGGAGAAGAACAGCTTGTTGTTTACAATCAACTGCCTAAGGTAGAACTGTTCAAAGCGGGGCACCACGGCTCGAAAACCTCTTCCAACGATTGCCTTTTGCAGGTCATTCAGCCGGAGATCGTATGCGTCTGCTGCTGTGCGGGCACGGACGAGTATACGGACAACAAGGAAAATCAGTTCCCCACCCAGGCTATGATCGACAGGGTCTCGAAATATACCGACAGGGTATACGTCACCTCCCTCGGCGACGAAAGCACGGAAGCGGGCTACGTTTCCATGAACGGCAACATCGTCGTTTCTTCCGGAAGGAAAGGCGTCACTGTGGAGTGTTCCAACAACAATACCCTTTTGAAGGACACCGAGTGGTTCATCAAAAACAGGACGATGCCCGCGGCTTGGGCTTCGTAGGGTAAAAAGGAAAAATAAGGCGGATATAAGCAATTATAATGGCTTTCTCCGCCTTTTTTTGTACGAAAATATTTGCGAAAAAATCAAAAATGTATTAGAATAAGTAGGATAGATTTACCAAGGTTCAGGAGAAATTATTTTGATACGGAACGATTTGAGAAACGTGGCGATCATTGCCCACGTTGACCACGGCAAGACGACGCTCGTGGATCAGATGCTCAAACAGAGCGGAACATTCAGAGAAAACCAGGTTGTGGAAGAGCGCGTGATGGATTCCAATGCCATCGAACGCGAAAGAGGCATCACCATCCTCGCCAAAAACACTTCCATTCATTATCACGGCGTAAAGATCAACATCATCGACACGCCGGGCCACGCCGATTTCGGCGGCGAGGTGGAGCGCGTTCTCAAAATGGTGAACGGCGTGCTCCTGCTCGTGGACGCGGCGGAAGGTCCCATGCCGCAGACGCGCTTCGTCATGCAGAAGGCGCTTGAACTCAACCACAAACTTATCATCGTGGTCAATAAGGTCGACCGCCCCGACGCGCGAATTTCCGAAGTGGAAAACGAGATCCTTGACCTGCTCATCGACCTCAATGCAAACGACGATCAGATCGATTCGCCCATCCTGTTCTGCTCGGGCAGGGCGGGCACGGCGTCCCGCTATGCGGATAAGGACGGCAAAGACCTGACCCCGCTGTTCGATACCATCCTCAATCACATTCCGCCCATGGAAGTAGACGAAAACGCGCCCATGCAGCTGCTCGTCTCTTCCATCGACTACAACGATTACGTCGGCAGGATCGGTATCGGCAGGATCGAGAGGGGCAGTGTCAAAGCCAACCAGGAAGTTGCCGTCTGCAATCACAACATTCCTTCCCTCAACAAGAGGGGGAAACTCGTCAACCTGTACCAGATCGAAGGGCTCTCCCGCGTGGCTGTCCAGGAAGCGAAGGCGGGCGACATCGTCTGCTTTTCCGGTCTGGAGGGGATCAACATCGGCGATACCGTCTGTGCCACCGACAAGGTGGAGGCGGTGCCGTTCGTCAAGATCAGCGAGCCGACGGTTGAGATGACTTTCTCCGTCAACGACAGTCCCTTTGCGGGCAAAGAGGGCAAGTTCGTCACCTCCCGTCATCTGCGCGACAGGCTGTACCGCGAACTGCTCAAGGACGTCTCCCTGAAGGTGGAGGATACGGACACCGCCGAGGCGTTCAAAGTGAGTGGCAGAGGAGAAATGCACCTCTCTATCCTGATCGAAAACATGCGCCGCGAGGGGTATGAATTCCAGGTCAGCACCCCCAAAGTTCTGTACAAGACATACGACGGAAAACTTTACGAGCCTGTGGAGCGACTGATCGTAGACGTGCCCGAAGACGGCACGGGCGCGGTGTTCCAGAGCATGGGCGAGCGCAAGGGCGAACTGGTGCACATGAGCGCCGTCGGCTCTCGTATGCGTCTCGAGTTCCTTATCCCCGCGCGCGGTCTGTTCGGTTATAAGAGCGAATTTCTCACCCAGACCAAGGGTGAAGGCGTCATGAACTCCATTTTCTTTGAATACCAGCCGTACAAGGGCGACCTCAAACGCCGCGATACGGGCTCGCTGGTCGCCTTCGAATCGGGCGAAGCGGTCACGTACGGACTGTTCAACGCACAGGACAGGGGCGTCTTGTTTATCGACCCCGGCACGCAGGTTTACGAAGGCATGGTGGTGGGCGTTTCTCCCAAGACAGAGGACATCAACGTCAACGTCTGCAAGAAAAAACACATGACCAACACGCGCGCCGCAGGCAGCGACGACGCAATGCGCCTGAACAGTCCAAAGAAGATGAGCCTCGAAGAGTGCCTCGAATTTCTCAACGACGACGAACTCCTCGAAGTCACGCCCGTTTCTCTGCGCATCCGCAAGCGCATCCTCGACAGCGAGCTGCGCGCCAAGGCGAGGGCGAAGGAAAAGAAGGCATAATCCCGACAGTTGCATGCATACAATATTCCCGACGATCGTATATCGGAGGGAATATTTTTTATGGAAGAACAGGTGCAGACGGCGCTCATCGAACAGCAGAAAAAGGTCACGCTTACGGGTGTGGCGAGCGTGGATTCCTTTTCGGAAAGGCAGATCACCCTTTCCCTGAACGGAGGAAAAGCGGTCATTACGGGCGAGGGGCTGAAGATCGTCTCCTTCTCTCAGTCGGGCGGCGGATTTTGCGCGACGGGTAAGATCGGCGGCATCCAGTTCAGCGAAAAGAGACAGAAGATCTCCAAGAGGCTGTTCGGCTGATGGGGCAGATCTACGCCGTGTCCGCCTGCCTTCTGGCAGGGATCGCAGCAGGGGTTTTTTGCGAACCGTTTGCGGCGGTCTCCGCGCTGACGCGCGAACGGGCGAGAGCGGTCTCTGTTTTATCGGATATCCTGTACGGAGTGGCCGCGGCGGCGGCGTTCGTGTGCATTGCAACGGCATTTTCCCTTCCCGACCTGCGTTTTTACATGCTCTTTTTCTGCGGGCTGGGATTTTTGCTTTGGAACAGAAGTTTTCACAGAATACTTGCCTTTTTTGCGATTAAGCTGTATAATAAATACAGGAGCGGTTGCAAAAGAAGATTGTTGCGGCTGACGCGGAAAATATGCAGGAAGAAAAATTTAAAAAAGTTGTCATAGGTTCTACGGTCGCGGCAGTGATCTTGCTGGCGTTTCTGCTCGTCTTTCTCATCGGACAGCTGATTTCCATCTCTTCGAGAAAAAGCAGGGAAGCAGAGCTTTTGCGGCAGATCGAGGAGTATGAACGGTACATCGAAACTGCGCAGAGCGACTGTGAGGTGTACCAGGGCCGCATTTGGCTGGAGATCGCCGTGCGCGAATTGCTTGCCCTGCGCGGCGAAGACGCCGGCTCGGACACCGCTTCCGTCTTGGTCAGCTTTCCCGCAGATTGGAGTGCTATAGAATGAAATGTGCAGTCATTGATATCGGTTCAAATTCCGTCCGCCTGCTGTTGTGGGCGGACGGTTGTTCTCTGAATAAAAAAATTTATACGACGAGGCTGGGAGAGGGGATCTCCTTTTCTCCTGTTCTTCGCCCGCAGGCGATGGAGCGCACGATCGGAGCGATCGGCGAATGCCTGCGGGAGGCGCGCGCCTTCGGGGCGGAAAAGACATATGCTTTTGCAACCGCCGCCGTACGCAGTGCGGAAAACGGCGGCGAGTTCGTGCACAGCGTTTTTGATCGGTACGGCATCGGGATCGACGTCCTCAGCGGCGAAAGGGAGGCTGAGCTCGGCATGCTCGGCGCGCTCGGCGGCAGGGACGGCGGCATCGTGGATGTAGGCGGCGCCAGTACGGAGGTCACCGTCTGCAAAGGCGGCAAGGTGATTTATGCGGTCAGCGCGGACGTCGGCGCCGTGCGTCTGAAAGACGTCTGCGGCGAGGATCCACAGGCGCTTGCAAAATACATCGAGGAAAAGATCTCCGTGTACGGAGACATTCCTGCTTGTCCCGTAACGGCGATCGGCGGGACGGCGACTTCTCTTTCCGCGCTGGAATATGAGGTCGAACCTTACGACCCGAAAAAAATACAGGGGAGCGTTCTTTCCGCCGAGCAGGTCGGGAAATGGGCGGAGAAACTTCTCTCCCTTTCGCAGGAAGAGCGGCTTGCCCTGAAGGGGATGGACAAACGCCGCGCCGACATTCTGGGCGGCGGCGCTCTGCTCCTTTTCCATGTCCTTAAAAAGATGGGGGCGGACAGGATGACTGTCAGCGAGCAGGACAATCTGGAGGGATATCTCTCCGATCGGCTGCGGAGGGAGAAACAATGAACAGAATTGCCGAACAAACTTTGCGGATCGTCGATCTCGTCCTTTCTTTTGCCCTTGCCGGCACCGTCGTCTATCTCGGGTACGTCTGGTACTGGCAGAGCTATAATTCCGTTCTCCTCGCCTTTTTGCTGATTTTGGGCGGATTGTTTTCTTCCTTTGTCTGTAAGGCATTTCACGAATTGGGCCACATCCTGTTCGGGAGCTGCTGCGGGTTCCGCTTCAATTCGGTGCGCATCGGCTTTATGAATATCTGCCGTCGGGATGGCAAACTCAAAGTCTTTTTCAGTACTTTGCCCGATTCCATTGCGGGCGCAACGGAGATGCTTCCCAAAGACGCAAAAAATCTTTATCCGGGATTCCTTGCCACCGTCGCGGGCGGATTGATCTTTTCTTTCCTCTTCCTTGTGGCTTGTGCCGTAACGCTCATTCTGTATCGAATCGTGCCCTTTGCGGCGTACATCCTTGTCTGCACGGGTTTGCCGTACGCCTTCCATCTCTTCTTTTACAATGTGCTTCCTTTCAACGACGATAACCTCGATACGGACGGCGGCATGCTCCGCGGCCTGATCAAAAAAGAAACGTCTTATCTCACGGCGATCAACATCCTCGCCATCGAAGGTTACCTGTATCAGGGCAAGACGCCTGCGGAAATAGACAAGGACCTGTATTTCGGTTTGCCGCAGCTCCCTGAAGACGACGTAAACTTTATCCTGCTGACGAGTTACAGACTGATGTATTACCTCGACAGTGGGGACATTGCTTCCGCCATCAAGGCGAGCGACCGTCTGGAAGGGCTGACCGAATACATCCCGAAATTTTACTATAACCAGATCGCGGCGCAGATCCTGTTCTGTACCTGCTGTCTGAAAGGGGATGCAGACGCCGCACGCGAAAAATACGAAGAGCTGCGGCAATATCTGCTCGGCGAAAAGACGCTGCAGACTTACCGCACCTGCGCGGCTTACGAACTTTACGTCAACCACGACAAGAT
>CALVHV010000079.1 GCA_944328845.1 uncultured Clostridia bacterium | reverse complement strand
TTCATTCTTTGCCATTTTGCTGCTTTAATCTCCTTTGCGTATGGTCGCCACCAAATAAATAATGCGAAAACAGACCAACCGCAGGGGAAAATCTATTTTCGCATTTAATGATAAACTATAAAATTTTCCCCTTTTTTGAAAAAAATGATTGCAAAAACATAAAAAAACGTGTATGATTATGCCGATAAAAAGCTGACGGAGGAAAAAGGCTTGAGCCTGAGACGGAAAATAAAGCGATCTAAATTTGCGCTCAGCCTGCTCGGCTTTGTGGGATACGCGCTGTACACATTGTATGCGGTGTATTACTACCTCTCCTCGGAAAATGCGCTGGGCATCGTGCTGCTCTGCCTGATCGGCGTGGCGTTTTCCCTTTCCGTGGCGCTGATCCTGATCAGCTACCGCATAAACATGATGGAAAAGCCCCGACCTGCCCTGCTGCGGTTTATGAAAATGGCAAAATACGCGGTGCAGCTGCTGTGTTCGCTCACTTCTTTGGGCATGCTGCTGACTGCCGTGCAGAATTTTAACGCCTTTTCGCTGATCATGGCGCTCATCTCCATCCCCTTCCTGCTTTGGAGCATCGCCGTCAACATCCTCGCAGAACTGTTCGAACGAAAGCTGAAAGACGGGATCGGCAGGAGGGTGTACGTGCCCGAACAGCGCAAGGACGAATCGGGCGAACCGCTGGACATCGACAGCGTGATCGGCAGCGTAAACGGTGCGCAGAAACTGCGCCGCGAACGCGAACGCACCGAACGCAACAAAAAAAGATACAGCTGAACTTTTTGCCGCCTCGCTTTTTCTGCGGGGCGGCTTTTTTATTGCACCGCACTCTTTTTTGCCCCCTGTACCGCCGCGCCCTGTTTTTGCGCTGTCCCCCTTTTGGCGGCGCAAAACCCCTCTTTTTATCGCGCCGCTCAGCAACTCTTTTTTCACGAAACGAAGCCTTCCGCCTTTGCCCCGACGCGGCGTGAAAAAAACTTTTTGACAAAAATGTATTGACAAACGCCGCGTTACAAGATACAATGAAACCGCCCGATATGGCAAAAAAAGGAGGTTTACTATGTTTAAAGGATTGGAAAAAGTATTCGACATCATCGGCGAGATCCTCGCCGTCGTACTGGTTGTGGTCTTTGCCCTGTTGATCTTGGACGCCAACTTCAACTTTTTGCCGGACACTGTACTCAACGTCTTTACCGTCATTAAAGAATACGGCGCGCTGGTGCTGATCGGCGTGGTCGGCTGCGAAGCGATGAGCAAGCGGAACTTTATTTTCCAGCTCATCTTTCTTGCTTTGGTGGCGCTCATCGTCATCTTCCTCTTCTTCCCCGGCACCTACGAAAATCTCATCCACATCGTCAAATGACAAAACAAAACGGGAAGGGCGTTCTGCCCTTCCCGTTTTATATGAAGGCGGCGCAAAATTGCGCCGCCTTTTTTCTTTACAGGGCGCGGATGCTTTCCACAGGCCGCTTTTTTGCGATGGAATACACCGGCAGGAAGGTGGAGAGCAGCGAAGTGACTACGGCGATCGCCACCATGATGCCGACGGACATCGGTCCGAACACAAACAGCGAGAGCGGGATGCCCAGTTCTTTTCCGATCATGCCGTTAAAGATGCCGCACAGGGCAAACGACGCGATCAGGGAAAGGATCAGGCAGATCCCCGCGATGATCACCGTTTCGGAGAAGAAGATCTTGAACACGTCCGTACTCCTCGCACCCACCGCGCGCAGAATACCGATTTCCTTTTTCTTGTTGGTGATGGAAACGGAGATGAAATTGAACAGCAGCAGCATAGAGAATACCGCAAACGCGATACCGACGTACAGGAATACCTGCGAAAGGATCTGCACGAGATAAATATACGTTTCCAGCTGCTGCGCAATGGGATTTTGCACGGCATAGAAGGAATCGTCCTCCGCCACCGTGTATACCCTCTGCAGGAAAGAGGTGACGTTGTCGTCCGTCTTTTCCGCAAATACGGCGATGTACTTTTCGCCCGTCGCGTCGTACTTCGTCACGGTCTCGTACGTCCAGTCCTCTTCCTTGTTGTAAACCCCGCACAGCGCAAACAGGTTTTCACCCACATACACGCCGTCGTCCGAACCGTCGGGCGAAAAGTAAAAACCCTCCGCCTTTGCCGAAGAAAGGAAGCTTCCCTTCTCGTTCTTCAGCTGCATTTCAAAAGCGAGCGAGACATTATACTTTTTGAAAAACGCAGAGATCTCCGCAAAATATCCCAGCCGCTCCTGCTCGGTAAAGACCTGCACTTCCTCTTTCTGCGTTTCCTCGTTGAAGGTGCGCAACTCGCCGTCGCGGAACGCCGTCAGTTTCTCTTCCATGGTCAGCCCCCCTGCGGCGGGTCGGGCAGTCCATGCGTCGTACATTTCCCAAAAAGCGTCGTCCTCCGACCCGTCCGCATAGAAGATCGTGCTGATCAGGTCCCCCAAGCCGCGCGCGGAGAAAGCGACGCCTTCGGAAGAGAGGGCAGAAAGTTTTTGTCCGTCCGTGCCGTACACGGTCAGCTGTTGACGGTTTTCCTCCGCCGGATAGACGGACACCCAGTTAAAATACCACTCAAAGAGAGAAGCGTCTCCACCGGCCGTGTACGAGAGCATCCTGACGTCGCAGTTTTGGAAGTATTTGTTCGGATCGAAATAATTCTCCGTATAGGAAAATTCCTTTTCGTGCGCCGCATAGAAGGTATCGGACACAATGACGTAGTTGTAAAAGCCGGCGATGCGCTCCTGCTCCCACTGATAGATGAGATCGCTCGTACCCTGCTGTTCTTTGAGTTCCTCGTACTTTTCGGGCACCTGCTGACCGCGGTATACGCCGCAGATGCTCAGCGAGAGAGGCTGAGAAGAATTTTGCCCGGAAACGTACAGTTTTACCTTTTGCAGGTCGTCGTATTGCGCGACGGAAACTTCCTGCGTCTTTCCCTCATCGTCATACGAAAAAACTTTGGAAACTTTCAGCGTTTCGAACAGATAATCGGAGATCATCACTTCTCCGTCCGTCTGCGGGTAGTTGCCCCAGACGATCTGCCCGCTGCGGTAATCGCTCTGCGGGCCGGTGACGGCAAAGCCGTACAAACTCGCATTATAGAAAGCGGAGTTGCAGGAGACGTTATCCACCCTCAGCGCGGAAGAATCGGCGTACTTGGCAAAATTGAAGGTGAACACGGCGCTCTTGTCGACATTGTCCCAGATCTCCTGCGCCTCTTCCTGTTTGAAGCGCCCCGTCTGCGTCCTGGTATAGGTATATTCCAGCTTACCGTTCTTGTACTCGTTTTCCGTGGTGTAATATTTCTTACCGACAGAAAGCACGGTGTCGGCAGATGTTTTTAAACTTTCTGCCATCGTCTGCTGTTCGTCGAAGAGCATGAGCGTGGAAAACAGCCCGAACATGACAAAGGAAACGAAAGTGAGCAGAATGGTAAAGAAGAGGCGGAAAGGTTTGATCTTCATGCTGCTCACACCGATCTTGACCGCATGGCGAAGCGGCAGGCGGGAACGGATAAAGCGGCTGTCCTCTTTTGTGTAGGCGCGGGCGGGGATGGCGGACTCGTCCGTCTCGGCAAAGGTCTCCCTTGCGCCGTTCTCGTCGATGCGCGCCTGTTTCTTAAAGGCGGAAATATCCTGCTGACTGCTGGAAATGAGCACGTCCTCGCGCGCGGAAGAGATAAAGTCGCGGATGCGGAGCAATTCCTTCTGCGTGAGCGATGCGCCGCTCTTGACGGAGATGGTATTTTTGCCGATAAAGCTGACGTTTTCGCTCGCGGCGGTGGCGGCGACCTTTTCCTTTGTGACGTCGGAAATGACCTTGCCGTCCTTGAGTTCGATGATGCGGTCGCCGTAGATCTCGGCAAATTCCCTGTCGTGGGAAACGACGATGACGAGCTTTTCGGCAGACAGCTTTTTCAGTGTGTCGAACACCTGTTTGCCCGTATTGGAATCGAGTGCGCCCGTCGGTTCGTCCGCCATGATGATCTCGGGATCTTTGACGAGCGCGCGGGCAATGGCGATGCGCTGTTTTTGTCCGCCCGAGAGGGTGTTGGGCTTGCGCTTGGCAAACGCCTCCATCTCTACGGACGCAAGGATCTTGGAGATCTTTTCTTTGTCCTTGGGTTTGCCCTGCAATTCGAGCGCCAGGGCGATGTTCTGCTCTACCGTAAATTCGTTGAGGATGTTGTATTCCTGAAAGATGAATCCGATAAAGGTATTGCGGTAACTGTCGAAGTCGCTCGCAGAAAAGGTGTTGCTCCCCCTGCCCTTGACGACGATCTCGCCGCTGTCCGGCTTATCCAGTCCGCCGATGAGGTTGAGCAGGGTAGATTTTCCGCTGCCGCTTTTGCCCAGCAAGAACACCATTCCCCTGTCTGCAAAGGTCAGGGACACGCCGTCGAGCGCACGCACGTCCGCGCCGCCCTTGGTCCTGTACACCTTTGTAAGGTCTTTGATCTCTAACATTTTCTCCTCCGCAGGGGGAACGCCCCCTCCTGATGATCTCAAGCATGTTCCATTATACAGATAAATCGGAAAAAGGCAAGAAAATGAAGGTATTTATTTTTTGACCCTACGAAAAGGAAGAAAGAGCCGTGCCTTCAGGGGCTCTGTAAAGCGGTGCAAAAGAAAGTTTTTCTCTTGTTCGCAGCACGGCACGGCAACAAACGTATCTTTGCAGGTTCTGCAAAACAAGGCAAAAGAGAGTTTTTCTCTTTTGCCTTGCGGTACAAAAAAATATGTCTTCGCTGACCATATATTACAGAGCGGGGCGGCGCAAAATTGCGCCGCCCCGCTCTGAAAACAAAAACCCCCGCAAATGCGGGGGAATTCGTCACTGTGCCTGATAGACACTGACCTGCTTTTTGTCTTTGCCCAGTCTCTCGAACTTAACCACGCCGTCGACGAGAGCGAACAGGGTGTCGTCCTTGCCGATACCGACGTTGTTGCCGGGATGGAACTTGGTGCCGCGCTGACGGACGAGAATGTTGCCGGCGAGCACTTCCTGCCCGTCGGAACGCTTTACGCCCAGGCGCTTTGCCTGACTGTCGCGGCCGTTGTGCGACGAGCCCGTTCCTTTTTTATGAGCGAATAAACTGATCAAGATCATGTTTTTATCCTCCTAAAAAAATGTGTTTGCGCCTTACAGCGTGATCTTTTCGATTTTGACCGCTGTAAAGGGCTGACGATGGCCTTGCTTTTTGCGCTCGTTCTTCTTCGCCTTGTATTTGAACACGACGATCTTTTTGAACTTATCCTGCGCCTGGACGGTAGCGCTCACTTTGGCGCCCGCAACGTCCGCACCGACCTTGATCCCGTCGTCCGTTGCCACGAGAACCGCGCCGAACTCGACAGTCGCGCCGACTTCAGCATTCAGTTTCTCCACGCGGACCACGTCGCCCTCGGAAACTTTATACTGCTTGTTTCCGTTTTCGATGATTGCGTACAAAACAGTTTACCTCCTCTATCCAGTCTCGCCGTGTGCCAAGGCGGTGCGCAAGCGCACGCTTATAAAGCCCGCTACGAGCGGCTCGTATTGTATCTTACCATACCGCGCGAAAAGTGTCAAGCATTTTTGCCCGACCGCGCGCTTTTTTTACTTTTCGTAGACGCTTCTCTTCAGGATCCCTATGTACGGCAGATTGCGGTAGCGCTCGGCATAGTCCAGCCCGAACCCGATGACGAATTCGTCCTCGCAGTCAAACCCCTTATAATCCGCCTCGATGGGCACCACGCGGCGGCTGTATTTGTCCAGCAGGGCGCAGATCTTGACGGAAGAGGGCTTTCTCGAGTACAGCATGCGCTTGAGATAAGAGAGGGTGTAGCCGGAATCGATGATGTCCTCGACGATGATGACGTCCCTGCCCTCGATCTTGCGGTCGAGGTCCTTGATCAGCTTGACTTCGCCCGAGGACTTGGAGCCCGCACCGTAGGAAGAGATCGCCATAAAATCCATCTCTACGGGGATGGTCATGGCACGCAGGAGGTCGGCGTAAAACATGACGCTGCCCTTTAAAATGCCGACCATGAGGGGCGTTTTGCCCGCGTATTCGCTGTCCAGCTGCGCCGCAAGCTCGGCAATGCGCGTCTGCAGCTGCTCTTTGGAAAACATGATGCTTTCTACGTCCTGATGCATGAGTGTTCTTCTCCTTTTTTTATCAAAAGTATGTGAAAGATATTTTTCGAGGTGGCGTCCACCCTGATCTTTTCGGAAATTTCGGCGCCGCACACGGCGTACACTTCGCTGCCGCAGGCAAGCACGGGCAGGCGATCGCGCAGGCGGCACGGGATCTTTCTGTCGATGAGAAAATCCTTTAATTTTTTGGGACTTGCACCGAATTTTTGGAATACGTCCCCCTCTTTTCGCGTACGAAACAGGCAATTTTGCGGGAGTTTGTCCGCGTCGAAATACAGTGCGTTCTCCCCCTTCCCGCGGCCGATGCGCACGAGAAAATCGCCGAAGGAAAACTCCCCTTCCGCAAACGGGATACTCTCGCACCCGCCCGCGCCGACGGGATACACGGCGATGCGGCCGAACTCCTTTGCGGCGCACAGCCCGCACGGCAGGCATACGCTTTTACCGCTGTTCCCCTTTGCCAGGGCGTACACATCCTCCAGATTGGAAAGGGTGTAGTCCTTTTCCACGCCGAAATGCCTCAGTGCCAGCACGGCACAGCGCAAGAGCAGCGGCTTGGGAAGGGAAGCGGAAAAAGTACACGCATCCCCCGCGGCGAAGCGTTTTTTTGCCAGAGAATAGAGGTATTCGTCCTCCTCACGCGCCGTGCGGGAAAAGTGAGACATGGCTTTTTCCAGCTGCGGAAAGCGCAGCGTGGCGGGTTTGACGATATGATGGCGCAGGAAATTGCGCGTATACGCGGTGTCTGCATTGCTCTCGTCCGTGCGCGGAGTGAGGGAATGTTCCCTCAGATACGCCTCGATCTCCGCCTTGGAAACGCCCAGCATGGGGCGGACGATGCCCTTGCCTGCAGGCATGCTTTCGCACGTCAGACGCCTTGCCAGCTCCTCGGCGGGCAAAAAGGCGCGGATGCCGCCCGCACCCGTCAGCGAACAGCCGCGGAAGAGATGGAACAGCACGCTTTCGGCATTGTCGAGGGCGTGGTGCGCCGTGGCGACGACGTCTGCCCTGTCCTCTCGCAAAACGCGCAAAAAGCACAGGTAACGGACTTTTCTCGCCGCCTCTTCCAACCCCATGCCCCACCGCGCGGCGAGGGCGGGGACGTCCTCCGAAAAGGCGTACAGCGGCACGCCGTATTTTTTGCACACCTCCCTCACAAAGAGGGAATCGGCACGGGAACTTTCGCCGCGGATGCCGTGTTCGACGTTGACCGCCGAAAGCCGCACCCCTGCCGAAAACAGCGCGTGAAAGAGCGCGAGGGAATCCCCCCCGCCCGAAAAGGCGACGCACACCCGCTTGCCCATGCAGTTTTCGAGGTCGAGTTTCATACCGCTATTATACAACAAAACCGCCGCAAATTCAACCGCTTTTAACGGTGCAACAGGCGCGGCAGGTGCAATATTGTCCTTTTTTGCTCGGGAAACAGCCATTTGCCGCCCAGCGATTCGCTGACGCGCTGCCGATACACCGACTGGCCGAAGTTAAACAGATACGCCGCAAAGCAGACGACCGCCATCGCGGGCAGAGCCGCCCCGCCGAACATCTCCGTACCGAGAAAGAGGGGCGCAAGGAGCGTATTGGTAGCGGCACCGAACATCGCCGCATACCCCAGGCATGCCGCCGCTTCTGGCGGGATGCCGAACAGATGCCCCGCCACCGAACCCAGGCAGGCGCCCGCCGCAAAGAAGGTGGTCACTTCGCCGCCGACAAAGCCGACAGACAAAAACGCAGCCGTAAACAGCAGTTTGGCGATCCAGTCCCAGGCGTACACCCTGCCGCCCGAGACCGCCGTATGGATGAGATCCGTCCCCAGTCCCGAATACCGCCCGCCGCTGAGAAAGAGCAGGCACGCCAGCATCAGCCCGCACACGGCGGCACGGACGCAGCTGTCCGGACAACAAAAAGTGAAAAAGGCGGACATCGCCCTGCGCGCAAAACAGAAAAACAGCCCCGCCAGCCCGCACAGCGCCCCGAAGGCGAACAGTCGCAGAAAGAGGGAAACGTCCATGACGAACACAAAATCGGTATGTTCGAAGATATGCGTGACGCCCAGAAGGTCGGCGGCGAACAGCGCGGCATACGAAGCGAACAGGGACGCCGTAAAGGCGCGCAGGCGCAGCTTGCCGACGACGGTCACTTCCAGCGCGAAAAAGAGGGCGCAAACAGGAGTGCCGAAGAGGGCGGAAAAGCCCGCCGCCATGCCCGCAACGAGCATGATCTGCGGTGCGCCCCGCAGCGGAAAAGCGTTGCCGAAACAGCCGCCGATCGCCGCGCCGATCTGCACGCCCGCGCCCTCTCTGCCCACACTGGCGCAAAAGAGGTGCGCGCCCCATGTGCCCGCAAACTGAAAGGCGGCGTTGCGCAGGGGAAAGCCCTCCCCTTCTCCGCGGCTGGCGCGGAACACCGCGCCCATGCCCGTGGGCATCTTTTTCCCGAACACGCGGAGCATCGCCGCGGTCAGAAGCCCCACGGCGGGCAAAAACCACACGTACAGGTTAAAATGAGACATCCCGAAAGCGGAGAGGGCGTCGATGCCCCTGCCGAATATGCCGCACACCAGCCCCACGACGACCCCCGCCGCCGTGCCCAGCAACGCGTAGGCGATCTGTTCGCCGAAGGCGGCAAAGCCCTTTGCGTCAAAAGTGCGCATACGTCACTCCTTTTCCGCGGCGATCGGCACAAATTTTGCGCCCACAAACTGCGCGAGCGCCTGCGGCGAAAGGCGAACCTGACGCCCCACTTTGCCCGCGCTGACATAGATCTCAGTAAAATTTTGCGCGCTCTCGTCGATAAAGGTAGGAAAGCGCTTTTTCATGCCCACGGGAGAACATCCCCCATGGATATACCCGGTGAGCGGCTCCAGTTCTTTTTGGTGGATCATGGCGACGGACTTGCACCCCGCCGCTTTGGCGGCGCGCTTTAAGTCCAGCGTGCCGCACACGGGCACGCAGAACACCGCGTATGCGCGCTTGTCCGTGACGGTGACCAGCGTCTTGAACACGGCGCGCGCGTCCTCGCCCAGCTGCCTTGCCACCTCTTCCCCGTCCGTGATGTCGGACGAATACTCAAAAGGCGTATATTCTATTTTCTTTGCGTCCAAAAGCCGCATGACGTTTGTCTTATCCATGTTCCCTGCCAATTTGTTTTTTCCAAGATTATACCATATCGCCGCCCGAAAATCAACAGCCGCGGGCGGGGCGGAAAAATTTTTCCGCCCCGCCCCGAGCGCCGATCTGTCCGAATGTCCGCCCCCGCCGCAAAACGCACGCGCGGCGAATAACTTTCATACGCCCCCTGTACTCAAAGTCTCTGCGCGCCGTAAAGCTTTTATCCCCCGCCAACAC
>CALVHV010000078.1 GCA_944328845.1 uncultured Clostridia bacterium | reverse complement strand
ACAGTCGGTACAACGAATTTGCTGTTTATTTACCTATTTTTAATAAATCCCCAAGGATATTTACCTTGTGCTAAACTGAATGTGTCGTTTTCTTGATTCTTCATTAAAACGTCCTCCTTTGTGTCTTACTTATGTACGGTTGCGAGCCTTACATTCAGTTTAGCACAAAGGAGTTTTTTTGTATACCTGCTTCTTTCTGCTGCTAAAGCCTGTGTCGTTTTCCTTTTATCCACCGGCATAGCCGGTGGTTTTTGCTTGATAACAAGAAAAAACAGCCCCGAAAGGCTGTTTTTTCTGTTCTTACGTTCAATCACGTTTCTTTTTTCGCAACAAAGCCGCGGCTCCGCCCAAAAGCGCGCACGCACCCAAAACGGAAGCGGCGGCAAACGACGAAGAACAGCCCTCTTGTTCCTGCTCTCCAGGATTTTCCGGTTTTGTCTGCTCTTTTGCCTGAACGTGTACGGTAACATCCGAAGCGGGCATTTCAAAGGTATATGTGTCTCCTTCTTTTACATATTCGATCTGACCGTTTGCAGTTTCCACTTTGACAGAAGAGAGCTCGAAACCTTCTTTTACGAACACTTCGAAAGTCACTTTCTGACCTTCGTTGGCAGAAACGCCCTGCAACAGCGCCGTTGCGTTTTCCCCTTGCACCGCGATATTGCCCGTATAATAACTGCCGACCGCCTCAATGCGGATATCCTGTGCGGGCATCGTAAAGGAATAGACGCCATCCTTTTCGAGGTAAGACACCTCCGCGCCGTTTTGCGCAACGATACGGAAGGACTTCAACGCTTTATCGAAAGACAGCTGCACCGTTTCGCCCGCGCGGACCGTTTGCCCTGCCTCTCCGCGGCAATTGACAAAATCGGTCTGAACGGAATATTCCGCAAAGCTGACCCAAACGGGCATTTCTCCCGTTCTGTACACGCGGACGGGCAGATCCTCCGCAACGTTCAGCCACGAATAGTAATTTCCGTAACGGTCCCCTATCTTATGTCCCGCGCCGGAAAAATCGATGAGACGTACCGTTTTCGATTCGGAGACAGGAACATCGACATACAGCCAGCAATCATTTTCCGCACCGGAGCTCACCGTTGCGCTTTGCAATGCTTTGGCGGTAAAGATCTCGTTTTGCGCACCGGCACCGGAAACCCTTTCGTCCGCAGCCAAAAGAACGGGCCCGTAATAGATAGAAGTCTTATCCTCATAGCGCACGTCGCCTTCCCAGAAATGCACGGAAAGATCCAGCTGCAATTGAATGACGTCGCCCTCTTTCCAGGTCCTGTCGATGCGATAGTATTCGCCGGGGACAATGCCCGTCATCTCCTCTCCGTTGACCGTAATGCTATTGAGCAAAGACCACGAAGGGATACGGAGCGCCAACGTAAACTGTTCGGCTTGCTCCAAAGAGGAGATCTCGATGCGGACAGCGCCCTCTATCGGGTACTGTGTAGACTGCGAAAGTACGATCTCTTTGCCTGCAGGCGTCTTTGTCTGTGCCGCAGAGCTGCCGTAGAAGTTGAGATACATTGCCGAACGATCGGTAAGCACCGCCCATTCGGAAACCTGCGCCAGACCGCGCGCCAGGTTTGCCTGGCAACAACTGAGGTCGTGCGAGTCTTCCCAATCCTGGAAACCTATGTCCGTCGTTGCGGGAACTTTACACCCGTCAAACGGATAATAATTGGGTGCAGGTTCTCCGTCCATCGGCGTGTTGTAGGACGCATATTTGTCGTCTTCCTGTAAAGCGCCCATCATTGCATTGAAAGTCAAAACCACCAGTTGAACTGGTGTTTTGACTTTTGCACGAAGACGCGCTTTTTTCTTCTGTTATATAAGCCTTTCAAAAATTTCTTAATAAAAAAACGCCCCGAGCACGGGGCGTTTTTCTGACTTTTTAACAACGATCAGTTGTTTTTGCCGCAGCAATTCTTATACTTCTTGCCGCTTCCGCAAGGGCAGGGATCGTTTCTGCCGGGCGTCTTGTTGGCTTTCACCGAGGGACGGGAAACGCCGTCCGAAGAGTTGGTGACCAACTGGTCGGGATCGGGCGCGGCGATGGGCGCGACGAACGGAGCGGCGGAGACATCCTCTTCCGCGGGTGCGGGCTTGGGAGCCTCTACGGGACGGACCGTGGGACGGTTGACCTCGATGCGCACCTTCAAAAGCAGGGCAATGGTGTTGTTCTGGATGCGCTCGATCATCTCGTCGAACATTTCGTATCCTTCCTGCTTGTACGCGATGACGGGGTCGACGTTGCCGTAAGCGCGCAGGCCGATACCCTTGCGCAGCTGGTCCATGGAGTCGATCTGATCGATCCAGTTGCGGTCGACGTTCATCAGCAGGAAACGGCGCTCGACATCCGAATAATCGATGCCCAGCTCTTCTTTGACCTGCACGATCTTTTCTTCGTACGCCTTTTCGGTAGCCTTAGTGATTTTTTCAATGGCGGTATCCACATCCCAACGGGCGAGTTTTTCCGCCGTAATATAGTGCGAACCTTCGGGCAGGAGCCTGTTTTCCAGCGCACGGTTGAGCGCCTCCGCATCCCACTTTTCGGGCATCTCGTCGATGTTGACCGCCTCGGAGATGACCTTTTTGACAAAGTCGGGGATGTATTTGACGACCTGTTCGTGCACGTCTTCGCCCTTGAGCACCTTCATACGCTCGGCATACATCACCTCGCGCTGTTTGTTCATGACGTCGTCGTATTGCAGGACGTTTTTACGGATGCCGAAGTTGCGGCCCTCGATGGCTTTCTGCGCGTTTTCGATGCCGCGGGAAAGCATTTTGGACTGCAGGCAGGTGTCCTCGTCCTTGCTGAAAATGCCGTAGATCTTTTTCAGACGCTCGCCGCCGAATCTCTTGATGAGATCGTCTTCCAGCGAGATGAAGAAGATGGAGACGCCGGGGTCGCCCTGACGGCCGGAACGGCCGCGCAGCTGGTTGTCGATACGGCGGGATTCGTGCCGCTCGGTACCGAGGATGCACAGGCCGCCAGCCTTGACGACCTCTTCCTTTTCGGCGTCCGTTTCTGCCTTGTACTTGGCATACAGCTCGTCGTACATGGCGCGGTACTTCTTGCGTTCTTCCTCCGCTTCGCCCTGCAATTCTGCGTACGAAGTGGCGAGCTCGATCTTTTCGTGCTCGATGCCTTCCTCGCGCATGCGCTTTTTAGCGAGATATTCGGGGTTGCCGCCCAGCAGGATATCCGTGCCGCGGCCCGCCATGTTGGTGGCGATGGTCACTGCGCCTAAGCGGCCCGCCTGTGCGACGATCTCCGCTTCGCGCTCGTGGTTCTTTGCGTTGAGGATGTTGTGTTTGATGCCGTTTTTGCGCAGCATCTTGGCGATCTCTTCACTCTTTTCGACGGTGGCGGTACCGATGAGCAGGGGCTGACCCTTTTCGTGCCGCTCGGAGATCTCGCGCAGCAGCGCGCGCTTTTTCCCGTCCTCCGTGGGATAGACGGCGTCCGGCACGTCCTTGCGGACGACGGGTTTGTTGGTGGGGATCTCCAAAACGTCCAGCGAATAGATGGTACGGAATTCCCCTTCTTCCGTCTTGGCGGTACCCGTCATGCCCGAAAGTTTTTTGTACAGGCGGAAGAAGTTCTGGAAAGTGATGGTCGCATACGTCTTGTTTTCGTTGCGGACCTTCACCCCTTCCTTTGCCTCGATGGCCTGGTGCAATCCGTCCGAATAGCGGCGCCCGATCATCAGACGGCCGGTGAACTCGTCGACGATGATGACTTCGTCGTCGTTGACGATGTAGTCCTCGTCGCGGTGGAAGAGCTTGTGCGCTTTGAGCGCCTGCTGGATGTGATGGTTGAGGGAGGCGTTTTCGATATCGCCCAGGTTGTCGATCTTAAAGAAATGTTCCGCTTTTGCAGCGCCCTTTTCGGTGATCTGCACGCTGCGGTCCTTGCGGTCGATGACGTAATCCCAGTCGCCGTACTTGGCGCCCTTGGCGATGTCGTCGTAGTCGCCGTATTTGGATTCTTCTTCCTCTTCCGGCTCCTCTTCCTGCGCCTTTTTGCGCTTCTTTTTGGTATCCTTGTCCTCTTCGCCCTTGTTCCCTTCGTCGTCGAAACCGCCCGTGAGGGTGCGGACGAATTTATCTACGCGCTCGTACAGTTCACTGGATTTGTCGCCTTTGCCCGAAATGATGAGCGGCGTCCTCGCTTCGTCGATGAGGATGGAGTCCACTTCGTCGACGATGGCAAAGGAGAGCTCGCGCTGGACCATCTTGCGGATGTCCGTTTTGAGGTTGTCGCGCAGGTAGTCGAAGCCCAGTTCGTTGTTGGTTGCGTAAGTGATGTCGCAGTTGTACGCCTCGCGCTTGGCGTCATCGTCCATGCCCGGGACGACCACGCCCACGGTGAGGCCGAGGAAACGGTGCACCTTGCCCATCCATTCCGCGTCGCGGCGGGCAAGGTAGTCGTTGACGGTAACGATGTGCACGCCCTTGCCGGACAGCGCGTTCAGATAGGAAGGAAGGGTGGCGACCAGCGTTTTGCCTTCGCCCGTCTTCATTTCCGCGATGCGGCCCTGGTGCAGGGCGATACCGCCGATGATCTGCACATGGTAGTGCTTGAGCTTGAGCACGCGCCACGCCGCTTCCCTGACGACCGCAAAGGCATCGTAGAGAATGTCGTCCAGCGTTTCGCCCGCTTTCAGCCTGTCTTTGAGCACTTGCGTCTGCTCGCGCAGCTGCGCGTTCGTCATCACGCTGTATTTGGGCTCCAGCGCCTCCACACGATAAGCCATTTTGTTCAGCTTTTTCACGTTATGGCGGCTGTCGCCGTTAAACAGAAAATCGATAAGTCCCATGAGCGTTCCCCTTCGCCGCCGAAGCGGCGTTACAAATTTTCACTGAACCGCGGCAAAATATTTTGCCGCATATTTCTTTTATTTTACTATATTTTGGCGAAAAAGTAAAAGATTTTTCAGCGTTTTTTCGCAATTTGCCGACGATTTGCGCATTTTTCCTGCAGGTTCAGGATCTGTCGCGCTTATCGGGGACGCTTGCGGCGGTAAGAACGTACACCCGCAGCGCTCCCGCGCGCAGAAGCGCCTGTGCTGCCGCGGACGTCGTTGCGCCTGTGGTGAGCACGTCGTCGACGATCAGGATGCGCTTTCCCCTGCATTTCACGCGCTCGTGCACGCGCAGACTGCCGCGCAAGTTTTCCGATCTCTGCTTTGCCGTGAGCGTCTTTTGTGCGTCCGTTTCACGCGTTTTGACGAGCAGCTTGCCCTCGTACACGATGCCCGTCCGCGCGCTGACCTCGCGTGCGAGCAGTTCCGACTGATTGTAGCCGCGCCGCTTTTGCGCGCTCTCCGTCATGGGCACGGACACGATGAGATCGGGCGTTTCGAATTCGGACAGCAAAGGGACCATGCAATGCGCAAACGCCTCCGCAAGATATTTGTGCCCGTTTTTGAACTGTTTGATAAGGCGCACGATTTCCCCTTCGTAGCGGAAGGCGCTCCGCGCCGCGTCGAACGCGGGCATGTCCGCCTTACATTCAAGACAGGCAGGGTATGCCTGCTCCGTCGCCCGCCCGCATTTGTTGCAGACAGGCCCGTTGTTGAAAGGGAGAGTGCGCAGACAGCTTTCGCAAAAATGAGGATGATCGTACAGATCTGCGCCGCAGCAGGCGCAGACGGCGCTGCCCGCAAAAAAGCGCAGCAGCCGCGAAAAGAATTTCTTCATGCGTTTTTAACGAAAAAAGGGGGACGTACGCCCGTTTTCAGGGCGAAAGTCCCCTTCCGCTCAGGAAAGATACTGACGGAGTGTATCCGCCATATCCGTCTGTTCCCAGGGAAATTCTTCCCTGCCGAAATGGCCGTAAGCCGCCGTCTTTTTGAAAATGGGCTTGCGCAGCCCGAGTTTGCGGATGATGGCATACGGGCGCAGATCGAAATGTTTTTTGACGATCCTGACAAGCTCCTCGTCCGAAACTTTGCCCGTACCGTAGGTGTTGACGAACACGGAGACGGGGTTTGCCACGCCGATGGCGTAGGCGAGCTGCAGCTCACATTCGTATGCCAGCCCCGCCGCCACGATATTTTTGCAGATGTAGCGCGCCATGTACGCCGCGCTGCGGTCTACCTTGGTGCTGTCTTTGCCCGAAAAAGCGCCGCCGCCGTGCGCGCACCTGCCGCCGTACGTATCGACGATGATCTTTCTGCCCGTCAGACCGCTGTCCCCTTCCGGACCGCCGATCTCGAACCTGCCCGTGGGGTTGATAAAGTACTTTGTCTGTCCGTCGAGGAGGGCGGGATCGACCACCTCGTCGATGACGTATTTTTTGATGTCCGCTTTCAGCTGTTCCTGCGAGACATGCTCGTCGTGCTGAGCGGATACGACGACGGTATCCACGCGGACGGGCTTTTTGTCCTCATATTCGACGGTGACCTGCGTCTTTCCGTCCGGGCGCAGGTAAGGCAAGAGCCCCGTACGGCGCACCTGGGCGAGGCGCATGGCGAGCTTTTGTGCCAGAACGGCGGTGAGAGGCATCAGTTCGGGCGTCTCCGCAACGGCGTAGCCGAACATCATGCCCTGGTCCCCCGCGCCGATCTGGTCGGCGATGTCGCCGCCCGCCTTTCTCTCCATCGAAGCGTCCACGCCCAGCGCGATGTCCGCGCTCTGCCCGTGGATGGCGGTAATGACGGCGAGCGAATTATAAGAAAAGCCCTGCCCGTGGGTGTACCCGATTTCCTTGACCGTGTTGCGCACGATCCTGGAAATGTCCACATAGCAGTTGGTGGAGAGCTCGCCCATCACCAACACCATGCCCGTGGTGGCGCAACATTCGATCGCCACGCGCGAATTTTCGTCCTCGGCAAGCACGGCGTCCAGCACCGCGTCGGAGATCTGGTCGCACACTTTATCGGGATGCCCTTCCGTCACGCTTTCGCTCGTAAAATAATACCTCATTGCTTTCTCCTTGCAAGGTAAAATGCAGGCGGCAGAGCCGCCTTTCCCGTTTTCCCGTCTATTATAATATGAATCGGGCGGCTTGTCAATAATTTCCTCCCGCATGCAGACAACGCTTTGCAAAATCCGAAAAATATGGTACAATCTTTGTATGGGATCGGAATGTAAACTGTGCCCCGTCTCTTGCGGGGCGGACAGAACAACTCAAGCGGGCGCCTGCGGCGCCGCAGAACGGGTACGCGTAGCAAAATACGGACTGCACCCCTACGAAGAACCGTGCATCTCGTATAAAAACGGGTCGGGAACGGTGTTCTTTTCCGGCTGTTCGCTGCGGTGCGTCTTTTGCCAGAACCACGAGATCTCCCGCGCCGCCGTGGGCGAAGAGTGCGACGACGAGCGTCTGATCGGCATCTTCCGCGAACTGGAAGAGCGGGGCGCGGAAAACATCAACCTCGTCACCGCCTCGCACTTTGCGCCGCAGCTGCTGCGGGTGTTTGCAAAGTACCGCCCGCGCATCCCCGTCGTGTACAATACCCACTCGTACGAGCGGGTGGAAGTTTTGCAGGCTCTCGACAAATATATCGACGTGTATCTGCCCGATCTGAAATACTTTTCCCCCAAAGTGTCCCTGCGGTACACGGGCAAGGCAAATTATTTCGAATACGCCTCGCGCGCGGTGGAGTTTATGGCGCAAAGGGAAGCGGAATTCGACGGCGAAAAAATGGTGCGCGGCTGCATCGTCCGCCACCTGATCCTGCCTTTGAACGTGCGGGACAGCGAGGCACTCATCGATTGGTTTGCCCAAAAGAACTTTCCCGCTTACTTTTCGCTGATGAGCCAGTACACCCCCTGCGGGGAGATCGGAGATCTGCCCGAACTGCAGCGCAGGATCACCCGCCGCGAATACGAAAAGGTGCTCTCGCACCTGCTCGCCACGGGCATGGAACGCGTCTTTACGCAGGGGTACGGCTCTGCGGACGAGAAGTTCATCCCCGATTTTTCGGAAGGGAAGGAACTCTTTTAAAGCTGTTTAGAGGCGAGCGAGCGGCGCAGTTTTACGATCTTGCGCACCAACGGCGCGACCTGCGCGGGGGACGCTCCTGCCAGGCGCTCCTCCAGCTCGGCAAGCTTTTGCATCTGATTCTTCATGCCGCAAGTATGCGGATTTCGGACAAAAATTATGTTGATGACCTTAGAAAACGTACGCTTCGGCTACGACGACAAAATTATCCTCGACGGCATTTCCTTTGTGCTTTCGGAAAGAGAGCGCGTGGGGCTGATCGGCGCCAACGGCGAGGGCAAGACGACCCTCATCCGCCTGATGACGGGCGGACTGGAGCCGGACGAGGGCAAGATCTACAGAAAGAGCGGTTTAAAAACGGGACTGCTCGAACAGAACGGCGGACTGGAAAGCGACAGGACTGTGTACGAAGAGATGCAGTCGGTGTTTGCGGGCGTACAGCGCGCCATGCAGTCTCTGCGCGATATAGAAACGAAACTCTCCTCCGTCCCCTACGGCGGAGAGCAATATCGCAACCTCTCCGCAAAGTACGAACAGTTGGAACGCTCCATCGCCGCGGCGGACGGTTACAACGCGGACGTAAAGATCAAAACTGTCCTCAACGGCATGGGATTTTCGAAGATGTACGGACAGAAGATCTCCACCATGAGCGGCGGAGAAAAGACGCGGCTGAAACTGTGCCGCCTGCTGTTGGAAGAGCCTGAGATCCTGTTTTTGGACGAACCGACCAACCATCTGGACGTTGCCACCCTCTTTTGGCTGGAAGAGTACCTCAAGGACTACCGCGGCGCCATCTTTACAGTATCGCACGACCGCTACTTTCTCGACAGCACGATCACGCGCGTCCTCGAATTGGAAAACTGCCGCGTGAACGCCTTCCGCGGAAACTATTCCAAATACAAGGTGCTCAAAGCGGAAAAGTACGAACACGACTGCAAGGAATACGAAAAACAGCAGGAAGAGATCGCCGCGCTCAAAGATTATGTGGCGCGCAACATCGTGCGGGCGACCACTGCCAAAAGCGCGCAGTCCCGCGTGAAAAAGCTGGAATCGATGGAAGTGCTGGAAAAACCCCTGCCGCCGCCGCGCCCGCCCGTGTTTGCCTTTTCCACGACGCAGAAGAGCGAAGAGCGCGCACTGAGCGTGAACGCACTTTCCCTGTCCGCGGGCGGGAAACAACTATTTTCGGACGCGGAGTTCACCATGCGCCGCGGCGAAAAAATCGCCGTCGTGGGAGAAAACGGAACGGGAAAATCCACCCTCATCCGCGAACTCGTGCGCGGCAAAAACCCCGCCGTGCACTGGGGCAGATTCAATAAAATAGGCTATTACGACCAGGAAAACGCCGACCTCGACCCTGAAGAGACGGTGTTGGGTACCCTGTGGCACAAACACACCTATCTCAGCCAGACGCAGGCGCGTGCCCTGCTGGCGCGAGCAAAGCTCAGCGACGAGGACATCGACAAAAAGGTAAAGAGCCTTTCGGGCGGGGAGCGCGCCAAACTCGCCCTCGTGCTTTTGGAAGCACAGCAGGCAAACTTCCTCGTTTTGGACGAGCCGACCAACCACCTCGACCTGCTCGCCCGCGAAGCGTTGGAAGAAGCGCTTAAAAATTTTGAGGGTACCCTGCTGTTCGTTTCGCACGACCGATACTTTATCGAACGTCTTGCCGACAAGATCTTGGAGATCGACGGCGGTAAAGTGACCCTGCACGCCTGCGGCTACGCCGCATACACCGCCG
>CALVHV010000077.1 GCA_944328845.1 uncultured Clostridia bacterium | reverse complement strand
GCCACAACCGCTTCTTTCAGCGGATAGCCCGCAAAGTCTGCGCCTACCACAAGCTGTTTGTCTTTGATGGTTTTCATATGTCCTCCTTATCCGATGGGATCTTTTTCTTTCATTATATACGCAAAGCGCGGAGAAGTCAATGCATAAATTACAGATTTTTCTATACGAATGATTGATTTTGCGCCCGCGGCGCCGCCCGCGCCACCGAAAAAGAGGAGTTGACCCCGCGGCAAAAATCTGTTATAATTTCAAAAGAAAATCCCTTTGCCGCACAAGGGGGCGGAGCGCCATAGGCAGAGGTTCGTCGGGCGTCGGAGCGCCGCGGCTGGGGGTGTTTGGCGTCGGAGCGCCGCGGACAGAGATTTGTCGGACATCGGAGCGCCGCGGACAAGGACCACATTTTTTTTGCAGGAGAAAGAGCATGAAACGTATTTTACTCGTCGCCACGGGCGGCACCATCGTCAGCCGTCTCGGAAAAAACGGGCTTACGCCGCAGATCCGCGCGGAGGAGCTGCTGCGCTACGTTCCCGACACCGTCCGCTTTTGCGAGGTGACGGCACTGCAGCTGATGAATCTGGACAGCACCAACATGTGCCCGCGCGACTGGGAGATCATCGCGCGCGCTGTGCGCGAAAATTACGGGAGCTACGACGGGTTTGTCATCTGTCACGGCACGGATACGCTTGCTTTTACGGCGGCAGTCCTTTCGTACATGATCCAAAACAGCCCCAAGCCCATCGTGCTGACGGGTTCGCAAAAGCCCATCGACCTGGAGATCACGGACGCGCGGACCAACCTTTCGGACAGTCTCCTGTATGCCTCGGACGACGGATCGTCCGGGGTCGTCATCGTGTTCGACGGCAAAGTGATTGCGGGAACGCGCGCCAAAAAGACGCGCACAAAGAGCTATAACGCCTTTTCTTCCATCAATTATCCCTGTCTTGCCGTCATCCGCGAAGGGAAGATCTTGCGCTATCAGACGGAAAAGGAGGAGGGCGGCCCCCGCTTTTTTGAAGGACTGGACAGCCGTGTGGGGGTGTTCAAGCTCATTCCCGGGATGCCGTCGGATATCCTCGATTACTATTTCAGGCTGTTCGACGCCGTGATCATCGAGAGTTTCGGGGCGGGCGGTATTCCCGATGCGCCTTATTATCATTTTTCCGAGATCATCGGGCGCTGGCAGGGGCAGGGGAAGATCCTGGTCATGTGCACACAGGTGACCAACGAGGGGAGCGATATGGGCGTGTACGAAGTGGGCAAGGGCGCCAAAAACAAGTTCGGCTTTCTGGAAACGTACGACATGACGCTGGAAGCCGCCGTTACCAAGCTGATGTGGATCCTTTCCCTCACGCGAGGGCCCGAAGAGGTGAAAAAACTCTTTTATACGCCCGTCAACCGCGATCTTCTCTATCCCGCCCTGTAAAACAAGTCTGTTTTTGCCCGTCCGTGCATACAATAGGGTATGTTTGTATGCAAAAAGAACGCCGTTCTGGCGGCGGCATTGGCGGCAATTTTACTCTTTTGCGCCTGCACCTTTTTTTCTGCGGCGGGCGAGGCAAGCGCGCGGCGCGCCCTGTACACCATCGTACTTGACGCGGGACACGGCGGGGTGGACCCCGGGGTGCTGGGCAGCGTTTCGCACGTAAAAGAGAGCGACGTCAATTTAAAAATCGTGCAAAACCTGCAAAAATTCTTTGCGGATGCGGGCTTTCGCGTGGTGCTGACCCGCAAAAACGCGGGCGGATTGTACGGCTTGCCCACGGCGGGCTACAAGCGGCGTGACATGGAAAAGCGGCGGGAGATCATCGTGGGCGAAAAGCCCGATCTCGTCCTTTCCGTGCATCAGAACAGCTTTCCGCAGTCTCCCTCCCGCCGCGGCGGGCAGGTATTTTTCTGCGCGGGCAGGGAGGAGGACGAAGCGCTTGCGGGCAGCATCCAGTCTCGGCTCAACGGACTGAGCGGCAAGAGCTATGCGGCGCTGGCGGGGGATTTTTTCGTGCTTAACTGCGCGCAGGCGCCCGCCGTGCTGGTCGAGTGCGGCTTTTTGTCCAATGCGGAAGAGGAAGCGCTCCTGCAGACGGAGGCATACCGCGCGGACGTCGCGCAGGCGGTGTTCGAAGGGGTGCTCTCCTGGCTGTGCTGAGCGCTCCGCCCGATCGGAACAGACAGACGCCCTGCGGCGCGAGAGATCGCGCCGCAGGGCGTTCTTATAAAACGCGCGCAAAAATACGGGCGTATTTATTGAAATTTTTCGGCAGGTATGCTATAATGTCCTTATGGTCAAATTCAACGATAGGATGTCCGAGCCGCGCGCGCGGGGCATGAACGCCGTCACGCTGGCGTTTATCGGGGACGCCGTGTACTCGCTGTACGTGCGGGAAACGCTCGTCTTTGCCGCCGATTACAAGACGGGGACGCTGCAAAAGCTCTCCTCCGAACGCGTTTCGGCAAAGGGACAGGCGAAGCTTGCGGGGGAGATCTTCGAAAAGCTAACCGATGCGGAAAAAGAAGTGTTCCTGCGCGGCAGGAATGCCAAAAAACCCACCAAGAGCAAAAACGCTTCCGTCGCGGAATACAACATTTCCACGGGGTTCGAGGCGGTGCTCGGGTACCTGTACCTGATCGGGGATTATGCGCGCATCGACGCGCTTGTTTCGGGAGAAAACAATGAAAATTGAGGGAAGAAACGCCGTTTTAGAACTTTTGAAGACGGAAAAGACGGTGGATAAAATACTCATGCAGAAGGGCGCGGAAAAGTCCGCGGGGCGCATCTTTGCCATGGCGCGGGAGAAAAACATCCGCGTCCAGTTCGCCGAAGAGTGCGCTTTAAACAGAGAGAGCGAGACGGGCAGGCACCAGGGCGTCATCGCGTACGTGTCCGATTACGAGTACGCCGACCTCTCCGTCTTGCTGGAAAAGAGGGAAATGCCCCGTTTCGTCGTCGTGTGCGACGGGGTGGAGGACGTGCACAATCTGGGCAGCATCCTGCGCGTGGCGGAGTGTGCGGGCGCGGACGGCGTGATCATTCCCAAAAACAAGAGTGCGCAGGTGACGGGCGCGGTCGTGCGCATTTCCGAGGGCGCGGCAAACCACATCGCGGTGGCGCGCGTGCCAGGCGTCAACTACGCGGTGGACGAGCTGAAAAAGGCGGGCTACTGGGTGTACGGACTGGAAGCGGACGGGGAGTGCATTTACGACTGCGATCTGAAGGGCGACATCGCGCTCGTCGTCGGCGGAGAGGATACGGGGCTTTCCCGCCTCACCCGCGAAAAGTGCGATAAGATCCTCTCCCTGCCCTTACAGGGCAAAGTCAATTCCCTCAACGCTTCGGTCGCTTTGGGAATCGCCGCATACGAGGCGGTGCGGCAGAGAAGATGATCGCAGACGAAGAACTGGCGTTTGCGGCGCAGGGCGGGGACCGTTCCGCCGCAGAGACGCTGTTGGAAAAGTACAAAAACGCCGTGCGCGGCATTGCGCGCGGGTATTTTCTGGAAGGCGGCGACGGGGAAGACCTCGTGCAGGAAGGGATGATCGGGCTGTATTCCGCCATCACGGGCTACCGCGAGGGGGGCATGAGCTTTAAAAACTTTGCCTACCTCTGCATCCACCGCCGCATCATGACCGCCGTCAAGAGCGCGTCGCGGCAAAAGCACCTCGCGCTCAACCGCTACGTGCCGCTGGTCAACGCGGACGGGCAGGGGACGGACATCGTCAGCGAAGAGAATCCCGAAACCATTCTCATCGGCGGCGAAGAGCGGGGCGAATTTTTGCGCTTGCTGCGCGAGCAGCTTTCCCCGGCGGAATACGAGGCGCTCCTCTCCTACATGGAGGGGCTGAGCATCGCCGAGATCGCCGCCCGCACGGGCAAGCGGGAAAAGAGCGTGGAAAACGCCGTCCAGCGCGCCAAAAAGAAGGTCCTGGCCCTCGTTCTGAACAGGGACAGATAGCCCGCAGGAGGAAACTATGTCATATCAGGCGCTCTACCGCACCTTTCGCCCTTCCACGCTGGACGGGCTGGTGCGCCAGGAGCATATCGTAAAAATTCTCACAAACCAGATCGAGACGGGCAGGGTGGGGCACGCCTACCTTTTCTGCGGCCCGCGCGGCACGGGCAAGACGAGCACGGCTAAGATCTTTGCCAAAGCCATCAACTGCCTTTCGCCCGTGCACGGTTCGCCCTGCGGAAAGTGCGAAGTATGCAAGGCGCTCGCCGACCCCGCCAACCTCGACATTTCCGAGATCGACGCGGCGTCCAACAACGGCGTCAACGAAATGCGCGATCTGCGCGAAAAGGTGCAGTATCCGCCCGTTTCGGCGCGGTTCAAGGTGTACATCATCGACGAAGTGCACATGCTTTCCGATTCCGCGTTCAACGCCCTTCTCAAGACGCTGGAAGAGCCGCCCCGCCATGCGGTGTTCATCCTCGCCACCACCGAGCCGCACAAGCTGCCTGCAACCATCCTTTCGCGGTGCATGAGATTCGATTTCAAACTCATCCCGCAGCCGGACATCGAGGCGCACCTCAAAAAGGTATTCGATTCGGTGGGAAAACAGTACGAGGACGAGGCGGTGGCAGCCATTGCCCGCGCGGGCGAGGGGAGCATGCGCGACAGCCTTTCCGTTGCGGATATGTGCCTCTCGTACAGCAAGGGCAAACTGACCTATGCGGACGTGTGCGAGGTGTTGGGTACCGCGGACTTTTACGACGTGGCGCGCCTGGGCGAAAGCATCCTGCGCGAGGATGCGTCTGCGGCGCTTTTCGAAACGGAAAAGGTCGTCTCTTCGGGCAAGGGCGTGGGGGTGCTGGCAAAGGATATGCTGTCCTTTCTCAACCGCTGTACCATCGCCAAGACCTGCCGCAACGCAAAGGAACTGCTCGCGCTGCCCGACGAAATGTTTTCGGAGATCAATCGGATCGCGGAGGGCGCGGACGGGAAAAAGATCCTGCGCGCCTGCGAGATCTTTGCACAGGTGGAGACGGACCTTCGCTATTCTTCCTCCCCGCGCATCGTGTTCGAAACGGCGGTCGCCAAGGCGTGCCTGCCGCAGTCGGATACGGACGTGCTCGCCCTTTCCCTGCGCGTGAAGGAGCTGGAAAAAATGCTGGAAAGGGGGGTGCCCGCGCAGGCGGCGCCCGTACTCGGCCGCGAGACGGAGGAAGATCCCTTTTCCCGCCCCGCTCCCGTGCGTGCGGCGCCGCGGCGGGAAGACGTACCCGTGCGGGCGGCGGAGACGAGCGCCCTCGAAGACAGGGACAAGGCGGGCGCGCTGTTTTTGCGTTCGCTGCGCAAGACCAGCCGCAGCGGCGTGCTGTTTACCATGTGTCAGGACCTCGAACCCTCCTTCGACGGGAACACCTTCGTGCTCTCCACCGAGAGCGAGGTCATCTGTTCCCGTCTGAACAGCACGGAAAACTACAAGGGGGTGCAGGCGGCGCTGGAAGCCATCGGCATCACCGATTTTAAGATCGTACTCAAGGGGGAACAGGCAGACCCCGTGGAGGAGGATATCGAACAGCTGAAACGGGATTTCCCGAATACGGAATTTCGTATAAAATAAGACCGCGTATGCAATATTTTTGCATACGTTCATCAAAATCAAAGCAAAAAGGAAGGAGACGGAAATGGCAGGATTCAAAGGCGGCATGGGCGGCGGAAATATGCAAAACCTCATGAAGCAGGCGCAGAAAATGCAGGAGCAGTTGCAGGAAACGGAAAAACTGCTCGAGGACTGGGAGATCGTCGGCACCAGCGGCGGCGAGGCGGTGGTCGTGTACATGAACGCGAAAAAGACCATCGACGGCATCGAGCTCGACCCCAAAGTGGTCGATCCCGAGGACGTGGAAATGCTGGAAGACCTCATCGTCGCCGCCATCAACGACGGCTACAAGAAGGCGGACGAGGTGTATAAAGAAAAGATGGGTCCTTTCGGCGGCGGACTGGGGAGTATGGGCTTTTAAGGAGTGATCCATGCAAGTGTATATCGAGCCCATCGGCAGGCTCATCAACGAATTTTCCAAGCTGCCGGGCGTGGGCAAAAAATCCGCGCAGCGGTACGCATATAAGATCATCGGCATGACGGAGGAGGAGGCGCGCGAGTTTGCGGATGCCATCCAAAAAAAAAAAAAAAAGGTAAAGTACTGCAAGGTGTGCGGCAACTTTACCGAGGAAGAGGAATGTGAGATCTGCAAACAGCGCGACCACCGCGTCATCTGCGTGGTCAAGGAGCCGAAAGACGTCATCGCGCTGGAAAAACTGCACGAATACAAGGGTGTGTATCACGTCCTGCACGGGGTCATCAACCCGATGGCGGGCGTGGGACCCAACGACATCCGCATCCGCGAGCTGCTCGCCCGCGCGGGCGAGGCGGAGGAGGTCATCCTCGCCACCAATCCGGACGTGGAGGGGGACGCCACCGCCCTGTACATCGCCAAGCTTTTAAAGCCGCTGGGCATCAAAGTCACCCGCCTTGCGCACGGCATCCCCATCGGCAGCGAGATCGAGTATACGGACGACGTCACCCTCTCCCGCGCCTTTGTGGAAAGAAAGGAAATGTAGAAAAAAAGGGACGCCGTCCCTCAGAAATTTTTACGTCGGAGGTATTCCATTGAATAAGATATCCGTATTGGGATGCGGCAGGTGGGGCTCGTTCATCGCCTGGTACCTCGCCACCAAAAAGGGGAAAGAAGTGTACTCGTGGGGACCGGAAGGGGACTATTCCTACGAAGTACTGAAAAATACGGGAAAGAACGAATACGTCACGCTCAGCGACAAGATCGTGCTCACCTGCGACCTCGCCGAGGCGGTCTCCCGCGCGGAGATCGTCATCATCTCCATCAGTTCGCAGGGACTGCGCGGGTTTATCAAAAAGATCCTCGCCACGGGCGACGTTTCGGATAAGATCTTCGTGCTCTGCATGAAGGGCATCGAGGTGGAAACGGGCGAGCGCCTTTCCCAGATCCTCATCGAGGCGGGCATTTCCGAGGACAAGATCGCCGTGTGGGTGGGCCCCGGTCACATTCAGGATTTTACGGCGGGTATCCCCAACTGCATGGTCATCGACAGCCACAACGTGGCGCTGAAAAAGGCGCTGGCGGACGATTTCAAGAGCGAGCTCATCCGTTTCTATTACGGCAACGACATCATCGGCACGGAGATCGGCGCGGCGGCAAAGAACGTAATGGGCATCGCGGCGGGTGTGCTGGACGGCGGCGGTGTTTCCACCCTCAAGGGCCCGCTGATGTCGCGCGGCGCGCGCGAGGTGGCGCGGCTGATCAAGGCACTGGGCGGCAACGAGCTTTCCGCATACGGCCTGGCGCACCTCGGCGATTACGAGACAACTCTCTTTTCCCATCATTCGCACAACCGCATGTACGGGGAAATGCTGGTCAAGGGGCAGAAGTTCGAAAAACTTGCCGAAGGTGTGATGACGGCGGCCGCCATGAAAAAGCTGGGCGAAAAGCTGGGCGTGGAACTGCCCATCACTGACGCCGTATACGACATCTGTTTTACCGATTCGCCGCTGAACAACGCCGAAGGGAAAAACCTTTGCATGGACATCATCCTGCGTCTGTTTTCGCGAGATACGAAGTTCGAGTTTTGAAAAGAGAGGGGAAAATGAAAAAGAGCTTTGTGTTTGCGTTGGTGATGCTCGCGCTCCTGCTGTGTGTTGCAGGCTGCGGTACGCAAAGGGCGGATTTTTCAAACGGTGACAAGGCAGGGCTTGTCTTCAACAAGAAATATATCCACGAGGAAGATATTTCTATGGAGGAAGGACAGCAAACGTATTTTATGTTTCTGTCCGATGGTACGGGAAAGTATCACACCTATTTTCAATATGAATATAGCGAATATAATGAAACATATTCCTATACGGTAACATTTCGATATTATATCGTGGAAGATACGCTGCACTGTTTTTACGAATCCGTACAATACGACGACATTCACGACCAGGGGGATTCTGTCACAACAAATTGGAATTATTCCTTTTTGCCGTGCGAAAAATTTTTGATGCAGACAAACGGAGTCTATTACCTCAATGAAGATTTCCTGAAAGAGGAGATCACCAGTTTCGGGAGATAGGGAGGAGACTGGTCATCGGACAAAAACAGCCCGCCGCGGTGTGCGGCGGGCTGTGCGTTCATTCTGTTTTTTGGACCAGGCGGATCACTGCCTGCAGGTGCAGATACAGTTCGTCCAGTTCCTCTTCGGAGAGGACGCCGAACTTTTCCCGCAGTTTTTCTTTCGCCTGCATCCCGTACTTTTCCGCAAGTTCTTTGCCTGCGGGCAGCATGGATACGTCTACCTGCCTGCGGTTGGTTTCGTTGGTCTCGCGCACGATCAGTCCTTCTTCTTCCATCTTCCCGGCAATTCGCGTCATCTGCTGGTTGGATACACCCAGCCTGTTCGCAAGCTCGCTCATGCTCACTTTTCGGTATTTTTGCAGGATCAGCAGCGTAAACATCGCGTGGTGGGGGATCTTTCCTTCTTCCGCGGGCGGCGTCGCCACATAGTCCCTGCGCAGCTGCGGTATGGTGGAATAAATCAGCTTTGCCAATCGGTCTATCTTCTCTTCTTTCATTTGCGCGCACTCCTGTAACTCTTCTGTCCTAATTATATCCGCGCGGGGGAGAAAAGTCAATTCTTTTTCATAAGTTTCACAAATATTAAATATAAATATATGTGAAATATTTGACAGGCAAACGGCCGTATGTTATAATTGCAGACAACAGGAGAAAATAAGATCTATGCTTAGAATTTTAAAAATGCTGAAGTGGAAAGAGTGGATGTACGCTCTTTTCAGCGTCGGGTTCATCGTGCTGCAGATCTGGCTGGATCTCACGCTGCCCGATTATACGGCAAAGATCACCCAGCTCGCCGTGTCGGGGATGACGCAGGGCGGGGAGATCTGGAAAAACGGCGCACTGATGCTCGGCTGCGCGCTGGGCAGCGCGCTCAGTTCGGTCATCGTGGGCTTTTTTGCGGCGCGCATCGCGGCGGCGCTCTCTTTCCGCATCCGCAGCAGGGTGTTCGACAAGGTGGAAAGCTTTTCCATGGCGGAGATCAACGGCTTTTCCACCGCCTCTCTCATCACCCGCTCCACCAACGACGTGCAGCAGGTGCAGATGATCGTGTCCATGGGACTGCAGGTCATCATCAAGGCGCCCGTGCTGGCAGTGTGGGCGATCTGCAAGATCTTGTCCCGCAACTGGCAGTGGTCGCTCACCACGGCGGTCGCCGTGTTCGTGATGGTCACCATGCTGATGTTTCTGTTCGTCGCGGTGTTCCCCAAATTCCGCAAGATCCAGAAGCTGACGGACAATCTCAACGCCGTCACGCGCGAAAATCTGACGGGCGTGCGCGTCGTGCGCGCGTATAACGCCGAAGGATATCAGGAACAAAAATTCGAAAAGGCGAACGACGACCTCACCCGCACCCATCTCTTTACCGCCCGCGCCATGGCGGTGATGTCCCCCGTGATGACCATCGTCATGACGGGGCTGACCCTCGCCATCTACTGGATCGGCGCCTATCTCATCGGCGATCTTCCCACGGCGGCGGAGCGTTCCGTGCTGTTCGGGCAGATGTCCGCCTTTTCGGGATATGCCATGCAGGTGGTGGCGGCGTTCATGATGCTGGCGATGACCTTTATCTTCCTGCCGCGCGCCATGGTTTCCGTGCGCCGTATCGGCGAAGTGCTGGACACGCAGCCCTCCATCGTGGACGGAAC
>CALVHV010000076.1 GCA_944328845.1 uncultured Clostridia bacterium | reverse complement strand
TCTCCCGTACTTTTTTTTTTTTTTGTTTTTCGGCATCCTTGCCGCCACTTTGCTGTTTGCGTTTGCGGGCGGGATGCTGGAGGTGGTCTTGTCCAATGCCGCCGAGTGTGCCCTCAGCGAATCGGGCGGATTGTGCATGCAACGCACGGTGTACGCCTGGTCGCAGGTGGCGCTTGCTCTCTTTCTGCTCCTCTTTTTCGCGCTGTTCGGCGCCGAGCGCTGGAACATCGCCGTCCTCCTGCTCTCCGCTGTGCCCGCCTGTGTGCTCCTGTTCCTGCCCGCGGCGCAGCTCCCGAAAGGGGAGACGCTCGCCCCGCGCAAAGACGCGTTCCGTCCTTTCTATCTGTTTGCGCTGGCGGCGGTGTTTTTCGGGTGCGGCGCGGAAGTGGCTGTCAACCAGTACGTCTCTTCCTTCGCGCAGGAGCTGTTCGGGCAGGAGAGCGGGTCCCTGCTCGGTTTTGCGATGTTTGCTGCCTGCCTGGGGGTGGGCGGCACCTGTTTTGTATTTTTAAAAAAGAGGGGCGCACCCTTCTGCCTCCTGCTCTTTTCCGCCCTGCTGGCGGGGTGCTGTTACCTTGTCGCGGCGCTGGCGCCCGCGCCCGCCGCGCTCGCCGCCGCGGTCGCCTGCGGGTTGTTTGTGGGGGTGCTTTCGCCCGGCGCCATGTCCGCCGCGGGCAAGTTTTTGCCGCAGACGGGCGGCTGGCTGCTCGCATCCCTTGCCCTTGCGCAGGATGTGGGCGGCGCCGCCCTGCCCGCCGTGATGGGCGCGACGGCGGAAGGGACGGGCATCCGCACGGCGTTTCTGTGCCTTTCCGCCGCGCCTTTTTTGGCGGCAGTGTTTTTGTTCTTGATGGACGGTATCCGAAAAAGAGCGCAAAAATGATCTTCTGCGGCAAAGGGATGTCCCTTTGCCGCAGTCGCCTTTGTCGGGAAACGGCAGGAAAAAGCCCCGCGCCGTTCGGCGCGGGGCAAAGATAGGGGGTCAGTCGTCGTAACGGTCGTCCCAATCGTCCTGGCCGTTGCGATGACAATGGAAGGATCCGCCGTCTTTCGTGCTGTATTCGTAATAGCTGTTGCCGTTTTCGTCCGTCACTACGCGCACGATGTATTCCTGTGCCGAGCCGTTGTTTCCTACCGTGATGCGGATGGAGTTGCGCGCGCCTTCTTCCTTTTCAAAGAAGAAGATCTGCGTCGCGTTGTCCTTTCTCACCGCCATTTCGATTTCCGTTTCGCCGCGTTCCTGCTCCACTTTGAGGGTGCTGCGCTCGATCTCCGTTCTGCCTTCGGAAATGATGTAGGAATACTCTTCTTCCGTCTCGTCTTCCTCCGCTTCCGATTCCTGTTCCACGCGCATCACTCTCGCCAGACCTTCCGCCGTCGTTCCCATCTGTACGGTAAAGGTGGTCTCGCGTTCCGATTCATTTCCTTCCGTTTCCGTCTTGGTCCTGCCGCTGAAAGGATAGTCCGCTCCGTCGATGACGAGAACGCCGTCGATGTCCGCCCTGCTTTCCGTCTCTTCTTCCAGGCGCCCGTCGTCCCAGTCGGACTCGGTGTGAGAGGTGTTGTTGTCCTCGTTATAGTACATCGTATAGCTGAGCTTTGCCCCCGTGATGTCCATATAGGAAACGACGGCTTTGACCGCATATTCGGGGCGGTCTGAAGTTTCGTACGTCGTTCCGAAAGACCCGTCCGAAAGCAGGCTCTCCACCAGCATCATATAGTTGTTGAGTTCGCCGATCGTCTCTTCGTCGGTCACCGTGCTCAGCGCCCTTGCCGTCTGCGCCGCACTGCCGCCGTTCATCGCGGAAATGATGGTGCCCGCCGATGCGGCACTGAAACTGTACGACTGCGCCGTCGTCTCGGGCAGATCGAATTTGTCCTTGTTCCCGTTCGAACAAGCCGCAACGCCCAGCGAAAGGGTGAGTGCCGTCAAGGTTGCCATTCCTGCCAATGCTAATTTTTTCATTTTCTTTCTCCTTACTTTTTAAGATTTTTGAGCTATGCGCTTGCCCTGTACACTTATACAACAGAGCAGGTCTGCGATTTGTTGGAAAGTTTTAAAAATTTTTTTAAATTTTTTTCAGGGGCTTTTGCGCTTGCCGTTTACACTGATACAACAATAGTTTCTGCCGTTTTGTTGGAAAATTTGCAAAAAATTTTTTCCGCGCGCGTATAATAAGAGAATTTTTTTTCGGAAGCGGACGGACAGGCTGCGAGCAAGAGCAAAACGTTCAAGGGCGGGAAGAGGAACGGACTAGGAAGAGGGAAGGACAAGAGGAAAACGGAAAGAGAAGGAACAGGAAACAAAAAGAGATGGGAGCCGCTTTGGGCGGCTCCCATCTCTTTTTAAATTTTTAAAAGAGCGCAAATTCTGTTTTTATAAAAGCGGGCGTTTAATCGTCGTCATCGTCGTCATCGTCTCCGTGGTGCCAGGATCCTTCAAAGCGGTCGGCATCCGAAGAATGGTTGCCCGAAAAACGGTACCGATAGAAGGTTTTTCCGTTTTCGCTGACGATCTCGATGGTAAAGCGCACGTCTTCCCCGCCGATTTTTGCTTCCACGTCCAGAGCGTTGGCTTTGTTTTCGCGGCGGAAGCGGAGTTCGTCCTTTTCCTGCCCGCGCTTTTCCACGCGGATCTCCAGTTCCAGCTCTTCGCCTTCCTGTTCGTATTTTACTTCCGTGCGTTCCTGCCATTCCCCGTCGGAAACAAAGGTGTATTCAAATTCCTGTTCCGATTCCTGTTCGCCTTCTTCCGTTTCCAGTTCGGTTTTCTGTTCCATGCGCAGGTACTGCGTCTTTTCCGCGTTGAGGTAGGCGGTGAATTGCAGCTCGTTTTCGCTCTCGCTCTCGCTCTCGTCCTCCTCGGTAGAGGATTCGCGCGAACCGTACACCTCGTAAGCGGTGCCGCCGACCACGAGCACGCCCTCGATATCGTAATTTTCCTCCCGCTCTCCGTCCTCCTGTTCGACGCCGTTGAGCAGTTCGTTGTAGTACAGCTCGTACGTCACCTCTTCTCCCAGCAGGTCTTTGTAGCGGATGGTGGTGTGGTAGCGATAGTTTTCATAGGCGGGATCGGAGGGCGTTTCCGCCTGTGTGTGCTCGATATTCCCCTCGCCGAGCAATCCCTCCACGAGGGAAAGGTAGCCGTTTACCGTGTCTACGATCTTCTGTTCGCTGTCCGAAAGGTCCTGCGCGGCGGGTGCGGCGGCGGAAAAGCTCTTTGCCGAAGCGGAAACAGCCTGTTCTCTGGCGGAAAGCAGGGAGCCCACCGACGCGGCGCCGTACACGTAAAAGTCTTCCGTGGTCTCGATGGAAGTAAACTTGTTCGGCCCTGTACCCGTTCCTTTTTTCAGCAGGAGGGGCAAAAGCAGGCAGAACGCCAGTACCAGCACCAGAAACAGGGCGGTCAGCGCGATCCACGTCTTTTTGGAGGGGAGCGCCTTCGTGCCGCCGTGCGCCAGTGCCGCCTGTTCCTGCATCGGCTGTGCCATCCCCAGTTCGCGGCAGATATTTTGTTTTACGCTCTCGTCGGGCAGAACGTTCGGCGCCTGCTCGCGGAGCATTTTTTTGATGTCTTTCATTCTTCGCCCTCCTTGCTGAGTTCTTTTTTCAGCTTTTTCAGAGCCTCGTTGTTTTTCCATGTCACCGTGCCGACGGGCAGCTGCAGCATCTGCGCCACCTCCCGCCGCTTGTAGCCCGCCACCTGGCAGAGCATGAGGATCTCGTACTCATCTTCGGAAAGGATCTTGGCGGCGAGGTCGAAGAGATAGGGGAGCTGCGTCTCCTGTGTTCCGTATTTGTACGTGTCTTCCTGAAAATCGGTAAACACCTCTCTCTTTGCCCGCTTGACGTGGTTGAGCGCCAGGTTCTTTCCGATGCGCGCCAGCCATGCGGTAAAGTTTGTGCCGGGCGTGTACGAATCCAGCGAGCGCAGGGCGCGCACATACGTCTCCTGCAGGATGTCTTCCGCATACATTTTGTCGCGCACAATGTACAGCACGGCAAAATAGACCGTCCTGTTCGTCTGCTCGTAAACCGCGTCGAAGGCGCGCGCGTCGCCCGCGCGCAGCGCGTCTATGTGTTTTTCCAGTGCCGCCGTTTTCATATCCTTTCGCCTTTATAACAATCGGGAAGCCCGTTTTGTTGGAAAAAAGAAAAAATTCTTAAAAAAATCATACCACATTGCGCGGCGTATGTCAACAGGCATGCAAAAATTGCCTTTCTTGCATAAAAAGCGCTCTTTCCGCATTTCTCTGCGGCGGACGGGGGTTGACTTTTTTTCATAAAAAGAGTATGATAGGGGAAACAAATACAGGAAGTTTTACCGAAATGAAAAAGTCGCTTCTCCGCAACTACGCAAAGCTCATCGCGCGCGTGGGCGGCAGTGTCCGCAAGGGCCAGCGCGTGGTCATCAATGCGCAGCTCGACCAGCCCGAATTTATCGCCATGCTCGCGGAAGAATGTTACCGCGCGGGCGCGGCGGATGTGAGTGTGGAATGGCATCACCAGCCGCTGGAAAAACTTGCTTCCCGCTTCGAGGGGGTACGCGAACTGGGAGGTGTCCCCGCTTGGGAAGAGGAAAAGATGAAACAGAGGGCGGAACAGCTGCCCGTCTATATCCGCATCGCTTCTGCCGATCCCGACGGCATGAAGGGCGCCGACCGCGAAAAGCTTACCCTCGCGTCCATGGCGCGTTCCGCCATTTTAAAGCCTTACCAGGACGCCATGACCAACCGCTATCAGTGGTGCGTTGCCGCCGTCCCTTCCGTGGGCTGGGCAAAGAAGATCTTTCCCAAGGAGCGCGCAGGCACCGCCGTCGAATTGCTGTGGGAACAGATCCTGCACTGCGCCCGTGCGGACGGGAAAGACCCGCTCACCGACTGGATGTGGCACAACCGCAACCTGCGCGACAAGTGCGACAAGCTCAATTCTTACGGCTTTGCCGCCCTCGAATACAAGAGCGCCAACGGCACCCGCCTGAAAGTGGGGCTCATCGAACAGGCGCAGTTCATTTCGGGCAGGAAAAGCACGGTCGACGGCGATCATTTTAACCCCAACATTCCCACGGAAGAATGTTTTACCACCCCTCGCCGCGGGGCGGCGGAGGGCATCGTGTACGCGGTCAAGCCCCTCTCCTACGGCGGAGAGCTCATCGAAAATTTTTGGCTGAAATTCGAAGGAGGCAGAGCGACAGACTGCGGCGCAGAAAAAAACGAGGCGCTCCTGCGGAAGATCCTCGCCATGGACGAGGGGGCGGCGTACCTCGGCGAATGTGCGCTCGTGCCTTTCGAATCGCCCATCAATCAGACGGGGCTTCTCTTCTACAATACGCTGTTCGACGAAAACGCCTGCTGCCACCTCGCGCTGGGAAGGGGGTATTCCAACACCATCCGCAACTTTGCGCAGTATAAGAAGGACGACTTCGCTCTGATGGGGGTCAACGATTCGATGATCCACGTCGATTTTATGATCGGCGCGGAGGATCTGGAGATCACGGGCGTCACGAAAACGGGGGAACGTATCCCCGTTTTTGAGAACGGAACGTGGAGCGGAGAGATGCGCTGAGGAGGAAAGCATGCAAAAGACAGCTTTGATGAATTACGCAAAATTGCTTGCCCGCATGGGTCTGAACGTGCAGAAGGGGCAGGAAGTCATTATTTCCGCCGAGCTGGATCAGCCGGAATTTGCGGTGATGTGCGCGGAAGAGTGTTACCGCGCAGGCGCGGCAAAAGTTACCGTGGAGTGGACGCATCAGCCCATCGCACGGCTGGGCGCCGAATACAAGACGGAAGAAATGCTGGGAGAGGTGCCTTTCTGGCAGCAGGAAAAGCTGCGCGCGCAGGTGCGCGATCTCCCCGCGCGGCTGTATCTGGAGAGCGCGGACCCGGACGGGCTGAACGGCATCGATACGGAAAAATACGCCCGCGCCATGCAGGCGCGCCAGAGCATCATCAAGCCCTTCCGCGATAAGATGGAAAACAAATACCAGTGGTGCATCGCCGCCGTACCGGGGAAAGATTGGGCAAAAAAGGTGTTCCCGCATATGCCCGTCTCTGCCGCCGTCGAAAAGATGTGGCGCGCCATTCTGCAATGCTCGCGCGCATATGAGGGCAATCCCGTCGCCAACTGGCAGGAACACAACAGGGCGCTGCAGGCGCGCTGTGCCTATCTCAACGGGCTGGGGCTCACCTCGCTCGAATACAGGAGCTCCAACGGCACCGACCTGCGCGTGGGGCTGATGAAGGAGGGGCTCTTTGCCGCAGGGAGCGAAAAGACGCTTTCGGGCGTGGAGTTCAACCCCAACATCCCCTCGGAAGAGTGCTTTACCAGCCCCAAAGCGGGCGAAGCGGAGGGCATCGTGTACTCGACGAAGCCGCTTTCCTGGCAGGGTCAGCTCATCCGCAGCTTTTCCGTGCGCTTTGCCGGCGGCAGGGCGACGGAGGTGCACGCCGCGCAGGGCGGCGCGGCGCTCAAAAAGATGATCGCCATGGACGAGGGCGCGGCGCAGCTGGGCGAATGTGCGCTGGTGCCTTTCCGCTCTCCCATCAACGGGACGGGCATCCTCTTTTATAACACGCTGTTCGACGAAAACGCCGCCTGCCACCTCGCACTGGGCAGGGGCTTTACCAATTGCGTGCGCGGCTACGAAGAGCATACGGAGGAAGAGCTGCACGCCATGGGCATCAACGACTCGATGATCCATGTCGATTTTATGATCGGAAACGACGATCTGAACATCACGGGCGTCACCGATACGGGCGCGCGCTTTCCCGTCTTTGAGGATGGGGACTGGGCGTTCGAGATCTGATCTGCAAAAAAAGGCACCGTACCCGAAAATTCGGGTACGGTGCCTTTTTTTTGAACGAAAGTTACGTAAAAAGTCAGTCCATATAGAAAGTTTTGATCTTGGACAGATAGACCCACAGGACGGCGGACAGCACGATGCAGACCGCGTCCACGGCGAGGTGTGCCCAAAATTTCGCCGCCATCCCCAAAACGATGCAGGCAATGCCGAGGAACATGCTCCCGAACACGCAGATCATGACGGGAACGCTGTTTTTGGCGACCATGGTGGGGTTCGACCAGTCGTATTTGGGGAATTTGTAATTGAGGAAGATCCCTCCCAGTGCGCAGAATGCGGAAAAGAGGAGGATGCTCAGCGGGGTCAGGATCCAGCAGAGCAGGTCCGCTTCGAACCGCAGGCAGAAGATCACGGAAAAGATCAGTCCTGCGGGCGCGTTGCATACAAAGGTGGGGAGCGCCTTGGCGAGCAGGACGTGACGCGGCGCCACGGGCAGCACAAACAGCTGTTCGCGCGTTTTTCCTTCCAGCGACAGGGCGCTCGCCGCGGGATTGCTCATGCCGATGCAGAAAAAGGCAAATCCCGCGCCGGCATAGGCGAACATGGAGAGGGGGATCGCCTCTTCCGTCTGTCCGAACAGGACGTCGGGACCGAGAAACAGCAGTACGACGGCGGCGACGAGCAGCAGGATGGTGCCGCACAGCGCGTTGATAAAGTAACCGGATGCGGAAAAGAGCCGCTTGAACTCCCGTTTGACGAGCGCGGAAAAGACGGAACCGCCGCGCACGCTCTGTGCCGTGTACTTGACGCCCGCCGCGCGCGCGGAGAGCGCCTCGTGCACCCGATCGAAACAGAGCGCGACGATGAGGACAAAGACCGCCACCGTCGCCAGGGAAATGCCCATAAAGGCAAAGATGCCCCAAACGCCGCCCGAAAGCGTTGTGTCGATGAGCAGGGCGGGCAGGTAGATCTTTCCCACCAGCATCGAGTAGACGGCGTTCATGTCGACCGTTTCTTGTGCGGAGGAAGAGTAGGAGAAGGAAAAACTGGCGATCATCACGCCCAAAAAGAGCAGGACGCCGAGGATGATCTGCAACACGTTTTTATAGCGGAAACGCGCCGTCAGCGCCGTTAAAAGGGTGCTCAGCGCGATGGCGACTGCCATGGGCAGCAGGGGTGAAAAGATCATTCCCGCCAGCGTCACGCCCAGCACTGCAAGCGAAAACCCGTCCATGACAAAGAGGACGGCCGTCCCCGGAATGACGACGGGCAGGGCAAATGCGAGGTTGGCAAGGTAGATGCAGACGAGGCGGCTGATCAGCACGTCCGTCTTTTTGACGGGCAGGGACATCACGTGGTCGTAGTCTTTCATCGCAAACAGCACCGAGCAGCCCTGCAACAGCGAAAAGAGCAGGGTGATAAAGGAGGTGAGCGCGATCAGCAGGGCGGGCAGGTGGGAGCCGATGCCCTGGTTGCAGAACTCCACGGCAAAAAAGACGACGTATGCGCAGATGCACAGCCCTACGATCGCCATGACGGCTGCCATGCCCGCCGTGCGGCGTACCGTCTTTGTGTCCTTGGAGTAGCGCGCCTTGTTGAAATCGAACAGGCCCATCAGCTGGATCTTGGTCAGCAGCAGCCACTTACTTTTCATGGCTTTCCAGCACCTCCATGAACACAGATTCGAGACTCTCGTCGCCGCGTACCGCGTCGATGTCGCCGTCCGCCATCAGCTTGCCGCCCTTGATGATGGCAATTTTATTGCACAGTTTTTCCGCCACGTCCAGAACGTGCGTGGAAAAGAAAATGGCGCTGCCCGCTTCGCACATCTCGCGGAACACCTGTTTCAGTTTGAACGCCGCTTCGGGGTCCAGTCCCACAAACGGCTCGTCCAAAACCATCAGCTTAGGCGCGTGCAGAAGCGCCGCGATGATCGCCAGCTTCTGCTTCATGCCGTGCGAGTAAGAGCCGATCAGCGACCCGAGATCGCCGAGGATGCGGAACATGTTTGCGTATTTTTCGATGCGCTCCCGCCGCACGTCCTTTCCGATGCCGAAAATATCCCCAATGTAGTTGAGGTACTGGATGCCCGTCAGGTATTCGTACAGGTCGGGATTGTCGGGGATATATGCCGTCACCGCCTTGCATGCGACGGGCTGTTCTTTGACGGACATCCCGTCGATGGTGATCTCTCCCGCGTCAAAGGGGAGGATGCCCGTCACCGCGCGCAGAGTGGTCGTCTTTCCCGCGCCGTTCTGTCCGATAAATCCGTAAATGTCGCCCTCGCACACGCGCAAGCTTAAATCGTCCACCGCCTTTTTGCCGCCTGCATACGTCTTGCTCAGGTGATCGATCTGTAAAATGGTTTTCATATTTCTCCTTTTATCAGGGGCAGAATGTTTATGCCCTTTAACATCATCTTACCATATTCGGTATTCGCTGTCAACGCTTTGAAAAAGTTTGCGCTCTTTCGTTCGCTTTTTGCCGCTTTCAAAGCTCCTTCTTTTTCTTTAGTATAACTCAAATGGGTTATTTTGTCAATTATATGAGTTAAGTATTTATCTCAAATTTGTTATAAAATAACTCAAAAGAGGTGAAACAGATGGATGTTCTCGAAAGGATAGACGAACTGCGCCGCCGGCGCGGATGGTCGGTCAACAATCTGGCGATGGAAGCGATGCTTACGCAATCCACTCTCAACAATCTATATGTACGCAAGGCGGAGCCCAAACTTTCCACGCTTCGCGCCATCTGCGGGGCGTTCGGCATCACGCTTGCGGAGTTTTTCCGCTACGAAGAGCTGCCGCAGGGAGGGGAGGAGACGGACGAGCTTCTGCGCCGCGTGGAAAGCCTGAGCCCCGAGCAAAAGCGCGCCCTCCTGGAGTTTTTGCGCGCGTCCGAAAAAAAATAGCCGCGCGAACGCCCTTTTTCGGGCGAGGGCGGTTTTTGAAGTGAACCCCAAAGTTTGGACAAAAATTTAATTAAATTACTTGTGAGTGAGTTCGGTACTGTACCGGGC
>CALVHV010000075.1 GCA_944328845.1 uncultured Clostridia bacterium | reverse complement strand
CGTAGTTAAACGTCACATCCGTCACGCCGTCCGATGCATAGATGACTGCGGCAAATTCGTTTTTGATACTTCCCACATTGGTCAGGCTCGCGTTGAAAGTCACCCTTTCGCTCTGTCCTTCCGCAAGGCTGCCCTCGCTCGCCGTATATTCTTCCCGCACCAGAGGCGTACCGTTGTAGATCTTGCTGTCCGACACGGACTGCAACACCAGCTTGCGCGCCGCCACTTCCAGCGTGCCATAGAGGCAGGAAAGATCGTAGTTAAACGTCACATCCGTCACGCCGTCCGATGCATAGATGACTGCGGCAAATTCGTTTTTGATACTTCCCACACCCGTCAGGCTCGCGTTGAAAGTCACCCTTTCGCTCTGTCCTTCCGCAAGACTGCCCTCGCTCGCCGTATATTCTTCCCGCACCAGCGGCGTGCCGTCGTACACCTTACTTTCCGAAGCGGATTGCAGCACCAGCTTGCGCGGCATGATCTCCAAAGTCCCGTTCGTCACGGTGAGCGCATAATTGAGGGTAACGTTTTCCCCTGCCGCATCCTTTATGGTGACCGCCGCCGTATTATCGCAACGGCCGACCGTCGTCTGCGAGCCCGCCGTCAGCACGGAGAGCGTCTGTTCGGGCGCCACCTCTCCCGCCGTGATCTCATACTCCCCGTTGGTCAGCGCCGTGCCGTCGTACACCTTCGTATCGTCGCCGATCTTCAAAGAGAGAGGCCGTTTGGTGACTTCCAGCGTGCCGAACAGGCAGGAAAGATCGTAGTTAGAAGTTACGTCCGTCTCGCCGTCTGATGCGTAAATGACGGCGGCAAATTCGTTTTGGATGCTTCCCACTCCCGTCAGGCTCGCATTGAAGGTGACGCCTTCGCTCTGCCCTTCCGCAAGGCTCCCCTCGCTCACTTGGTATTCTTCCCGCACCAGCGGCGTGCCGTCGTACACCTTGCTGTCCGAAGCGGATTGGAGCACCAGCTTGCGCGGTGTCACTTCGAGTGTACCGTTCGTCACGGTGAGCGAATAGTTGAGGGTAACGTCCTCTCCCGCCGAGTCCGTCACGGTGACCGCCGCCGCATTTTCGCTCTGCCCCACCGTCGTCTGCGAACCCGTCGCCAGTACGGAGAGCGTCTGTTCGGGCGCCACCTCTCCCGCCGTGATCTCATACTCCCCGTCGGTGAGCGCCGTGCCGTCGTACACCTTCGTATTACTGCCGATCTTCAGAGAGAGCGGCCGTTTGGTGACCTCCAGCGTGCCCGGCTGTTTTTCGATCCTGTAATTGTCCGTGACGTCCTCGCCGTCGTCGTAAATGACGACATTCAGAGCATTTTCCGCCGTTCCGACGCCTGTGATGCTGCCCGTCACTTCGATCTCGGCATTCTGTCCCTCGGCGACGCTTCCCGCCGTGATCTCATAGTTCCCATTGGTCAGCGGCGTACCGTCGTACACCTTGTTCTGGCTCTCCGTTGCGACAGACAGGGGACGTTTGGTGATCTCCAGCGTGCCGAACAGGCAGGACAGGTCGTAGTTGGACGTCACGTCCGTCACGCCGTCCGATGCGTAAATGACCGCGGCAAACGCGTTTTGAACGCTCCCCACATTGGTCAGACTCGCGTTGAAAGTCACTTTTTCGCTCTGCCCGTCTGCAAGGCTGCCCTCGCTCACTTCGTATTTTTCCAGCGTGAACGGCGTGCCGTCGTACACCTTACTTTCCGAAGCGGATTGCAGCACCAGCTTGCGCGGCGTCACTTCCAAAAGCCCGTCCGTAACGGTGACGGCATAGTTGGCGGTGACGTCTTTTTTTTCCGCGTCGAAGACGGCGACGGCCATCTTGTTCTGCACCTTGCCGACCTGCGTGACAGAGGCGCCGAAAGAGGCGCTGATCGAGTGCCCCTGCGCCAGCTGCCCGCCCGTCACGGAAAAACTCTCGCAGGTGAGCGCCGTGCCGTCGTATGCCCTTGCGGCCGACCCCGCCGTGACAGAGATCTCGCGCGGAGTGACGCGCAGGGTGCCCGGCTGGTATTCGATCTCGTAATGTCCGCTGACGTCTGCGCCCCTTTCGTCCACGATCACGACGGAGAAATAGTTGGAACTTTCGCCCACTTCCGTCTGCGTGCCCGAAACGGTGACCACGGAAGAGTGCCCTTCGCGCAGTTCGCCGCTGATCAGCTCCCAGCCCTCTTCCCCGTGCGCCTGACCGTCGTAGACAAATTCGTTGGAGAAGGACGCATATACGAGCTTTGTCTGTCTCGCGTCGATGGCGCCGCTTGCGACCAGCGAAAGAAGGACGGCAAGGAGGGACACGACGCCGATGATGACCGAGCCGATGATATAGATGATTTTTGCTTTTCTCGTCATAGGCTACTCCTGTTGCAAGTGCGGCAGCTCCCCTTTTCAGGCATTGAGCTGCAGGCGGCGCATCGCCGCTTTGCACTGCGTCATGTTTTCCTCGCCGAACAATTCGTCCAGAAAGCGGCAGAATCTGTCCGCATGGTTCCTTAAATACACGGGATTCTGCACGCTCAGCTTTCTCATCACTTTCTTTGCCAGAATGTCGTCCAGCGCTTCCAATTCGTCCCCGCCGCACGCCACATAGATGGGCACGTACGCACGGATCTGTTTCATGATACGGTTTCCGAACGTCACGTGGAAGTTTTCCTTCAAAAACGCGTCCATCCGTTCCAGGCGCTTGCGGTTGCGCGCCGTCATCCTGTATTCCTGTTCCGCTTCCCGCCCCAGTTCTTTGAACCGCTCCGCCGACAGCGCCAAAGGTCTCTGCTTTTCCGCGTAAAATTCTTCCGCCTTGTCGTCCAGGTTCATGATCATCGCGCGGTCGTACACTTTATCCGAGATCGCAAACGTCGAATCGTCGTTGTTTGCCGTCCCGATGAACCACATGTTCTCGGGAAGGTCGATCTTCCCCCCGTGCAGCTGCGCGGGGTCGTTTTTCCAGCTGTCCGAGATCACCGTCAGCTTTCTGTCCGACTTCGCCAGTTCCAAAAGAGACAGAAACTCCGCAAAATAATACTCCACGCGCGCGATGTTCATTTCGTCCAGCACCGTGATGAAGATATCCTTGCTGTAATTTGCCTCGTACATCCGCACCAGCAGGTCCGTTTCCGTAAACCGCCTCGTAAATTCGTTGTAATATCCAAGCAGGTCCGTCCGCTCCTTCCACATCGGCTGCACGGGCACCACCATCGACGTATTGTCCACAAACTTCCCGAACGCGCACGCCAACGACGTTTTGCCCGTACCCGACATCCCCTGCAGGATCATGATGGGCGAGACCAGCAGCCCCGCGATAAAGCGGCGGATATCGTCGATGCTGTAATACAGGCGCAGATTCCCCGCGGCAAAGTTGCGCAGGCCCTCGCAGATCCCTTTCAGCGTCACGTTGTCGTCGTAGCTGTTGCGCACATACGATGCGCGATTGGCGTCTACCTCGCTCAGCCTGCCGAAGCGGCTCGCACCCTCTTCCGAAGGCGTCTCTTCTTTCTCTTCTCCGCCCGCAAAGGCCGCTCCCGCCTGTTTGACGTATACCGCCTGCACGGGCGCGGCGCTTTCGCCGCTCTCAATCTTGCCGCCCTTTTTGCCCGAAAGAAAGGTGATCAGCATGACCACGAGCAGGACGGGCAGAAGCAATGCCAGCGCCACCAGCAGCACCATCGTCTCCGACCGCACCAGGGGCATTCTGTCGGAAGGGTCGCCGTACAGATACAGCGCCGCAAGCGCGAGCAGCGCCGCTACGACGACAAGCGCGACGATCAGAAAAATATATTTTTTCTTTGTCCGTCTCTTTGTACCGTTATTCTTCATCCCTCTCCCTCTCTGCCGCGTCCTCTGCCGCCGTCATCCGCTCCTGCAACGTGTTTTCCTCCCGCGCCTCGGGCTGTTCCTGCGGGTTTGTCTGTTCCGAGCTCTGTTCCTGCGCCTCGGGCTGTTCCGATGTCTGTTCCGCGTCCGTCGGCGCCTTGCCGCCCTTTGTCCTGATGCCGCGCAAGACCTCGCGGCGGATGCGCTTTTTCGCCTTTTTCCATTCCGACTTGAAAAAGCGGGTAAAGACTTTATACTGCCTTTCCAGTTCGTCGAAATTCGCCTGCGCGGTGAAATCGTCCTCTTCGGTAAACAGGCCGTGTTCGCTGCGCAGAGCGTTGTATTTGGCGAGCAGGACGGCATTTTTATCCTCCGCTTCGCGCGCCGACTGTTCGGCCTTTGCCGCCAGTTCGCGCTGGGACTGCGCTTCGCGCGCGGCGCTTTGTATCCTCTCTTCCGCCTCCTGGCGCTGGGCGGCAAGCCTTTCTTCGCCCGCCGCGCGCTCTTCCAGCACCTTATTTTCAAGCTGCGCGATCTGTTCGTCCAGGGCGCGGCAGCGCTCTTCGTGCTCGGCGCTCAGGCGCGCGAGTTCCTGCGCGTGCTCTTCGCGCAGGCGTTCTGTCTCCGCCCTGTGCGCTTCTTCCTGCGCGGCGAGTTTTCGATCTTTTTCTTCCGTTTCGGCAGTGAGCTCGCCCACACGTTTTTCCGATTTTTCCAGCAGGTCCTGCGCCGTTTTCAGGCGCACTTCCGTGCTTTCCAGCGAGCGGTTGCGCTGTTCGAGCAGGAGCATGTACTCCTCTGCGCCGACGCCGCTCTGGCGGATCTGCCTGCGCAGTTTTTCCAGCTTTTCCAAAAGTTCCTGTTCGGCAAGCTTTTTGCGGCGCTCCTCTTCCTCGCAAAAGCGCGCCTTGAGGTACGACTCCGCGCCCATGCCGTGCTTGTACGTGAGGAAAGACAGGAGAGCGATGCCCTGCGCCATCTCTTCCGCGACCCCTTCGCCGAAAGGAGAAAGAGCCTTTTTCTTCTCTTCTGTCGTAAAACCGTCTGCGTCGTACGCCGTTACAAAGTGATACAGCTGCATGGCGCCCTTGAAATCCTTGTCCATGCGCAGGACGTTGGTTTCGGTGACGGGCGGGCGCAGTTTTGCCGCCTTGCCCGCCTCTTCCATCAGCGGGGTGGAGAGATAGATCATCACCGTGCTGAGCAGCCCGTTGATGACGGCGATCTTTTCCTTGACGGGGTTGCGCTCGGAAACGAGCGGATCGTTGAAGATCTCCTCGTCGAGGTTTGCCTCGAAACAGAGTTTGCGCCCCTCTGCGCTGACCGTCTTGCGGATGCGCAGGCTGCCGCTGTATTTGTTGGTAAGGTCGATGATCTTGTTGAGGCGGTAGGTGATGAAATCTTTGAGATAGCAGAGCAGCATGTACAGGAATCTGTTTTCGTACACGGCAAAGTCGCTCAGGCGCTCGACGGTGTACAGCTTTTCGGGCATGATGTCGTCGCTGTCCTTGACCTGCTTTAAGAGATTGCTGTGCTTGGAAAGGTGCACCACCGTCTCGCGCGAGACAGACTTGACCTTTTCGATGGGCACCACTTCCCCGTTGGAGAGAATGAACTGCCGCTCCTGCGCGATGGCTTTGCCGACGTGTTCGAGACCGCGCTCGATCGCCTCGATCCAGTCGTCCTCGATGCGGCACTCCGTCTGCACGAGTTCGATGCTTTCGCAGTCCGCTTCGAGGGCGATCGCCCGCAGAAGCCTCTCTGCGTCGCGGTCTCCCCGCACGCTCTTTTCGTACGCGGCAAACGCGCGGTAATATGTATCCAGATAACTCATCCGCGTATCCCTCCGTATGCGTCAGACATCAGGCATTGAGCTGCAGGCGGCGCATCGCCGCTTTGCACTGCGTCATGTTTTCCTCGCCGAACAATTCGTCCAGAAAGCGGCAGAATCTGTCCGCATGGTTCCTTAAATACACGGGATTCTGCACGCTCAGCTTTCTCATCACTTTCTTTGCCAGAATGTCGTCCAGCGCTTCCAATTCGTCCCCGCCGCACGCCACATAGATGGGCACGTACGCACGGATCTGTTTCATGATACGGTTTCCGAACGTCACGTGGAAGTTTTCCTTCAAAAACGCGTCCATCCGTTCCAGGCGCTTGCGGTTGCGCGCCGTCATCCTGTATTCCTGTTCCGCTTCCCGCCCCAGTTCTTTGAACCGCTCCGCCGACAGCGCCAAAGGTCTCTGCTTTTCCGCGTAAAATTCTTCCGCCTTGTCGTCCAGGTTCATGATCATCGCGCGGTCGTACACTTTATCCGAGATCGCAAACGTCGAATCGTCGTTGTTTGCCGTCCCGATGAACCACATGTTCTCGGGAAGGTCGATCTTCCCCCCGTGCAGCTGCGCGGGGTCGTTTTTCCAGCTGTCCGAGATCACCGTCAGCTTTCTGTCCGACTTCGCCAGTTCCAAAAGAGACAGAAACTCCGCAAAATAATACTCCACGCGCGCGATGTTCATTTCGTCCAGCACCGTGATGAAGATATCCTTGCTGTAATTTGCCTCGTACATCCGCACCAGCAGGTCCGTTTCCGTAAACCGCCTCGTAAATTCGTTGTAATATCCAAGCAGGTCCGTCCGCTCCTTCCACATCGGCTGCACGGGCACCACCATCGACGTATTGTCCACAAACTTCCCGAACGCGCACGCCAACGACGTTTTGCCCGTACCCGACATCCCCTGCAGGATCATGATGGGCGAGACCAGCAGCCCCGCGATAAAGCGGCGGATATCGTCGATGCTGTAATACAGGCGCAGATTCCCCGCGGCAAAGTTGCGCAGGCCCTCGCAGATCCCTTTCAGCGTCACGTTGTCGTCGTAGCTGTTGCGCACATACGATGCGCGATTGGCGTCTACCTCGCTCAGCCTGCCGAAGCGGCTCGCACCCTCTTCCGAGGGCGTCTCCTCCTTCTCTTCTCCGCCCGCAAAGGCCGCTCCCGCCTGTTTGACGTATACCGCCTGCACGGGCACGGCGCTTTCGCCGCTCTCCGTCTTGCCGCCCTTTTTTCCGGGCGCGCGCACCCGCCCGCCCGACGCGCCGTCCCGCGACATGAGGGCGATGACGACGGCGATCATGAGCACGAGCACGACGGCGATATAGACGACGATGGCGTACGGCGAAGAGGCGAGCTCCAGCAGGCCGTTGAAAAATTCTCCCATGTTATTCCCCTCTGCCGCCCGTGAGCGATGCGGCGCCGATCCTGTCGATGAGTTTTTTACTTTCGGGCGTGTTGCCCTCGCCGAAAATGTTTTCGAAAGAAGCAGCGATGCCGCCCTCCGCGCCGAACGCCTTGCCGCCGAGACGGCAGACGGCAGGGAGCACCAGCCTTGCGGCGAGCGTATGATCGAGCACCGCGTTCTCTTCCTCTCCGCATGCGAGCATGACGGAAGAATACAGCTCCAGCGCGCCCCATTCCTTGCCAGAGATGTGATAGCCCGCGCGGGTATCGACGTACTTTTCCAGCCTGTCTATCTTTTTCCAGCACGTCTCTTCGCCCATCGTGAAGTCGGCGCTGTACTTTTTGCCAGCCCATTCGATCTGACCGATATTGACCCAGTTCTCTTCGCCCGCGCTCTCCTCTTCCGCCTGCCCCGCGGCGCCTTCCACACACAGAAGGCCGGCGCAATCGGCGATGCCCGCGTCCAGCGCGCTTGCGTCCGCGCCCTCCTTGAGCGAAAAGAGGAACCAGACGTTGTTGGGCACATATACCCTGCCCTCCGCGCCGTTTTCGCTGACCAGCACGGTCGCGCCCCTGTCGGGATAGTTGACGTACTTGACAAAGGGCAGGAAGAATTTGCTCATCTCTTCGGGTGCGACGTTGCAGAGCGAGGCGATATACGCCTTATCCGCATTGCACGATGCGTCCGAGATCGCGCGCGCCGCCGCCGTGCTGCGCGTGGTGTTCTCCTCGGTGACCTGCAAAAAGTCGCGGGGGGAAGCGTAGCCCTCCGCCGCCTCTTCCGCATACGTGCCGCTGCCGAAATACTCGCCCAGCACGCGGATGAGCGCAGACACCGTCTCCTGCTTCTGCCCGTACAGGAGCAGAAGGCGGGAGGAACAGAGCGCAGCGAGGATGCTGTGCACCTCTTCGTCGGAAAGGAGAAGCCCGCGGCGGCGCGCAAGGTCTTTCAGCCCCGCGCACAACTCTTCCAGCGACCTGGAAGAATCGAATTTAATGTACTGCTCGAATTCAGGCTCGGCGGCGTACTCTTTTTCGTCCTCCTCCGCGTCTTCCCCGTTAAAATAACGGTCAAACAACAATTCGTACGGCTGTGCCGCCCTGATCTCCTTTTCCATTCTCTGATATCCTCCCGAAACGGTCACCGTTTCCGCTTTCTCTTTTTTGGAACGCGCCAGCGAACAGAGCGCGACGATCAACCCGACGGCAAACACGGCGGCAGGCAGCAGGAACGCCGGCCATCCGACATACCCCGCCCCGCTGCCGATCGCGCGGAACACCGCCAGCAGAGCGGCCGCCACAAGCGCGAACACGCACAGCAGGACGCCCGCAACGCGCATCCGCTTGCCCTTTTCCTCCGTCCTGGTCACCTTGCCGAAGGTGTAGCCGCCCGAGAGGATGTTGCTGTCCTTGAGAAGGTACGCGGACGTATCCTCGCCCGTCACCTTCGAGCCGCCCGTGCGCACTTCGCCCTGCAGGCGGACCGTGCCCGCGTCCGAACAGACGTACAGGAAATAGTCCCCTGCTTCCGTTACCCGCTTGCCGTCGCACGTCACCGAAGCCCATTCGCTTTTCACGGACACTTCGAGCGTCTTTTCTTCACCCGGTGCGAGGTCGGCGCGGACATAGGCGCGCAGTTCCCGCAACGGCCTGGCAAGCGCGGAATTTTTGGCGCCTATGTAGATCTGCGCCGTTTCGCAGCCGCGCACGCTGCCCGTATTTTTGAGACGGAAGCGGAGCTTCCCGTCCGAGATCTGCAAGTCGGAATAGGCAAACTTTGTATAGGAAAGGCCGAACCCGAAGGGGTACCTGACGGGCAGGGCGCAGCTTTCGTACTGCCTGTACCCGACAAAACAGCCAACCTTGTATTTGCCCGCGTTTTTGCCCGCCCGAAAGCTTTCCATCAGCGCGTCCGTCTCCTCGTAACAGGTATACGCGAGCCTGCCCGAAGGACAATAGGCGCCCGTGAGCACGTCGCAGAGCGCGTCGTACGCAAACGCCCCGTCCGCAGGTGCGAGCAGCAACGCGGGAAGCTTTTCCGCAAAGGCAAGGTCGGGCACACACTGCGAAGAGAGCAGGACGATCACCTTTTTCCCCGACGCGCACAGCGCGTCTGCCAGCGCCAGCTGGTTGGCGGGGAGTTTGGAGCGCCTGTTGAGCAGCATAGCCTCTTCCCTGCTCGTGTCCGTCCCCAGAAACAAGAGGACGGCGTCCGCCCCGTCCGCGGCAGAGAGTGCTTCTTTCAGCATTTCGTCGCTGCGTTCCGCAGCGATATCGTACCCTGCGGCGACGCCCGTGACCTGCCAGCCCCGCGCGGCGAGCTTTTCGGAAAGCAGCGCTTCGCTCGTGCCGCACGGCCGCGCGGGCAGTCTGCCCACGACGGCGAGCCGAAGCCCCTTTTGCAGAGGCAAAAGGTCCTGTTCGTTTTTCAGCAGGACGATGCTCTCCCGCGCCGCACGCAGCGGAAGTTCCCCGTCCCCTGCGGCGGCGGGCTGCCCTTCGCGCGCGCAGAGGAAGGCGTATCCGATCGCCCTGTCCGCCGCTTCGTCGAGGGTCGCCCTATCCAGCGCCGTGCCGCGCTCACATTCGCGCGTGAGTTCTTCGATGTAACACTCCCCCTTTTCTACCTTGTCCTTGAGGGAGAGATAGTTTTGGTATGCCTTTCTCAGCACGCCGACATCGCCCGACCAGAGCAGCTGCCCCGCCGCCAGACATTCGACGTATTTATCCTTGTCCGCGCGCTCGCAGACGATCGCGCTGTACTTTCCGCCGCGCAGCCTGTCGGCGATCGTCTTTGTGTTGACCGTCTCGTACCCGACGCCTGGCGAAGTATATTCGACGGAAACGGCGCAATCCCCCTGCACCGCGTCGAACGCCGCCGTGTAATAGTCGGCGATGGCGCGCGCGTCGGGGGCAAGGTCGGCAAAATCGACGTCCGTGCCGTTCAGCGCGCACACGCCCGCGCAGGGCATGGCGCCCGC
>CALVHV010000074.1 GCA_944328845.1 uncultured Clostridia bacterium | reverse complement strand
CCGATACAACTATGAAACGCGATACCGATACAAAAAGGTATATAGCCCCGATATAGCACATCAAAAATATTGCGACCACCTTAAAGCAAAGGGCGCGCCCCTCAAAATCGGCAATGATTACGCGCTTGCAAATTATATCGAGAAACGAATAGCAGATGACGGTTTGACCGTGCGGGCGGTTTTGGGCGAGATTAAGCGAAAACAAATGCCTTTTTCCACGTCCATATCGGTCAATACTCTGTATAGCTACATAGAAAAAGGCGTGTTTTTGCGGCTCTCGCTCAAAAACTTGCCTTTTCAAGGTAAACGAAAAAAAGCCGAACGCAATGAGCGTCCGGCAAAAGCACCTCGCGGGTTAAGTATAGAAAAACGCCCCGCCGATATAGCGGAGCGTAAATCTTTTGGGCATTGGGAAATGGACTGCGTTTGTAGTATCAAGGATACGAAAAACGCATTGCTTGTTTTAACGGAGCGGGTAACGCGCAGGGAGATTATAATTCCCGTTCCCGATAAGACAACGGAAACAATCGTGCGCAAATTGGATATACTTGAAAGAAAATTCGGTAGTCGTTTCGATAAAGTCTTTAAGACTATAACGGTGGATAATGGTTCGGAATTTGCCGACTGCAAAGGCATGGAAAAATCATGCCGTAAAAAAGGCAACCGCACTCAATTCTATTATTGCCACCCTTATAGTGCGTATGAGCGCGGCACGAATGAGCGCATGAACAGGGAGATACGCCGAAAGTTCCCGAAAGGTACAGATTTTAGCAAAGTATCTCCAAAAAAAGTGAAAGAGGTTGAAACGTGGTTAAACAATTATCCCCGCGAAGTGCTGGGCTATGATACCCCCGAAAACCTCTTTAACTACTATTTGTCATGTCTTTGAAAAAATTTTTTAACTTTTTTCGCATTTACGCTTGACTTTTACCCGAAATCCCGAAAAGCCGCCGCGGCAGTTCTGCCGCGGCGGTGTCCGTTAAATATGCATGCGGCAGATCTCTTTGCCGTCTATTTCTTTGAGGGAAAGCTCCCCCTCCTCCCACACGAGATAACTGTTGGGCGTGCCGCCCTTGGGAAGGGACACGGAGCCGCAGTTTGCGACGACGACCTTCCCCTCTCTCTTGAGAAAACCGGTATGGTAATGACCGTAGATAAAACAATCCCCGCAGTTTTTGGGAAGATTGTCGATGCAATACCTGTCCCCATGCTGCAAAAAGATCTTTTTTCCGCCCACGTACAGAACCGCCTCGGAAACAAATTCAAAATCGGAAATAAGGGTGTCGACGTCGCTGTCGCAATTCCCCTTCACGACCAGGAGCCTGTCCGTAAGCCCGTTCAGGATCTTTGCCACGCCCAAAGGATCGTACCCCTCGGGCAGAGGGTTACGGGGACCGTGGTTATAGATGTCGCCCAAAAGAACGAGCTGCTCGGCGCCTTCCGCCGAAAAACGTTCCGCGAGCTTTTGCGTGTAGTATGCCGAACCGTGCAGGTCGGACGCGATGAGAATTTTCATGTTTCTGCCTTATTTTGCGCTGAATTTGTATGCCGTGACCGAATGATAGATCTTGTTTTTCTCAAAGACGCAGTCGCCGAGTGCCGCATAGGCAGGCACGTTGACGCCGTTGGGGATATACTGCGTTTCCAGGCAGAACCCGTAATTGCGGTTGTAGAAGCCGGACTTACCCTTTTGGCTGAGCGAATTGCCCGTATACAGCTGTACCGCGGGCATATCCGTAAACACTTCCATGCAGATCCCGCTGCGCTCGCTCTCCGCTTCCGCGATCTTTCCGTAAACGCCCGCCGCCTTGTTGAGGACAAAGTTGACGTCGTACCCGTTCTGACGGGCGATATCCTCGTCGTCGCTGCCGATGCGTTCGCCCATGCGGTGCGGTTTTCTGAAATCGAAAGGCGTGCCCTCCACGTTGCGGAATTCGCCGTGCGGGATGAGCGCGTCGTCCGTGGGCGTGATCCTGTCCGCCGCGATCGTGAGGAAGGTATCCAGTACGTTGCCCGAGCCTTCCCCGTCCAGGTTAAAGTAAGCGTGATTGGTGAGGTTGATGGGCGTCTTTTTGTCCGCCATCGCCGCATACTCGATCTTCAGTTCTCCGTTGACAAAGGTGTAGCGCACCTGCACGCGCAGATTGCCGGGATAATTTTCGTCGCCGTCCGGGCTGACCATGCTGAGATTGAGGATGTTGCCGTCGCTCCCCTCGAACACGTAATTCCAGATCTTTTTGTCAAAGCCTTCTTTGCCGCCGTGCAGATGGTTGCCGCGGTCGTTGCAATACAGCTGGTATTCCGTCCCGTCCACGACGAGGTGACCCTTGTCGATACGGTTGCCGAAACGTCCGATCAGCGCGCCGAGATAGCCGCTGTTTTTCTCGTAAGAAGCGACGTCGTCGTAGCCGAGCACCACATCGACGAGTTTCCCCTCTTTGTCTGCGATCTTTAAAGACTGAATGATGCCGCCGTAGCTGAGAATGGTGGCTTCGTTTGCGCCGTCCTTGATCTTAAAAGCATGCACGTCTCTCCCGTCCGACGTCTTGCCGAACAAACTTGCGTGAATCATGTACTCTTCCTCCTTTTTATTCCGCCGGTAAAATTATCCGATCAGTTCGTTGAGATCCAGCTTCGTCGCGCCGGGAAGGCGGACGCTTGCCGTAAACACATTTTCTTTGCCGAACACCTTGCCCATCTGCGCGGCGTAGTTTTCCGCTTCGCCGTCGGCAAGGTATGCCAGCACCGTTCCCGCAAAGCCGCCGCCGTGCACGCGCACCGCGCCGTCGCGGATGAGGCGCTTTGAGATATGTATCGCCAGCGACACGGGCTGCTCCGTGCTGCCGGGCACAAAACAGTTTTGCAGGCAGTTGAGGCTGCTCACCCCCGAAGCGTCCACCGCCGCGAGGAAATCTTTTACCCTGCCTTCCCCGAGCGCGGCTGACGCCGCATCCACGCGCTCGTTTTCTTCATAAAAATGGAAGGCGCGCAGGATGGCACGTTCGGACACCTTTTTGCGAAGCTGCGGGATGGCGGCAAAGAACTCTTCGTACGCCACGTCGCGCAGCACCTCTTTCCCGAAGAAGGACGCCACGGCGTGCATTTCCGTCTTGATGGCGGCATAATGTTCGGTCAGCGCCGCATGCGAACCGCCTGTATTGGTGATGACGAGAGTGTATCCTTCAGGAGGCGTGAGCGAACGGATGACGGGCGCCGCGGGATCGCAAAAATCGATCTGATTGATGCCGCCCAAAGAAATGCCCGACTGATCCAGCAGCCCGCACGGCTTGCCGAAATACACATTTTCAGAATACTGGGAGATGATCGCCTTTTCCACCTTGCCCAGCTTTCCGTCCAGATACAGACTGTTGAGGATCTCGCAGATAAGCAGCTCGTACGCCGCCGACGAGGAAACGCCCGCGCCGCGGAAGACGGTGCTTTCCGAACAGCAGGTAAATCCGCCCACCCGATAGCCGCGGTCGACGATGCCCTTTACGACGCCGCGCGCGAGCGCGATGCTCTTGCCGTATTCCTTGGGATCAACTTCCAGATCGTTTACGCTGAACGAAAAGGAAGGGAAACCCTGCGAGTGGATGCAGATGATCCCGTCGTCCCGCTTTTTAACAGCGGCAAGAATATCGCAGCTGATGGCGGCGACGATCACTTTGCCGTGGTTGTGGTCCGTATGATTGCCCACGATCTCCGCCCTGCCCGAAGAGGAAAACCATTCTTCCGGCCTTTCCCCCGTCTTCTTTTCAAAGTAAGAGGCGAGCGCTTCCGCGCGCTTTTGGAATGCCTGCTTGCCGGCGCCGTCGCCGTACAGATCCCGAAGTTGCATGTTGCAGATCCCCTGTAAGTTTTTTCATTTCCCCTCTCAAAAAAGTGAAGAGGGAGAACGTTTCGTTCTCCCTCTATTATACCATTTCTGCCTTTCGATTGCAATTGTTTTTTTATTTATTTTGAGGAATATCGGGCAGAGAATCGAAGCCTCTCTGCAAGTCCGCATCGGTGGGAATGTAATCGGTCATCGTCCTGTCGTTGTACTGCTTGTATGCCGACATATCGAAGTAGCCCGTTCCCGTAAGTCCGAAGAGGATGGTCTTTTCTTCGCCCGTCTCCTTGCAGCGGAGCGCCTCGTCGATGGCGACGCGGATGGCGTGGCTGGATTCGGGTGCGGGGAGGATGCCCTCGATGCGCGCAAACGTTTCCGCCGCCTCGAACACCTTAGTCTGTTCGACGGTGACGGCGCGCATATATCCCTGATGATACAGCGCGGAGACGATGGGGCTCATGCCGTGATAGCGCAGTCCGCCCGCATGGTTGGGCGCGGGCATGAACCCGCAGCCGAGCGTGTACATCCTGGCAAGCGGCGTGATCTTGGCGCTGTCGCAGAAGTCGTACGCATATTTGCCGCGCGTGAGCGAAGGACAGCTGGCAGGTTCGACACCGATAAACTCGATGTTGTTTTTACCCGCGATCTTGTCGCCCATAAACGGAGCAATGAGCCCGCCGAAGTTGGAGCCGCCGCCGCAGCAGCCGATGATCATATCCGGCTGGATACCGTATTTTTCCATCGCGGCTTTGGATTCCTGGCCGATGATGGACTGGTGCAGGACGACGTGGTCGAGCACGCTGCCCAGCACATAGCGGCAGGAATCGGAAGTGACAGCCTTTTCCACCGCCTCGCTGATCGCACAGCCGAGCGAACCGCCCGTGCCGGGGAATTCTTTTAAGATCTTCCTGCCCGCTTCGGTGGTATCCGAAGGCGAAGGAACGACTTTGGCGCCGTACGTGCGCATCACCTCGCGGCGGTGCGGCTTCTGCTCACTGGAAACTTTGACCATGTACACGGTAAGATCCAGCCCGAAGTAAGACGCCGCCATCGAGAGAGCCGTGCCCCACTGCCCCGCGCCCGTTTCCGTCGTAATGGATTTCAGGCCCTGCTTTTTCGCATAATATGCCTGCGCCACCGCGGAGTTGAGCTTGTGCGAGCCGGAGGTGTTGTTCCCCTCGAACTTATAATAGATCTTGGCGGGCGTGCCCAGCGCCTTTTCCAGACAGTACGCACGCACCAGCGGAGAGGGACGATACATCTTGTAGAAATCACGGATCTCTTCGGGAATGTCGATATACAGGTCAGTATAATTGAGTTCCTGCTCGATGCACTCGTCGCAGAAGACGGGGCGAAGATCGTCCGCCGTGCAGGGCTTGAGCGTAGCGGGATTGAGGAACGGGTCATGTTTGACCGGCATCGCGGCATTCAGGTTATACCATTGCCTCGGGATTTCGTTTTCGGAAAGATATATCTTGTAAGGGATCTGTGTTTTGGACATAGGTTTACTCCTCCTAAAAAAAATTTGCAACAAAAAACACGGTTCCATTCGCTTGGGACGAATAAACCGTGTTGCCACCCAAATTCACAGCAAAAAATGCTGCCTCAAACAGGTACTGTCATACCCTCTTCCTGTAACGTGAAAGCCACGTCGGAAACTACTCAGCAAACGCCGTTCGCCTCCGCCCTCGGTAATCCATTCGCACTGCGTCAGACTGCTCCCATCCCACCGCCGGGAACTCTCTGTAAATCTGCTGTAGCAGGTTACTCCTCTACCTCATCGGTTTTCTAAAGCATAGCACATCGCAAAAGGTTTGTCAACGATTTTTTCAAAAATTTTTTCGGAATTTTTTAGCACCGCCCGCCTATGCATAGCATAGAAATTTTTTCTTTCTGCATGAAAGGCGTCCGACTTCCGCAAACTGAAAGCATGAAAGCATTTTTCTGCACCCTCTGCGCCCTGGTCCTGGCGCTCTTCCCTGCCTGTCTCCCGCAGCGGACCTGCCAAGCGCAGGAGCAAAAGATCGTATATCTGACCTTCGACGACGGCCCTACCGATTCCACAACCCCCAAGATCCTCGACATTCTCAAGGAAAATGACGTAAAAGCGACCTTTTTTGTCATCGGCAGACAGATCGGCACCCGAAAAGAGATCTTGCGGCGCACCATCGCCGAAGGACACAAGGTGGGAGTGCACAGCTATTCACACGAGTACGCAAGCATCTATTCGTCGGCAAAAGCATTGCTTGACGACGCAGACAAGTGCCGCCGCGCCATCCTCGACGCCGCCCCTTCCTGGTCCGGAAATTTATACAGATTCCCGGGAGGAGAAAGCGGACTGAAACAGGAACTGAGCAAAGCAGTGCGCGGAGCGGGATACAAAGTATGCGGCTGGAACGCCTCCGTCGAAGACGCCGTCTCTCCCGGCGCTGACGCAGACAAACTTTTCGAAAACGCGCTGCGTACGGCAGGCGACAAAGACACGATCATCTTACTTTTGCACGACGGCGTAGGTTACAAAGAAACGATCAGATGTCTGCCCCGCCTGATCGATTACTACAAAAAGGAAGGCTTTTCCTTTGCAACTCTCTGAAAAAACTCCCTTCCTCTCAAAGAACGCCGGATAAGCCCGCGCCTCTGCAGTAAAAACAACTCTTCAAAACGCCGCACTTGCGCAGGCCTGCTTTGAAAACAGCCCCACAGCACAGCCGCCCGAACGGAAGATCCGTTCGGGCGGCGTTTTTTCAGCCGTTCAGTTGCAGCGTGCCGCGCAGCTCATTGATGTCCGCAACGCCGTGCGCATCCAGCCATGCGTTGAGGCCGGCAATGATCTTGGGCATAGCGAGCGTGTCGGTAAAGTTTGCCGTGCCCACCTGCACCGCACTTGCGCCCGCGATGATGAATTCCAAAGCATCCTCCGCACAGGTGATCCCGCCCATACCGATGACGGGAATGCTGACGGCGGAACAGACTTCGTACGTCATACGCACTGCGACGGGTTTGACCCCCGCGCCCGAAACGCCGCCCGTGTTGTTGGCAATGATCGGCCTCCTGCGCTCGATGTCGATCGCCATTCCCGTCAGCGTGTTGATGAGGGAAACGCAGTCCGCGCCCCCCTTTTGTGCCGCAAGCGCATTGGCGGCGATGCTCTCTACATTGGGCGAAAGCTTGACGATGAGGGGGGTCTTTTTCAAAGCAGATTTTGCCGCATGCGTTACCTGCTCCACGCTTTCGGGACGGATGCCGAACGCCATTCCGCCGCACTTGACGTTGGGGCAGGAAATGTTCAGCTCGATCATGTCGACCAACCCGTCCAGCCGCGCGCAGATGCCAGCATAGTCTTCGAGCGTTTTGCCCGCGACGTTGGCAATGATCACAATATTTTTGCTTTTAAGAAAATCCAGATCTTCTTCAAGGAACTTGTCCACGCCCGGATTTTGCAGTCCGACGGCATTGAGGATGACCCCGCGCCCTTCCGCGATGCGCGGCGTGGGATTGCCGAGACGGGGCTCGAGCGTGAGCCCTTTCGTACTGATCCCGCCGAGCACGGAAATATCGAAGATCTCGTTAAATTCTTTGCCGAACCCGAAGGTCCCGCTCGCCGCGATGACGGGGTTTTTAAACTCCACGCCGCAGATCTTTGTATGCAGATTTGCCATCAGATTTCCACCTCACCGATCTCGAAGACAGGGCCGTCTTTACACACGCGCACGTTTGCCTCGCCGCCCGTTTTGTGACATACGCACACGAGGCAGGCGCCGATCCCGCAACCCATACGCTCTTCCAGCGACACGTAGCAGGGCACGCCGATCCCGCGCTCGGAAAGCCCCGCCTTGAGGGCACGCAGCATGGGCGTGGGCCCGCAGGCAAAAATGACGTCCGGCTTTGCCTGTTCAAAATCCTCAAAGAACAGAGAGACCGACGTTCCTTTCTTTCCGAAGCTGCCGTCGTCCGTTGCAACGAACAGCGCATCCGAACGCTTGTCGTACATCCCGAAGGTATTGACATATGCCGCGCTTCTGAATCCCATGTACGAGCGGAAATGCTTGTCGCTGTCCTTGTATTCACCGAGCACGGACAGGAGCGGGAACACGCCTACGCCGCCTCCGATGAGTGCGACGCGCTTTTCTTCCTCTTTCAGGATGAACCCGTTGCCAAGCGGGATGACGCAGGTCAGTTTGTCTCCCTCCTTTCTCTGCGAAAGCAGCTTTGTCCCTTCCCCCTTGACCTGGTAACAGACGCCCGCCGTACGGGTGTTCTTATCATAGAACAACACGGCGAACGGACGGCGCAAAAGGTGCAAACCGTCGCCTACGGACAGGTTGACAAATTGCCCGCAGCGAAAGAAGATATCCTCGGGGAGCTGAAAATCTATCTCAAAGATCCCGGGAGCGATCTCCTCGTTGCCGACGACCGTAACTGTGAGTTCCTTCACTGCAATTTCTCCTTTTTTATGGATTTATGTGTGACATAGTACTCTGTATCAGCCCTTGATGGCGCGATTCAGATCGTTTTTCATGTCGATGCACGCCTGACGCGCTGCCGCAGAGAAGGAGAGCCCCTTGTACTTTTCCTGCTTGTATGCGCACAGGATACCGCGGGAAGAATTGACGATCCCGCCCAGGCCGTCCTTGTCGAAACACACTTTGAGGTCGTCCGCCGTGCCTCCCTGCGCCCCATAACCGGGGATAAGGAAGAAGGTGTGCGGCATCTCTCCGCGCAGGATGCGCGCCTGTTCGGGATGGGTCGCCCCTACCACCGCACCGACAGCGGAATAGCCGTATTTGCCGATGCTGTCCTTGCCCCATTCTTCCACGAGGGAGCCCATGTATTCGTAAACGGTCTTGCCGTTTTCCAGTTTGAGATCCTGCAATTCGCCGCTGGATCTGTTGGACGTTTTGACCAGAGCAAAGATGCCCTTATCCCGCTTTTGCATCCAGCCGAGGAAGGGCTTGATACCGTCCGAACCGAGGTAACCGTTGACGGTGAGAAAATCCGAATCGAACGCGGTGTACGCCTTTTCACCGACCGCCGTTTCGCCGAGGTACGCCTTGGCATAGCACTCCGCCGTGGCGCCGATGTCGTTGCGCTTTGCGTCCGTCATGACGAGCATCCCCTTCTGCGCCGCATATTGCAGCGTTTCCGAAAAGGTACGCATCCCCTCCAAACCGTACATTTCATAATAAGCGATCTGCACTTTGACGCAGGGCACGATGTCGCAGATGTTGTCGATGATCTCCTTGTTGAAAGCGAGCACCGCCTTTGCCGCGCCTGCAAAATCGCAAACGCCTTCTTTCATGTCATCGGGCAGATAATCGAAACTCGTATCGATGCCCGCAACGGTGGGGTTATCCAGCTGTTTTATTCTCTCGATAAGTTTATCCGTGATCATTGCAAACCTCAATATTTTGCGCCGTACTGCGCGAGATAATTTCTGATGGCGGGAACGTGTTCTTTTCCTTCGATGACGCCCTCTTCCAGCGCCTCGATGATATCCTCGATGGTGACGATGGAATAAACTTTGACCCCCTCTTCCGCATACGCCTGCTGCACGGCAGAGTGTTCGCTGTTGAGCGCCTTTTCCATGCGGTCAACGGTGATGACCATGCCCGTAATGTCCACCTTTGCCGCGCCGCGCAGTTTGGGCAGGACCTCTTTGAGCGCCTTGCCGCTGGTCATCACGTCCTCAACGATGACCACCTTTTCGCCGTCCTGCAGCTGCTTGCCGACGAACATCCCGCCCTCGCCGTGGTCCTTGACTTCCTTTCTGTCAAAGCAGAAATTGACGTCCTCGCCGTACTTTTCGTACAGCGCGACGACAGCGGAAAGCGCCAGCGGAACCCCCTTGTACGCGGGCCCGAACAGCGTCTGCACGGGTATTTTGTTTTCATGAATACAGGCGGCGTAAAATTCGCCCAGTCGCTTGATCTGCGCGCCCGTCTTGTATTCGCCCGCATTCAGAAAATAGGGAGCGACCCTGCCGCTTTTGAGGGTGAACGTACCGAACTTGAGCACGCCGCATTCGGAAAGAAATCTGATAAACTCCTTTTTATAAGACATGACCGTTTACTCCTTATCTCTGTATTTGATCTCGCCGTCCACGAGGGTGTATTTGACTTTCCCGTACACCTGCATCCCGTTGAACGGGGTATTTTTCCCCTTGGAAACAAACTCTTTACTGTCGATGACGTATTCCGCGGAAAGATCTGCCAGCATGACGTCGGCAACGCCGCCCTCTTCCAGCCTGCCCCCTTCCAGTCCCAGCACGGAGGCGGGATTTTCGCTCATGCGCTGCGCCAGCTGCGGCAGTGTGAGCACGCCGCCCTTGACGAGGTAAGTATAGGAAAGAGAGAAAGAAGTTTCGATACCGCTGATCCCGAACGCCGCGAGGTTGTATTCCACCATCTTTTCGTCCCTGTGGTGCGGCGCGTGGTCGGTGACGATGCAGTCGAGTGTGCCGTCTTTGATGCCCTCTTTGATGGCTGCGACATCCTCCGCTTCGCGGATGGGCGGATTGACTTTGGTGTTTGCGTCATAAGACATGACCACGTCGTCTGTCAGCGTAAAATAATGCGGGCAGGTTTCTGCCGTGACCTGCACGCCGCGCGCCTTTGCCTCGCGCAGGAGCTGCACGCCGCCTTTGGTGGAGACGTGGCAGATGTGCACGCGCTTACCCAGCGTTTCCGCAAGGATGATCTCGCGCGCCAGCATGATCTCCTCTGCCGCCCGCGGGATCC
>CALVHV010000073.1 GCA_944328845.1 uncultured Clostridia bacterium | reverse complement strand
TGCCAGTACGGCAAAAATCACAAGGGGTACGACGTTTCCTTCGACAAGCGCGTCGATTTCATGCGCACCGTCTGCGAACTGATGGGCAAAGACAAGTTCGTCGGCTATGCGCCTGAGAACAACACGCTGAAGATCGTCTATACCACCAAAAAGATGAGCGCTTCCTTCTGTAAGGACGGGGAATGGACCTTCCTGTTCGAAAAGAATATCTGGCGCGTCAACGAGCGGGTGTTCCAGTCTGCGACTGTGGACGGCGAAAAGATCTATCTTAAAGTGGTCAATGCCAGCGGAGAGGCGCAGCCCATGCGCGTCGATTTCAAACATTTCGCAAAGAAAAAGAGCGCGCATGTCACCACGCTCGCGGACGAGGATGAGTTCGTCATCAACGAGATCGGCACCAATTACGGCGCCAAGCACAACATCGTTCCTGCGGAAAAGGACATTGCCGTGGGCGTGGACGGATTCGACTATGTTCTCGAAAAGAACAGCGTGACCGTCTTTGTCATCGAATAAGAGAGAAAGTTGCAGGGAGAGCGCGGCTCTCCCTGCTTTCATATCGGGCGGCGGCGCGGCATACAATGTTGTATGTCGCGTTTTGTGTATGAAGGCGCTTATCGTTACAAGCGCTACAAAAGGCCTCTCGGCAAAAAAAAATACATTCTGCTCGTCGCGGTGCTCCTTACAGTCTTTATTCTTCTCTTTTCCTTTCAGAAAAGGGCGACGCGCCTTCTCCTTTCTTTGGGTGAGGAAAGCGCGCGCGCCGTCGCTGCGCAGGCGCTCAACGATGCGGCGCTGCAGGCGATGCAGTGGAACGCCGACGACTATTCTTCTTTCGTCATTGTTTCTCGGGACGGGGAGGGAAATATCCTCTCCATGCAGGCGGACGCCCAAAAGATCAATCTGCTCGCGCGGCAAACGGTCGCTCTCACGATGGCAAATCTCAACGCGGCGTGCGAAGAGGGGGTCGGCGTACCGCTGGGCGCCTTCTTCGGGATAGAGCTCCTTGCGGGCGTGGGGCCGGAAATTACCTTTCAGCTTATTCCCGTCGGAAATGCGTCCTGCTCTTTCCGTTCCTCCTTCGTTTCGGCGGGACTAAATCAGTCTCTGCATTCTGTGTATATGGACGTGACGGCGGAGGTCAGTCTCGTCATGCCTTCGGGCACGAGCAAGGTCAGTGCCGAGACGGAGATCCTCGTCTGCGAAAGCGTGATCGTGGGCAAGATCCCCGAGGTGTATTTTCAGGGCGGGATCGCAGGGCTTTGAAAAAAAATTGTGTTTGCCGTTAAAATCGTTGACATTTTTGCCGTTTTGCATTATCATAATACCAACGAAAATAAAGGCGACGACAAAGACAGACGGGCGTTAAACCGTACCAAGAGAGGAAGCATCCATCGGCTGAAAGAGCTTCCGTGCGGCGGTCCCGGTATTCCCTTTCGAGCCTTCGCTTTGAAACCTTTCGGGAGTAAGGGCGGACGTGTCCCGCGCGTTAAGCGGCAATGAGGCAGAATCATTTCTGCGAACATAGGTGGTACAGCGCATTCTGCGCCCTGTGGCTTTTTGTCACGGGGCGTTTTTTGTTGCGTACCGTCAGAGGAGGACGTATGAAAGAACAGATCGAAAACATCCGTCGGGAGATAGAAGAAACGCTCTCTGCCCGCACGGACATGACGGGCAAGGAACTGTACGCGCTGAAGATGGAATATCTCGGCAAAACGGGCAAGATCTCTGCCCTGTCCAAAGGCATGCGCGACGTTGCGCCCGAAGACCGCCCCGCCGTCGGTAAACTGGTCGGCGAAGTGCGGCAGTGGGCGGAGAAGCGTTTTGCGGCTCTGGAAGAGGAGATCGGCAGGCGCGAACTCTCCGCAAAGATCGCAAGCGAAAAGATCGACGTCACCATGCCTGCCAAATTTCGCGAAACGGGCTCGGTGCATCCCGTTACGCTTGTGCGCAGGGAACTCATCGACATCTTTTCGGGAATGGGCTTCGACGTATTCGAGGGGCCCGAGATCGAAAAGGATTACTACAATTTTCAGGCGCTGAACATCCCCGCAGACCATCCCGCGCGCGATATGCAGGATACGTTCTTCATCACCGAAGATTTCCTGCTCCGCTCGCAGACCTCTTCGGGGCAGATCCGCGTGATGGAAAACAAAAAGCCTCCTATCAAGGTGCTCAGCCCGGGCAGGGTGTACCGTTCCGACTCGGACGCGACCCATTCGCCCATGTTCCATCAGATGGAAGGGCTTGTGGTGGATAAAGGCATTACGCTCAACGACCTGAAAGGGATGTTGGACGAGTTTGCCCGCAGGATGTTTACGGGGGAGACCAAGGTGCGCCTTCGTCCTTCCTATTTCCCGTTTACGGAACCCAGCGTGGAAGTAGACCTTTCCTGTTCTGCGTGCGGCGGCAAGGGCTGCCGTATCTGCAAGGGCACGGGCTGGATCGAGGTGCTCGGTGCGGGCGTGGTCAACCGCAGAGTTTTGGAAAATTGCGGCATCGACCCCGACGTTTACACGGGCTTTGCGTTCGGCATGGGGCTGGAACGCATCGCCATGATCAAATACGGCATCGGCGACATCCGCCTGCTCTTTGAAGGCGACGTGCGCTTTCTCAAACAATTCAAGGACTGAGGAGGGCAGAAAAGATGAAAGTACCTTTCAGCTGGTTGAAAGATTATGTGGATATCGACATCACTGCGCAGGAACTGACGGAAAAACTCTTTTCCTGCGGGTTCGAAGTGGAAGAACTCATCTACCTTGGCGCGGAGATCGACCGCTGTGTGGTGGGCAGGATCGAGAGCATGGAAAAGCATCCTGATGCGGACAAGCTCAAGATTTGCCATCTCAATTGCGGTGAGTACGGCAGCGACATCCAGATCGTCACGGGGGCGGACAACGTCAAGCCGGGCGATATGGTCCCTGTCGCTCTGGACGGGTCTTCGCTGCACGGCGGCGTAAAGATCAAAAAGGGCAAGCTGCGCGGCGTCGAGTCGAACGGCATGCTTTGTTCGGGCGAAGAACTGGGCATCAACGACGACTGGTACGAGGGTGCGGAAGTGTACGGCATCCTGCTGCTGCAGGGGGATATCCCGCTCGGCACGGATATCAAAAAGGTGGTCGGCCTGGACGATTACATTTTCGATATCTCCGTCACGGCAAACAGACCCGATTGCCAAAGCGTCTACGGTATCGCGCGCGAAGTGGCTGCCGTGCTGCATAAGCCGCTCGAACCGCTTGAACTCAGCTATAATGCGGGCACGTTCAGCACTACCGAACGGGTCAACGTTACGGTGGAAGCGCCCGACCTTTGCCCCCGCTATATCGCGCACTATGTCCGCGATCTGAAAATCGAAAAATCCCCGCAGTGGCTGCGCCGCAGGCTGGCGCTGTGCGGGCTCCGCTCCATCAACAATGTAGTGGACATCACCAACTTTATCCTTCTCGAACTCGGGCAGCCCATGCACGCTTTCGATCTCTCGAGGATAGAGCGCAACGCCGTCTGTGTGCGCCGCGCGCATCCGGGCGAAAAGATCACCACGCTGGACGAAAAGGAGTTTACCCTCAGCGAAGAGAACCTCGTCATCTGCGACGGGGTCAAACCCGTCGCCCTCGCGGGCGTGATGGGCGGGTTGAACAGCGGCATCGCGGACAATACCTGCGAGCTTCTCTTCGAAAGCGCCAAGTTCGAGCGTGCCAACATCCGCCGCACCTCCCGTAAGCTGGGGCAGAAGAGCGATTCTTCCGCGCGCTTTGAAAAGGGCGTGGACGCTTATACGACGGGGATCGCCATCAACCGTGCATTGCACCTTATCGAGCAGCTGCACTGCGGCACCATCGCGCGCGACAGATACGACATCGGAGAAAGAAAGACCGAACCCAAGGTCATCCGCACGTCGGCGGCGCAGATCAACGCTCTGCTCGGCATCGAAGTGCCCGAAAAGGAGATCCGTGCCATTCTCGGCAGGCTCAATTTCAACGTCAAAGCTGTCAAAGGTACGCTGGAAGTGACTGTTCCCGCCTACCGTGAGGACGTGGACGGCTATCCAGACCTCGCCGAAGAAGTCATCCGCGAATACGGTTACGATCACATCGAGGGGACCTTCCTCAACAGCGCTACCGTCACGAACGGCGGCCTGAACGCGGAACAGCGTGCGGAAGAGGAGATCAAAAAGACGCTCACCGCGCAGGGTTGCAGCGAGATCATCACCTATTCTTTCATTTCCCCCAAAGACTACGAGTTCATCCGTCAGGCAGGGGAGCTGGAAAAGGCGATCAGGATTAAAAACCCCATCGGCGAGGACATGAGCGTCATGCGTACTACGCTGATCCCGTCCATGCTCGCCACGCTGGTGCGCAACGTGCGCCGCGGCAACGAAGGCGCTCGCCTGTACGAGCTTGCAAGTGTGTATCTTGCCGCCTCTTTGCCCCTCAGCGCCCAGCCGCAGGAGCGCAAGACGCTCTGCGTCGGCGTGTACGGCGAAGGGGAGGACTTCTATACCGCGAAAGGGCTGTTCGAATGTCTCGCGGCACAGTCGGGCGTCCGATTTGAGTATGAGGCGGCGGAAAAGCCTTTCCTGCATCCGGGAAAGTGCGCAAACGTTCTGCTCGGCGGAGAAGTCGTAGGATATCTGGGCGAACTCGCTCCCGATCTCGCGGCACAGCTCTCGCTGGAGACCTCGCTTTATCTCGGTGAGTTGGATTATGCCAAGGTCGCGGACGTGCTCGCGGGCAGGAAAAAGTATTCCGCTCTTCCCAAGTTTGCAGAAGTGAAGCGCGATCTCGCGCTGGTCACTGCGGAGAGCACGACGTGCGCCGAAGTGGAAAAGGTCATCCGCGAAAGCTGTAAATATCTCACGGAAGTACATCTGTTCGACGTGTACCGCGGCGCGCAGGTGGGTGAAGGCAAAAAGAGCATGGCGTTCTCCGTCACCTTTACGCCGAAAGACAAGGCGATCTCGCCCGAGGACGCAGACGGATATGTCAAGCGCATCCTCAAAGCTCTGCACGAAAAGGCGGGGGCAGAATTGCGCTGAAGAATGGGGCGTTCCGCTGTCTGCGGAACGCCTTTCTGATAGAAACGCGGGATGTTTTACAAGGGAAAACAGATGGGGTTGAGGGAAAGATATAAAAAGGCGTGCATCCGCAGGGACAGGTGGTGGTCTCCCGGCATGCGCACGTATACGGACGAAGATTTCGACAATTTTATGGAGGAGTTCCTCACCTTTGTCGTCCTGGGCATGAAGGAGACCAAACTTCTCTTTGAGGAGCGTCTCTTTTATTACGACGAGGACGGAGGGGTGTTTTTGCGCGTCTTTTACGATCTGTGGCTGGACAAAGAGATGAAACGGATGCGCAAGCGGGATCCGCTCCGTGCGCTCGCTATTTCGGGCGCCTATGTGTTCGGCACGGGCGCGATCTTTGCCATGGAAAGCCTGAAACTGGACAAGAGCCTTCCCTCGTTTACGGAGGAGGAACGGGAAGCCGTGTTTTCGAAGATCGGGGACAGGGAACCGTACGGACTGATGCTGGAATTGCAGGGGATCGGGTATGCGGAACGGCGCAAGCAATGCCTGGATGCTCTGTTTGTGGACGCAGTCTACACGATGGAAGAACTGGCGCGCGATCTGATCAACGACAAGGACTATCAGCGCGAATACATGAGCATCCTGTTCAATGCGGGGCTGTCCTACATCCTCCGCTATGAGGAAAGAGTTTAAATCGGCAACAGAGCAGAAAGCGGGCTTGCGCTTATTGCGCAGGCCCTCTTTGTTTGTTGGGGACAACGGATAAAAAATCTTAAAATTGTCTCTGGAAATTGCAAGGAGAAGGGTAAAAGGATACAAAAGAGTTTTGTGAAAATTATGTGAAGGGGAATTTTTTTGCCGCGAAGGGGTTGACAAAGAAAAAAAGTCGCGTATAATGTGAAGTACAAAAGAATATCCGGTAAGTAAGGCTACTACGGGGATATGGGCTGTTGCCGCAAAACGATGGAGACATCGTGCGCAGGTTTGAACAGGTCGCGTCGAAACACAAGGCGCGACATAACACAGCTTCACCGCCCTGCAAAGCTAAAGCTCAAACGGTGTTTTGACCTGGTCGAATGTACCCGGGTGCCGCTTTGGGCGCTCGGGTACTTTTTTATTGCCTTTACGGCGCAAATAAATCAAGGAGGTGTCGAAAGATGGACGAAGGCAGTGCAAGCCGAAGTTACTTTGCATGCGGAATGTGTTCGGGCGCAATAGTCCGTCTTTCGGCATGCGCAAGATAATTCTTCGGCTGCCTCAGACCGACATTTTTCGGAGGAGGTGGCAACATGAAAAACAAAGATATCAGAAAGGAACTTCTCCGCATTGCGGAAGGGGAAGAGCGCCTGCAATCGGTAAAGCAGAGGATGCTGTTTGCGGCAGGACATTCCGAAGAGGAAATCTGCCGCGCATTCGGATGCGGGAGCGAAGGGTTCAATGAGGAAGAGGCGCGCAACATGCGCGAAAAATACGGCGAAAATATCCTGCCGTCCGCAAAAAAACGCGGCGTTTTCCGCCGTCTTGCGGCAGCGTTCGTCAATCCCTTTTCCGTCATTCTGGCTGTACTTGCGCTCGTTTCTCTCTTTACGGATGTGATCCTCGCGCAGGCGGGGGAAAGGAACTACGTCACTCTTGCGGTGATCCTTGTCATGATCGCCGTTTCGGGAGTGCTGCGCTTTGTGCAGGAAACACAGAGCGGCAATGCGGCGGCAAAGCTCTCTTCCATGATCTCCACCACGGCCTGCGTCCGCAGACAGGAGAGCGGGAAAGCGGAGATCCCCGTCGGCGACATCGTCGTGGGGGACCGTGTCTATCTCTCTGCGGGGGATATGATCCCTGCCGATCTGCGCATTCTGTCCGCGCGCGATCTGTTTGTGGCGCAGTCTGCTCTGACGGGGGAAAGTGCACCTGTCGAAAAAAATCCTAAAGCGGACAAAGATGCTTCGGCTGCAAGCGCCTGTCTCGCCTTTATGGGGACGAACGTGGTGAGCGGCAGCGGGGAAGGGATCGTCTTTGCAACGGGCGCGGACACCGTGTTCGGGCAGACGGCAAAGTCTCTCTCTTCGACGGGGCGCCGCAAGACGGGTTTCGATAAGGGCGTCAATGCGGTTTCGCGCATCCTTATCGGTTTTATGCTGATCATGGTCCCCATCGTGCTGTTGGTCAACGGTTTTACAAAGAACGATTGGCTCAATGCGCTGCTCTTCTCCGTCAGCGTCGCCGTGGGACTCACGCCTGAAATGCTGCCGATGATCGTGACCACCTGTCTCGCCAAGGGCAGCGTCGCGATGTCGGGCAAAAAAGTCATCGTCAAAGACCTGAACGCCATTCAGGATCTCGGTTCCGTAGACGTGCTCTGCACAGATAAGACGGGTACGCTTACGCAGGATAAAGTCGTTTTGGAAATGCACCTGAATGCGGACGGAGAGGAGGATGTGCGCGTCCTGCGTCATGCCTTTCTCAACAGCTATTATCAGACGGGTCTGAAAAATCTGCTGGACGTCGCCATCATTCAAAAGTCGCAGGAGCTGATCGGAAAAGGGGAGATGGACGCGGACGTGTTGTCTCGCTTCTGTAAAGTGGACGAACTTCCCTTCGATTTCGAACGGCGCAGAATGAGCGTCATTGTGCAGGACCGCAGCGGAAAATCGCAGCTGATCACAAAGGGTGCGGTGGAAGAAATGCTGTCCGTCTGCTCTTTCGTGGAGATCGGCGGGGAAGTGCGCGAATTGGACGAAACGCTGCGTAATAAGGTAAAAAACCGCGCAGAAAAGCTGAATTCTGACGGAATGAGAGTACTATGCGTGGCACAGAAGAGCGCAAATCAGCAGAATGGCGAGCGGGAAGAGAACATGGTGCTGATGGGGTATCTCGCCTTTCTCGATCCGCCCAAGGCTTCGGCGGCCGCCGCGATCTCGCGACTGAAGAAGGGCGGGATCGCCGTAAAGGTACTGACGGGAGACAACGAAAAGGTTGCTGCGTGCGTCTGCAAAAAGGTCGGATTGGACGGGAAAATTTTGACGGGGGCGCAGTTGGAGGAGATGAACGACGCCGCACTGCGCGAAGCGGCGGAAGAGACGGTCATCTTTGCCAAACTTTCCCCGATGCAGAAAGAACGCGTCGTGCGTGCCCTGCGCGAGAACGGACACACGGTCGGGTATATGGGTGACGGCATCAACGACGCGCCCGCCATGCGCGCCGCCGACGTGGGCATCTCCGTGGATACGGCTGTCGACATCGCCAAAGAATCGGCCGGGGTCATCCTGTTGGAAAAAGATCTCACCGTGCTTGCGGACGGCGTGAGAGAGGGCAGAAAGACGTACGCCAACATGATGAAATACATCAAGATCACGGCGTCTTCCAACTTCGGGAATATGTTTTCCGTGCTCATCGCAAGCGCGCTTCTTCCCTTTTTGCCCATGACTTCGGTACAGCTCATCCTTCTCAACTTGGTTTACGATCTTTCCTGCGTCGTTCTGCCCTGGGACAACGTAGACGAAGAGCTTTTGAAAAAACCTGCCGAGTGGGATTCCTCTTCCGTCAGGAAATTCATGTTTTGTTTCGGGCCTGTCAGTTCTCTCTTTGACGTCGCCACTTTTGCGGCGCTGTATTTTGTCGTCTGTCCCGCCGTTTGCGGCGCGCCTTTTTCCGAACTCGGCACGGAGGGCGCTGCATTGTTTGTATCCGCGTTTCAGACGGGATGGTTTATCGAATCGATGTTTACGCAGAGCCTTGTGGTGCACACGCTGCGCAGCAGAAAACTGCCCTTTGTGGGGAGCCGAGCTTCCCGTCAGGTCCTGTTTTCTTCTCTTGCGGGCGTTCTCGTGCTCACGGCAGTCCCGTACACGCCGATCGGGGCTTGGCTGGGGCTGCGCCCGCTGTCGGGAGAATTTTTCCTCCTGCTGCTTCTGATCGTCACGGGGTATTTCCCTCTTGCAACGGCGGTCAAAACATTGTACGTAAAAAAATACGGAAAACTCCTGTAGTCGGTTTCTGCTAAAGCGACGCCGCGCGGAAAAAGCTTTAAAAATCTGCTTTTTCCGCATGTTGTTTTTTTGTCTTGTATTGCCTTGAAAGGGAAAACATGGTATACTGTAACGGAAGAGGGAAAAGGAGGAAAAGCCGTTCATGAAATCGCTGAGAGAACTGTACCAGATCGGCTGCGGGCCGTCCTCGTCGCACACGATGGCGCCGCAGAAGATCGCCCTGTTTCTGAAAGAGAAGTATCCGAATGCAAAATTCCGCATCCGCCTGTACGGATCGCTGGCATATACGGGGAAGGGGCACGGGACGGACACCGTTTTAAAAAAAGTTCTGGGGGAGAACACAGAGGTGGTGTTCGATCACGATAAAAAGGACATTCCGCATCCGAACACGTTGGATGCGGAGGTGATCGAGGGGAATACCGTCGTCGCCTGCCGCCGTGCCTACAGCCTTGGCGGCGGTGCGTTCCGTATCGAGGGAGAACCGGAGGACACTTCTCCGCAGGTATACGGGTGCGCTTCCTTTTCGCAGATCAAACAATACTGCATGGAAAACGATATACGCCTGAGCGACTATGTTTTCCGCACCGAACCGGATATAGAAGACTATCTCGAAACGGTATGGGACAGGATGGTCGACGCCATCAAACGCGGCTTGAACGCGGAGGGCGTGCTTCCCGGCGGGCTGGAAGTGCAGAGGAAGGCAAAGTTTCTCTATTCCCAGCGGCACATCGACGAATCTCCCGAAACGCGGGAAAACAGGATGGTGTGTTCGTACGCCTTTGCGGTGGCGGAGGAAAATGCGGCAGGCGGCGTCATCGTTACGGCACCTACCTGCGGTTCCAGCGGCGTTCTTCCTGCCGTGTTCTATTACGTTCATAAAACGCGCAACGTTTCCAAAGAGGCCATCCTGCGCGGGCTTGCCGTGGCGGGACTGATCGGAAACATCATCAAGACGAATGCCTCGGTCAGCGGCGCCGAATGCGGTTGCCAGGCAGAGATCGGCAGCGCCTGCGCCATGGCGGCGGGCGGACTTGCGGAGATGTTCGAACTCGGATACGACCAGATCGAGTATGCGACGGAGATCTGCATCGAGCACCATTTGGGGCTTACCTGCGATCCCGTGGCGGGGCTGGTCCAGATCCCTTGCATCGAACGGAACGCCGTGGCGGCAATGCGCGCTCTCAATGCGCTCAGCCTGGCCGATTTCCTCTTTTCCACGAGGACGGTTTCGCTGGATACCATCATCGAAGTTATGTACGAGACGGGAAAAGATCTGTCCAGCCGATACCGCGAGACAAGCGAGGCGGGAATGGCAAAGCTGTATACCCGCTCTGACAAGAAAAAGAAGAGCGACAGATCGTAAAACGAATTTCCAAGCCGCCCTGTCTGAGCAGGGAAACGCGGCGGGGCGCCTCACAGGGAGGTTTGCTGCAAATGGCGTCGTTTGCGGCGTCATTGAGAGGTCATGCAAATTTACGGATATTTTTCACGATAAAAAAAGGGCGACACAACGGTCGCTCTTTTTTCGTAATGTTGCAGGGCTCACTCTCGATAGGTTTCTTCCCTTTGGATAAAATTCCCTGAGCAGTCCGTTCAAGTTTTCATTCGTTCCTTTCTGCCA
>CALVHV010000072.1 GCA_944328845.1 uncultured Clostridia bacterium | reverse complement strand
CCTGTATCTGAAAAATCGCGGCGAGCGCGAGATCGGCGAAGGGCGTATTTCTCTGGAAAGCGTCGAAAAGGCGGCGGCACAGCGCATGGAAGTGCACGGCGTGCGGCGCGCTGTGATCCCCGTAGAAGGACAGGAGGTCCTCACCTACGAGGTCCGCGGCAACTATGGCGGCAGGATGTATTTTGCCTACGTCAGCGCGGACACGGGTGAGATGGTAGATCTTCGCGTGGTCACCCGCACGGACAGAGGCTGGTCCCTGCTGTGACCGAAAGCCATCCCCGAAGTTTTTCGGGGATGGCTTTTTCCCTTTTCAGGCGCGGGAACTGAAACCGATAAACTCTTTACCTCAAGATAAATGAGATAGGGGCGTCTTTTGTTTCTTGTTCCCGCAGGGCGGGGTCACTCTTTAAAAGAGCACAAATGCCCGACAACGGGGCAAAGGGTTGTTTTCAGAAGTGGGACTTAAAAAAATAAACCAAGCGCCTGCGGCATTGCCGCAGGCGCTTGGTTTGACAAAAGAGACCCGCAAGGATGAGAGGACCTTGCGGACAGAGTGATCATATGGCAACGGTCTTGCTGGCAAATTGTCTGCAAAAATATTCGGCAATGAGATCGTGCCCTTTCTGATTGGGATGAATGCCGTCGTCGGAAAGGAAAGAGAGATAATCTGTCTGCAATAAAAGTTCGCTGCGAAAGTCGAAGAAGGGACAGTTTTCAGACAGGGCGGCTTTCATGATGGCGAGGTTGTAACATTCCTGATGCCGAGAAATGTTGGTCACGTCTCCCCGGAAAAATTGCATAATTCGTTCGCCGTCTGCTCTTTGGCAGATGACGTTTTTAAAATATCTCTGCGAATCGACGGGCGGCAGGGATGTAAAGGCAGGCGTAACGCCGCGCGCCTTGCAGGCGGAGATCACCGCGTGCAGCAGCCTTTCGAATTCGGGAAGGGGTGTGTTGGGCAGATGAGGCGCAAAGGGATCTTTGGCTACTTCTTCCCAAAGATAATCGCAATCGTTTCCGCCGAGAGAGATTATCAGTTTGTCGCGCGTTCCCGCGTGTTCGTCCAGCCACTTTGAAAAATGCCCTTTCGTACAGCATTTTTGCAACGTCTGCCCGAACACGGAAAAGTTTTCTATTTCTGTTCCCAGTTGTTCGGCGATCGTTGTAACGGCACCGCGGCTGATGCGGCAGATCTTTTTGTTTTCCAGGTACAAACCTTTCGGAATGGAATCTCCTATCACGGTGATTTTTCCGTAGGGGAAGGTGAATTTATTTCTTGCTGTTGCATATGTTTGCAGTTCCATATCCGAACCTCCGCTCGTTTTTTTTTTCGCTTGCGCCGCCCTCAGTTTTGACCAAAACGACGCTCTTTTATACTCTCTTTCGGGCTTCTTTCTGCCTGAAAAAGTCTTTTTTGACTTCTGCTTTTTGCTGCAAAAAATTGACTTCTGTTTTTTGTCGCAAAAAAATGCTTCTGTTTTTGCAGAGACAAATCGGTCGCGGACTTCTCTAAAAGAAGGCTCATTGTGCGGTGTTCTACGGCGTGACTGGATGGGACGTCGTAGAGGATAAGGATGTCACTGCTCTGGTGCATCATGATTTTTGTCGGGAGAGATTTAGTTTTTGCTTTCGCCGAGACCAATTATTCAAAACTCTATCGTTGTTTCCGGTCTCGCTTTTTCGTATATTTATTATAAGCCATTACATTCTTTTTGAAAACCTACTCTCCGTCATTTTCACTATACGCGTTTTAACGTCGAAAGTAGAGAAAAAATTTGACTGTCTACGCAGGGGAGAGGCGGCTCTACTCACAGTAGAGCTCCTTTTTTTCGGCAAAAAATGGCGCAGATTTCACACAAAAAAGCGAAAAATCGTTGAATTTTTAATTTACCGTACGGATAGTTTATGGTATAATAGAAATACAGAAGACAACGAAAATTGTATGTGCCACAATATGGTAAAAACAAAACCATAAGAAAACATAGAGCAATGAAAAGCTTTTGTATTCTGATATGCAGTAAAAAGCCATCTGAATACAGAGAGCGGTGAAAAAGTTTTTATGTTCTGATATACAGAAAAAACCATCTGACGACAGAGAGCAATGAAAGGTTTTTTTCGGATATGAAAAAAGCCATATCAAAGCAGGTAAGGGCGAAACGGCAGTATCAAAGTGAGCGGATAAATTCCTGCATTAGGGAATGCGGACAAATTGTCCGAACAGAAGGTAATATTTAGGCAAAGAGACAAAAAATAAAAGATTTGTTGTAAAAGCGTATGGAAGATTTGAAAAATATCGTTGCGCGCAATCTTGCGGCGTGCCGCAAGGAAGCGGGGCTGACGCAGCTCCAGCTGGCGGAAAAACTCAATTATTCGGACAAGGCCATTTCCAAGTGGGAGAGGGGGGACAGTTTGCCCGATCTGACCGTCTTGTACGAGCTTGCCTGTCTGTACGGCGTTACATTGGATTACCTTGTTGCCGAGCATGCCGACAAGCGGCCCGTTTTGTACGGAAAACTGAAAAAGCGCACGCACATCTTTGTGACGGTGATGAGCAGTTTGCTGGTTTGGTTTATTGCGACACTTCTTTTTTCGCTTCTGTACCTCTTTCAGGCGCAGGCGGAGGGGCAGTGGCTTCTCTTTATCTGGGCGCTTCCCGTCAACGGGATCCTGCTCGTCGTATTTGCGGGAATTTGGGGAAACCGCGTACTGCGTACGCTGGCAGTCTCGTTCCTGGTATGGACGACGGCGCTCGCCCTGTTTTTTACCCTGCCCATGCAAAACGCGTGGCTGGTATTTGTTGTTGCCGCGCCCTTGCAGGTGCTTGCCGTATTCTGGTTTTTCTTGCGGGCGCAAAAAGCGAAAATCAAATAGCCGATTCTATTGTCAAAATTGCTTTGGTATGTTATAATAAAGATTGAAAGGTTTCTCTTTTTCCTTCTGCCGCATATACTGTATGCGTGGGAGGGGAGAAGATGCAGCAAAACATAGCCGTGATCCGCACGGACCTGATCCGTGCCAATGCCGAATATTTTTCCTCGCTTGCGTCGCGCGCAAAGCTTTGCGCGGTCGTCAAAGCGGACGCCTACGGGCACGGCGCGGCTGCCGTTGCGAGTGCACTGCGTTCCGTGGCAGACATGTTTGCCGTGGCGCTTGTGGACGAGGGGGCGCAGCTGCGCCATGCAGGTACGGACAAAGACATCCTTGTGTTCACGCCGCCGCTCAGCGAAGAAGAAGTTCTGCGCGGCGCTGCCTACGGGCTTATCTTTACAGTGGGGGACGCGCGTGACTATGCGCTTCTCTGCACGGCTTGCCGAAAATACGACCTTGTGGCGCGTTGCCATCTCAAGATCAACACGGGCATGAACCGATACGGATTCACTCGTGGTTCCCTCCTTCGTTTTCTGCGCGGCAGGATGAGCGATCGTGTGGGCGTAGAGGGCGTCTATTCTCACTTTTGTGCGCCCGAAAATGCCGCCGTGCGGGAGCGACAGCTCCGCCTCTTTTTGCGGTGCTGTTCGGATGCCTGTACTGCTTTCGGTCCGCTGGTGCGGCACATTGCTGCCACGGGCGGGACGCTTGCGGGGCAGGAAAACCACTTGGACATGGTGCGCGTGGGGATCGGACTGTACGGATATCTTCCGAGCGGTTTTTTTCTGCCGCAGGGCAGTCTCGGCCGCGCCATGCGCGTGTACGCGCAGGCGGTGTGTTCGCGCTCTTCCGCGCGCGGCTGGGCGGGTTACGGAACCCTTCCCGCGCCGCAGAAGCTTTCCGTCCTGCGGGCGGGCTATGCGGACGGGCTTTTCCGCAAAGGCGGGTTCGGCAATGTCAACAACCTCTGCATGGACGCGGCGCTTTTGCCCGTTTCGTTAAAAAAATACGGGTACGTATGCGTATTTTCGGATGCGGACCGCATAGCCGCGGAAAACGGCACGATTTCTTATGAGGCGCTCTGCTGCGCGGGCAGGAGGGCGGAACGCATATATGTGGAAAGATAAAGATTCCCTTCGGCGCGAGATGCGCGCGCTGCGCGACGGCGCGCCCGACCGCGCACTGCGCGACGCCAAACTCTTTCAAAACTTTTTTTCCCTGCAGCAGGTACAGGAAGCGGACAGCTTTTTTGTCTATTATTCTTTCGGCAGCGAGGCGGACACGCACGCCGTCATCGCCCGCCTCCTTTCGGAGGGGAAAAGGGTATGCCTTCCGCGCGTGGAGGGCAGGGAGATGGCGTTTGTTCCCTATTTCGGACAAGCCCTCGAAAGGGGCAGGTTCGGCATCGGTCAGCCGCAGGGAGAGGCGGCGGATTTTCCGCCGGACGTCGTTGTTTTACCCATGCTCGCCTGGAACGGATTGTACCGTTTAGGTTACGGCGGGGGATATTACGACCGCTTTCTCGAAAAGACCGCGCACACTTGCAAGATAGGGCTCGCGTATGCGTTCCAGCGTACAGACGCGCCGTTCATGCAGGCGCACGACATTCCCGCAGACATTCTCGTCACCGACGAGAAGATCTATTTTACAGGCAATACGGAGGATTCGGAATGAAACTACTCAAGAGGATCGGCTGGGAGGTGCTGGAATATCTCCGCCGTGCCGTCACACCTTTTGTCATCAAGCTGATGTTCGGCATAACAATGTTCGTCCTGCTTCTCATCGAAAACACGGAGATCCGCATGATCCTGATGTTCGTGCTTTTGGCATGCGACGAACTGCTTTCTTTTGTGCTGTTCCGCGCCATCGGGGAGCACGCATACAAGATGAAGCAGGCGGGCCTGCTCAGCAAGCAGAATAAACCCGTCGGAGCGGCGGGCGCACTGGGCATCTATCGCCCCAGTAAGGAATATAAGCCGTACAAGGGCTTTGTCATTGCCGTCGTATCCTGTATTCCCGCCGTTGCGCTCATGCTCGCCACGGGGGTGGGCGGCAATCTCGTCGCGCGCATGGCGTTGATGCTCATTTACGGCTGGGCTTATGCTCCCGTCGTCTCCTTCTATATGATCGGCGCGACGGGCACCGCTGAGGAAGTGCAGATGATCCCCGTGTCCTCCGTCTGGTATTCCTTTATCATCATCGGCGTGTATTGCATCCTCGCTGCCGTCGCGTACATCCTCGGCGCGCAGAAAGAAAAACTGCGCGTGTTCATGCTTGAACGCAGCGCGGAGACGATAGAAAAGGGCAGACGTCAGAATTTTGACGACGGGGAGAGAAAACGGTGAGGATCATCGGCGGAAAATACAGGGGCAGGGTTTTGTCCGTGTTCAAGGGCAAGGAGGTCCGTCCCACGTCCGACCGCGCCAAGGAAGCGCTGTTCAACATCTTGGCGCCGGAGATCTCCGGGGCAAACGTGCTCGACCTCTTCTGCGGCAGCGGCAGCATCGGGCTGGAAGCCATTTCCCGCGGTGCCGATTACGTCGTATTTAATGACGTTTCGGAGGACAGCCTCGCCATCCTTCGCAAGAATCTCGCGCTGCTGCGCATGGACGCGAAGATCTATAACCTCGATTACAGGACGCTGCTCGAGCGGCTGGACGTCACTTTCGATATCATTTACATTGACCCGCCTTACAAGAGCGGGTTCGGCGAGGACGCGTTGCGCATCATTGCGGAGCGGAATCTCCTCAACACGGGCGGCATTGCGGTGCTGGAAGGGGACAAGCCTTTCGAGGGCGAAATAGAAAAACTGGTCAAATACGACGAGCGTAAATACGGAATCGCGCATCTCACTTTTTTTACGCCCGACTGACAAGGAGAATCCACGATGAAAAAGTGTGTGTTTGCAGGCACCTTCGACCCGCCCACGCTGGGTCACAAAGACATCGTCATGAAGTGCCTGGATCTGTTCGACGAGGTCATCGTCGCCATTCTCATCAACCCCAACAAAAAGCCGCTTTTTACGGTGGAACAGCGGCTCGCCATGCTCAAAAAGGTGTTTGCCGCCTATCCGAAAGTGCGCGTTCTCTCCTATGACGGGCTGACCGTCGACCTGTTGCGCAGGGAAGGGGTGCGCTACTATGTGCGCGGCATCCGCAACGGCACCGACTACGACTACGAGGCGCAGCTCAACTTTATCAATGTGGACATGTACAGGGAAATGATCACCCTGTTTTTCCCTACGAGGCAGGAATTTCTGCACATCAGCTCGGGGCTGGTGAAGGACGCCCTGCGCTTTGAGAAAAATGTGGACAAATACATTCCCGAGGAAATACGGGAAGATCTGAACAAGTATCTGCAAGAGGCAAAAAGAAATGTTTAAAAGAGAAGAACTCATCCCTTCGGCAGAAGAGATCTTGAGCACGCTCCCCCTTCCGGAAGGACTGAAAGGGATCAAAGCGGAGCGTGATAAGCTCGCTTCCGAAGTCATTCGCGGCGAAACGGACAAACTTCTGCTCATCATCGGTCCCTGTTCTGCGCACGAGAGCAAGCCTGTGCTCGACTATGTCGAGCGGCTGGGCAAGCTCAACGAGCGCGTCAAGGACAAGATCGTCATCGTTCCGCGCATCTACACCAACAAGCCGCGCACAAAGGGCGTCGGGTACAAGGGAATGTTCACCCAGCCCGATCCCAAGAGCAAGGAAGATATTTTAAAGGGTATCCTCACCATCCGTCAGCTCCATATCGACGCCATCGGCGCCAGCGGGCTTTCGGCGGCGGACGAGATGCTGTATCCCGAAAATTACGCCTACGTCGAGGACCTGCTCACTTACATCGCCATCGGGGCGCGTTCCAGCGAAAATCAGATGCACCGCCTCGTTTCCAGCGGCATCGATCTGCCTGTCGGCATCAAAAATCCCATGAGCGGTTCCATTCCCGTCCTGCTCAACTCCATCTATGCGGCGCAGAGCGGCGGGCAGGTATTTAAATACCAGAATTACCAGGTCCGCACGACAGGCAACGAACTGGCGCACGCGGTGTTGCGCGGCGCGGTGGACGGCTACGGCAACGACATCCCCAATTTCCATTACGAGACGGTGATGAAAGTCATCGAGGGGTATTCGAAAACGGGTCTGAAAAATCCCGCCATCGTCATCGACGCCAACCATTCCAATTCGGGCAAGCAGTTTAAACAGCAGATCCGCATCGTGGAGGAGGTGCTCAACAACCGCCTGTACGACAAGGATTTCAAAAAATACGTCAAGGGATTCATGATCGAAAGCTTTATCGAGGAAGGCTGTCAGAAAGAGGACGCCGTCTACGGCAAGTCCATCACCGACCCCTGCCTCGGCTGGGCGGATACCGAGCGGCTCGTGCTCGATATCGCCGACAAGATCTGAGGGGGACGGTATGCGGGAACAAACCATGCGGGTCGCCTATCTCGGTCCCGAAGGCAGCTATTCTTCTCTCGCCGCGGCAAAGCTCTGCCCGCAGGGGGAATGTGTCGCGTACCGCAGCTTTCCGCTGGCGGTCGAAGCGCTGCTTCGCGGAGAGACGGATGCGGCGGTCCTGCCTGTAGAAAACACGCTGCAGGGCGCCGTCACGCAGAATCTCGACCTTTTGTACGCCAACGAGTCCCTGTATGCGGTGGAGGAATATCTTCTCCCCATCGAACACAGGCTCATCGTGCCCTGCGGCACACAGCTCGGAGACATCCGCAGGCTGTTTTCTCACCAACAGGCGATCCTGCAATGCAGCCGCTTTATTGCCGAACATCTCCCGCAGGCGGAAGTCGTGTACACCGATTCGACGATGCAGAGCCTCTCGTGCCTGAAGGGGAAGGGAGACGCGGGCATCGTGGGCTCGCACGTACAGCGGGAGGGGCTGTGTTTTCTGGACGGCAACATCGCGGACGAGCGCAAGAATTTTACTCATTTTCTGCTTGTCAGAAAGGGCAGGGAATTTCTCCCCGCCCACAGTGCGCGCGTCTATTTTGCCGCAAGCTGCCCGCATGAACCCGGCAGCCTGCTGAAAATGCTGCAGATCTTGTCCGTGTACGATCTCAACATGACCAAGATCGAGTCCCGCCCCATCAAAAACCTGCCGGGCGCCTATTGTTTTTTTATAGAATTCGAAGGGGACATCGCGGATGCAAACGTCGCTTCCGCGCTCGCCCGCCTGTCTCAGTATTCAGACAATTTCAAGCTGCTCGGCTGTTACTAAGCGCGTGCGGCTTTTTTAAACGGCGAGGAAGAGCGCGCAAGCTCCCGCCGCCGCAAGCCCCTGCAAAAACTTGACGGCGAGAAAAATCTTGATCTTCACGCCCGCGGGTTTGAGAAATGCGATCTGCTGGGCAAGGATGCTTCCCCCGCCGAAAGTGACGGCAAAGGCGAGAAAGGGCAGTGCGTCCCTTCCGCAGGCGGCAAGCGCGGCGCAGCCGCGCGTCGCTTCCAACAGCGAATAGGCCAGCCCCTTTGCCGCTTCTTCCTTTCCGAAAAGCGAGAGGGGCAGGGCGAGAGCTTTTGTCAATAGGGCAAAGATCCCCGTCTGTTCGAGCGCCTGCGCCACCACGCAGAAAAAGGCGATAAAGCCGCCCACGCACAGTACGGATATGGTGCCGCTCTGCACGTTTTCGGCAAAGCTCTTGTCCGCCTGCAGCATCTGCCGCGGCGGCAGGGGGACGGGCTTTTTGAGGAAGGGTAAAAACAGGGCGGCGCTTACAAATACGCCCGTGAAATGTGCTGCAAGCAGAACGGCGCCGTCTGCGGCGCTGTGCAACATTCCCGCGCCCACGCTCCCGATCAGGAACATGGGCCCGGACGTGGAACAGAGCACGCTCACGCGGGTAGCGTCCTTTTCAGACAGCGCGCCCGCCCGCTGCAATTGCAAGAGACAGCGGCTGCCCACGGGATATCCGGAAAGCACGCTCGTCAGGATACAGAGGGCGGCGCAGGCGGGCAACTTTACGGTGTTCATCAGCGGCGAAAGCCTGTCCGCAAGGCGGGCTCCCGCCGCGGAGAGAATCCCCGTACAGACGAAAAAAGGAAACAGCACGGGCAACACCGCCTTGGCCCACAGTGCGATCCCCTCGGTGCAGGCGGCGGCGTACGCCGCGGGCGAGGAGAGCATCAGCAGAAGCAGGGCGAACAGGGCGGCAGGCAATACTATTTTAGTGACGCGGACCATAGTAAAATATATGAAAGGAGTAAGCAGATTATGAAAAAGACGCTGGGCCTTGCGCTGGGCGCGGGCGGCGCGCGCGGAATCGCGCATATCGGGTTTTTAAAGGCGCTGGAAGAGGAGGGCATCCGTCCCGATTATCTCTCCGGCTCTTCCATGGGCAGCATCATCGGCGCCTGCTACGCCAAGGGCATGACGCCTGATGAAATGAAAGAATATGTACAGAGCATTTCTCCGCGCAATATCGTGGACGTGGGGCTGCTCACTCCCTCGCGGCTGGGGCTGATGCGCTGGACAAAGGTGCGCAAGATGATGGGCGAACTCATCGGGCACTGCAGCTTTTCCGACCTTTCTGTCCCGTTCAGCTGTGTGGCCGTCGATCTGAAGACGGGCAAACTCGTCCATTTTACGGAAGGGGACGTGACGGACGCCATTCTCGCTTCCAGTTCCATGCCTTCCGTGTTCCGCCCTGTGGAAAAGGACGGCATGATCCTCGTGGACGGCGGCGTTCTCTGCCGCGTGCCTGCCGCGCAGGTCAAACAGCTGGGCGCGGACGTCGTCGTGGCGGTGGACGTGCTGGGAAAGCTGCGCCATCCCGATAAGATCGGCAATATCATCTCCCTCATCACGCGCGTTTACGATATTGTGGAAGACAAAAGCTTCAAAAGTTTCCGCCGTTCGGTGCGCAAGGTGACAGACCTTTGGCTGGAGCCGGACATGGGGGATATTTCGCAGTATCAGATAAAATACCAGCCTGCCGTGTACGAGGCGGGATACAAGACGGGTAAGGAGAACGCCGCAAAGATCAGAGCGCTGCTGGAAGGCGGCAAAGAGTGAGGGTATGGACCTTTTCGATCTCAACAACAACGAATACGACGCAAAGCCGCTTGCGGACAAGATGCGTCCCAACAACCTGGACGAATTCATCGGGCAGAGCCACATCGTTGCGCCCGGCAGCCTTTTGCGCCGCGCTATCAGCCTGGACAGGCTGGGCAGCTGCATTTTCTGGGGGCCCCCGGGCTGCGGCAAGACGACGCTCGCCAACGTCATCGCTTCCACTACGCACGGGAATTTTGTCAAGCTGAACGCCGTTCAGAGCGGTGTTGCGGACGTCAAAAAGGCGGTGGAAGACGCGCGCAATTCCCTTAAACTGTACGGGAAAAAGACCTATCTTTTGCTGGATGAATGTCACCGATTCAACAAGACGCAGTCCGATTCCCTTCTGCCCGCCATCGAGCAGGGCACCATCATTTTTATCGGTTCCACAACAGAAAATCCCTTCGCTTCCATGACGCCCGCCATCGTGTCCCGCTGCCGCGTGTTTGAATTCCGCAGACTTTCGGACGCGGACATCTCGGGCGCGCTGAAAAAGGCGCTCACCTCGCGCAAGGGACTGGCGGCATACAAGGCGCAGGTGGATGAGGAGGCGATCGCGCACATTTCTTCGATGAGCGCGGGGGATCTGCGCACGGCATACAACGCGCTCGAGCTTGCCGTGCTCACCACCCCGCCCGCACAGGACGGGAGCATCCACGTCACCCTCGCGGACGCCGAACAGTCCATCCAGCGCAAGGCGCTCTCCTATAATGAGGACGTCTATTACGATTTTCTCTCCGCTTTCTGTAAG
>CALVHV010000071.1 GCA_944328845.1 uncultured Clostridia bacterium | reverse complement strand
TTATCCGTAAGGAGCAGAGCGGTCCCTTTTTGCAGGAAAGGGGACCGCTCTTTGCATTTGTGTGAAATATCCTTGCGCGGCTCTCTTTTTTCTGTTATAATGAGCGCGATCGCTTGTCAAATTGCGTTCATACCTTTCAGGAGAGAGAATAGATGAAAATATTGCTTACGACCGATTTTTATACGCCGACCGTCAACGGCGTGGTTACGTCCACGGTCAATCTGCGCAAGGGGCTGGAAGCGCGCGGGCACGAAGTGCGTATCCTCACCCTGCAACAAAAGGAGGAGCACAAAGAGGAGGGGGTATGGCAGCTCCCTTCCGTCGGGCTGGACGCTTTTGTCGCGCCGTACGTCCGCTTTCGGATGGGTGTTCCGTATGCTATCCGCAAGGAGATCTTACAGTGGAAGCCGGACATCGTCCATTCGCAATGCGAATTTTGTACCTTTGGTCCCGCACGCACCATAGCGCGAAAATTGAATATCCCGCTCGTCGATACTTACCACACGATGTACGAGGATTACGCGCGCTACCTCATCCCGTTCAGTGACCGCTTTGCTCGGTATGCCGCCAAAGTCTTTACAAAGGAACGGCTCAAACAGGTAGACGCCGTCGTCGTTCCCACCGCTAAAACGAGGGACTTGCTTTTGCGTTACGGGATCGAAACGCCCGTTTCCGTCATCCCGTCCGGGCTGGATCTCGCGCGTTTTCGCGCCCCGCGGCGCGGAGAGGTATATGAGAGGATGCGCGCGGCGGCAGCGGGCAGAAGAAGCATCCTTTATATTGGCAGACTCGCCAAAGAAAAGAACATCGGCGAGCTGATCGGGTATTTCCGCACGCTGGAAAGAGAGGACCTCGTGTTCTTTATTGCGGGGTGCGGGCCGCTCGCTGCCGAACTGGAAGAGCAAGCGGAAGACCTGAAGGGGAAGGTCGTCTTTTTGGGGAAGATCCCGCCCGAACAGGTTCCGGAATGTTACGATGCGGCGGATATTTTTGTCAGCGCTTCTACGTCGGAAACGCAGGGACTCACCTATTTTGAGGCGCTTTCTTGCGGTAAGCCCGTTCTGTGCAGGGAGGATGACTGTCTGCGCGGCATTGTCAGGAATGGGGAGAACGGGTTCCTTTTCCGCGACCGCGACGGCTTTGTGCAGGGGCTTACCCGCCTTTTGGAGGGCGATCTCACTGCCATGGCGCCTGTCTGCCGCGCGCAGGCGGAGGAATTTTCCCTCGAAATTTTTGCCGCACGAGTGGAGGAATTGTACCTCTCTCTGCTGCAAAAAAAGGAGTAAACGGGGATAGAAAGGCGGCATTTTCCCGCAGAAAGGCGGGAAAATGCCGCAAACGCTTTACAAGCGCAGGATTTTGTGTTATACTTTTCCAAAAAGCACAAGAAATTGTATGGGAGTGCGTTTATGAAGTGTATGTATTGCGGGTGCATGGAGAGCAAGGTGATCGACAGCCGTGCAACGGACGAGGGCAGGACCATCCGCCGCCGCCGCGAGTGTATCCAGTGCGGCAAGCGTTTTACCACGTACGAGACCATCGAGACCACGCCCGTACTTGTCGTTAAAAACAGCGGCAACAGGCAGGCGTTCGATCCCAACAAGCTGAAAAACGGCATCATCAAGGCGTGCGAAAAGAGGCCTGTCTCCATGTCTAAGATCGACAGACTGGTGGACGACATCAAAAAACAGGTGTACAATTCTCTCGAACAGGAGATCTCTTCCAAGCGCCTGGGCGAAATGGTGATGAACGGGCTCAAAGAGATCGACGAGGTAGCGTATGTCCGCTATGCGTCCGTGTACCGCCAGTTTACGGATATCTCCTCGTTCATGCAGGAGCTTGAAACGATGATGCGGGAAAATCAATCCAAAAATCCCGAACGGAAGCCCGAATAGAGGGCTTCTTTTTATCCCTTGCGGAGGAAGGAAAATGAGCAGACAGGTATTTGTCGGCGGCGTCGCCCTGGGCGGCGGCGCTCCCGTGCGCGTACAATCGATGACCACCACGCCCACCTGCGACGTATCCGCCACCCTCGCGCAGATCGGGCGGCTGAGTGAGGCGGGCTGTGAGATCGTCCGCGTCGCTGTCCGCGACGAAGGGGACGCGCGCGCCATCCGCGCCATCGCGGAAAATTCCCCGCTGCCCGTGGTGGCGGACATCCATTTTTCGGCAAAACTTGCCGTGCTCGCCATCGAAAGCGGTGCGCACAAAGTGCGGCTCAATCCCGGCAACATCGGCGGCGAAGAAAAGCTGAAGATGGTGGCGGACTGTATCCGCGCGCACCGCATCCCCGTGCGCGTGGGGGCAAATACGGGCAGCATCGAAAAGAGCTTTTTGGAAAAATACGGCAGGAGCGCGCCCGCGCTGGTGGAAAGCGCGCTGTACAACGTCGCTCTTTTGCAAAAATACGGGGTGGAGGACATCGTCATCTCCGTCAAGGCATCCTCGGTGCCGCTTACGGTGGAGGCGTACCGCCTTCTGGCTTCCAAAACCGATCTGCCTCTGCACGTCGGCGTCACCGAAGCAGGCACGCGCGAGAGCGGGATCGTCAAGAGCGCGGTGGGGATCGGCACCCTGCTCCTCGACGGGATCGGCGATACGATCCGCGTTTCTCTCACGGACGACCCCGTGCAGGAGATCTATGCCGCCGAGCGCATCCTGCGCGCCTGCGGACTGCGCAAAGAGTATGTGGAGGTGATCTCCTGTCCTACCTGCGGCAGATGCGAGTGGGACAGCATGGCGCTCGCGCAGGAAGTGGAGCGGCGCACGTTCGGGGAGAGAAAGAGCTGTAAAATTGCCGTTATGGGCTGCGTTGTCAACGGCCCGGGCGAGGCGAAGGACTGCGACCTCGGCATCGCGGGCGGCAAGGAAACATGTGTGCTCTTCCGCCGCGGCGAACGGGTGCGCAATATCCCCGCTCAAAACGCGCGGGAAGAATTTTTACGGGAGGTATCCGCTTTGTTGCGGGAAAAGGAATGACGCAGGCGCAGTTTCTCGAACAGATCCGTGCGGCGGACGGATTAAAGCACGCCGTGCTGCATCACATCAGCATCGACCGCGCGGCAAAGGAATGTGAGTTCGAACTGATCACGGACACCGCATATACGGCGGAGGACGAGCGGGCGGCGGAGCGCGCCGTGCGCGCGGCAGTGCCCGCGTCGCTGCATGCGCGCGTGCAGCTGCGAAAGCTGGTTGCCGACCCGCAGCTGGTACGCAATAAAATTCTCGAATATCTCTCCCATAGCCACCGCGCGGCGTCTGCCTGTATCCGCGCGGAGGACGTGGAAGTGATCTTGGGCGATCCCGTGCGGTTTGTGTTCGGCGTGGACAATGCCGAGCGCGGTTTTTTCGAAAAGAACGAGCAGCTCCTGCCCGGCGTGAAGGCGATGCTCGAGCGCAATTTCTGCAACACATTCGAGGGCTCGCTCGCGGATAAAGAAAAAAAAGAAGAGCTTGAGGAAGAGGCGGAAGAGGAAGAAGAGCAATTCGATTACCGTCCCGCCCGCTCTTTCGATGTGGAAGGGTTTGAGACGATCGACGAGCCGAACGTGCCCAAAAAGGCGACGTACATAGCTGACTGCGATTTTACCAGCAATTCCCTCACCGTCTGCGGCGAGGTCACCTTCATCAACGAACGCACCACCAAGCCCAAGACGGACGCTTCGGGTGCGGTAAAGGAGGGGAAGCCGTACCTTCGCTTTACGCTCAACGACGGCACGGGCGTGCTCTCCTTTTCCTATTTTCTCCGCAAACGCACCGAAGAGAAGATCCGCGCCATCAAGGAAGGGGATTGGATCGTCTGCACGGGCGAAAACGAGCTGTACGGCGAACGCCTCAGCTTTACGGCGCGCTATATCAACCGCGGCCATGCGCCCGAGGGGTTCGTCCCCGAAAAGAGAAAGGGGAAAGCGGTGCCGCTGCATTATTCCCGTGTCTTTCCCGAAGAATTTGTCGATTACAGCCAGATGAATCTCTTCGATACGGCGGAGATCCCCGCAGACCTCGTCAACAATACTTTTGTCGTGTTCGACCTGGAAACGACGGGTCTCGTCAATACGCCCGCGGGCGGAAAGATGGACGCCATCACCGAGATCGGCGCCGTGAAGATCGTGGGCGGTGAGATCAAAGAGAAATTCTCCACCCTCGTCGATCCCGAACGCAAGCTGGACGAGGAGATCGTCAAGCTGACGGGCATCACGGACGAGATGCTCAAGGGCGCGCCCAAGATCGCGGACGTCATCGGCGATTTCGTCAAGTTCTGCGACGGGTGTTATCTCGTCGGGCACAACGTGCAGTTCGACTACAAGTTTGTGCGCTACTATGCGGAAAAAGAGGAGTACCCCTTCGAGTTCAAGACATTCGATACGGTCTCCCTTGCGCAGGAGCTTCTGTTCCTCAAAAATTACAAGCTGGATACGGTTGCAGACCATTACGGGATCTCTTTTAACCACCACCGTGCGTGGTCGGACGCGCTGACAACGGCAAAAATCTTTATTGAGCTGATAAAGGCAAAAAAATGCTTGCCAAAGGCGTAAAAAAGTGGTATAATTCAAATACTGAATATGTTAGCTGGAAGATTGAGAGTGGTTATCCGCTCTCAAATCTTTTTATGTGCGGGTTTTGTCCGCGAGGAGCCGAACAATGAAAGTAAAACAGACGGAAGAGATCGCCGCCGCGCTCGTGCCCGTCGCGCAGGAACTGGGCGTGGAGCTGTACGAGGTCGTGTTCAAACAGGGCAGGCACCCTTCGCTGACCGTGTTTCTGGATACGGACAGGGAAGGCGGGATCGATCTGAACACCTGCGAGGCGTTCCACAACGCCGCCGACCCCGTGCTGGACGAGCTGGATCCCACATTCGGGCAGCCGTACACCTTCAACGTCAGCAGTCCGGGGCTGGACAGACCCTTTAAAAAGGACAGCGACTACCTGCGCAATATCGGAAAGAAGGTAGAGATCAAGCTGTACGCGCCTTACAAGGGAGAAAAATATTTCGATGCGGTGCTGCTCGAATATAATCCCGTTGCGGGGAACGTCACCGTCGACAGAAGCGGCGAGGTGTTCAAACTCAACCTCACGCAGATCGTCAAAATGTCGCAGTTCATCGATTTCGAATGAAGCGCGGCTGCCATAACAACATTTATTTGAGGAGAATGCAATGATCAGCAAGGAATTCTTTGACGCTTTGGCGGATCTTGAAGTGGAAAAGGGGATCAGCAAAGACGTGTTTATCGAGGCACTGCGCAACGCGCTCATTTCCGCCTACAAAAAACAGTACGAAAACGGGGCGAGCGAAGTGGATATCCGCATCAATCCCGAAAAGAACAGCGTCAAGTATTATACGGTGCGCACGGTGACGGAAGAAGTGACCGACCGCGAGAAAGAGATCTCTCTTGCCGACGCACAGCTTTTGAAAAAGAGCTACAAGCTCGGCGATACCGTATACGAAGAGTTCATTCCCAAGGATTTCGGCCGCATTGCCGCGCAGACGGCAAAGCAGGTCATCCTGCAAAAATTGCACGAAACGGAGCGCGACAATACCCTCAGCGAGTTTTCCGATAAGAAAGACGAGCTGATGACCTGCGTCGTGCGCAAGGTGGACGCGAAAAACGTTGTTTACGTCGAGCTGGGCAAAGGACAGATCGAGGGCGTGATGCTCCCGCAGGACCAGGTCCCCGGCGAGCGGTACGAAGTCAACGACCGCATCAAAGTCTACGTCAAAAATATCAAAAACAGCGGCAAGGGCGCGCAGGTGCTCGTTTCCCGCACTTCCGCAGGGCTGGTCAAGCGCCTGTTCGAAGAGGAAGTTCCCGAGATCAAGGCGGGCACGGTCATCGTCAAGGCGATCTCGCGTGAAGCGGGACAGCGCACCAAGATGGCGATCTGCAGCGAGGATCCTCAGGTCGACGCCGTCGGCGCCTGCGTGGGCAACAAGGGCGCGCGCGTCAACGCGGTGGTCGCGGAACTGGGCGGCGAAAAGGTAGACATCATCCAGTGGAGCGAAAACGCGCTGGAGTTCATCGCCAAGGCGCTTTCTCCCGCAAAGGTCATCTCCGTCACGCAGATCGGCGAAAAATCCGCCATTGCCGTCGTTCCCGACGACAAGCTGTCCCTTGCCATCGGCAGGGACGGGCAGAACGCCCGCCTTGCGGCAAGATTGACCGGCTGGAAGATCGACGTCAAGAGCGAGAGCGCCGCGGCAAAGATGGAAGAGCTGCGCGTCGCGGAAGAGGAGACGGAACCGCAGGCAGACGAAGAGTAAAGCCCGGCGGCAAGCGAGGTGAGTTTTTGTGAAAGTCAAAAAGATCCCCATGCGCATGTGCATCGCCTGCCATGAGATGAAGCCCAAAAAAGAGATGCTCCGCATCGTCAAACCCAAAGAGGGAGACGTGTTCATCGATTTTACGGGCAAGGCGGCGGGCAGAGGCGCGTATATCTGCGACGATCCCGAGTGCATCAGAAAGCTGAAAAAGTCCCGCCTGCTCAACAAGGCGTTTTCGGCGGACATCCCGCTTGCGGTGTACGACGCGATCGAGGAGGCATTCTTTGCAAAGAAGTAAGGCGGACGGTTACGTCGGTTTTTGCAGGAAAGCGGGAAAGCTCACCTGCGGGTTCAATGCGGTGGAAGTGCAGCGCGGCGACGTATATCTGTTGCTGCTTTGTCATACGGCGTCCGATAACGCCAAAAAGAGCGCCAAAAAGCTCAGTGAGAGATTCGGCTGCGGGTTGATGCTTCTCGAAGGCAAAACGCTGGAAGAAGTGACGGGGAGACCCAACTGCAAGCTCGCCGCCGTCAGGGATGAAAATCTGGCGAAAGCGATCCTTTCGTCGGCGGATGAAAATTACAGATTATATTCGGGAGGCAACGTTTAATCAAGATGGCAGAAGCGAAGAAGAATTATGCGAACATTGAAACGATCAACTCTCTTCTGGGGGCGGAAGGGATAGGATCTCTGCTCAAACAGGTGCAGGGCACGGAAAAGAAGGTGGGGGACATCCTCCGCCGCCTTTCCGATATGGAAAACGCCGCGCGTGCCCGCGCGCAGGAAGAGGCCCAGGCAGAACCTGCGCCCGCACCTTCGGAAACGGCTCCCGAATCCGCACAGGAGGTCAAGGCGGAAGCGCCTGTCGAGGCGCCCCGCGCCGAAAAGCCCGCGGCAAAGGCAGAACCCGTTCAGCCCGCCGCGCAGGAAAAACCCGCCGTGCAGGAAAAGCCTGCCGAGGCGGAAAAGCCTCAGCCCAAGGCAGAACAGCCTACAGAACAGCCGAAGGCGGAGCAGCCCAAAGAAGAGCAGCCCGCTCCTGTCGCAGCGGAAGAAAAAGTTTCTCCCGCAGCGGAGGAAAAGGCGGCGCCCGCTCCGCAGGAACCGGCGCCCGCAGCCCCCGGCTTGCGCGCTCCCGAAGTGCATACGCAAAAGCGCGGCGGCGTAGAAGAGCAGGTCATCCGCACCCAGTATGCGGACCGCCGCAATCGTACCTACGTCAACGCAGAACGTCCCAAACGCCCCGCCCAGCCTGCGCCCCGCCCCGAACAGGCGCAGCAGCCCCGCCCGCAGCAGGGCATGGCGGGAACGCGTCCCGCCCCGCAGGGTCAGGGCCCGCGCACTCCCTATGCGCCCCGTCCTCAGCAGGGCACGGCGCCGCAGGGCAGGCCTGCCTACGGTGCAAGGCCTCCTATGCAGAACCGTCCTGCCGCAGGCGCACGCCCCGCGCCCGGCAGCAGGCTTGGCGGCGGTGCGGCTATGCCTCCCGCAGCTCCCGCCAAATCCTTTACGGCGCCCGCCAAGAAAAAGGCGGCGTACGAAAAGCCTTATACCGATCAGAAGCGCACGGTCAGCAAGCGCGCGCTCATCAAACAGCAGGTATCCGTCTCCGATTTCGATGAGGATAAGAGCGGTTACAGAAAGCTGCGCGTCAAAAAGCAGAAACAGCAGACGGTGCAGACCATCAAGATCGAGCATGCCGTCGTGACCACGGAAAATATCCCGCTCAAGGTCCTCAGCGAAAAGCTGGGTATCACGGCAGTGGAGATCACCAAACGCCTGTTCAAGGAGGGCATCGCCAAGACCATCAACGATTCCCTCGATTACGATACCGCGGCATACATTGCAAGCGATCTGGGCATCGAACTCGAATATAAGCCCGAAAAGACGGCGGAAGAAGCGCTGGATGAGATCTACAACGCAGAGGTCGAAGGCAGCGAAGGCGCCGTCACCCGTCCTCCCGTTGTTACCGTCATGGGTCACGTCGACCACGGCAAGACCTCCCTGCTGGATAAGATTCGTTCCAGCAACGTCACGGCAGGCGAAGCGGGCGGCATCACCCAGCACATCGGCGCCTATTCGGTGACGGTGAAAGGCAAGACCATTACTTTCCTGGATACCCCGGGTCACGAAGCGTTTACCGCCATGCGTGCGCGCGGCGCGTCCGTAACGGACATCGTCGTCCTCGTCGTTGCGGCGGACGACGGCATCATGCCGCAGACGGTGGAAGCCATCAACCACGCCAAGGCGGCGGATGTTCCCATCATCGTTGCGGTCAACAAGATGGATAAGCCGGAAGCCAACCTCGACCGCGTCAAACAGGGCCTCACCAACAACGGACTGGTGCCCGAAGAGTGGGGCGGTGACGCCATCGTCGTTCCCGTTTCCGCCAAGACGGGTGCGGGCATCGACGACCTGCTCGACTCCATCAACCTCGTTGCCGAAGTCAAGGAGCTCAAAGCCAATCCCGATCAGTCGGCGCGCGGCACCATCATCGAAGCCAAGCTGGACAAGGGCAAGGGCCCCGTGGCGTCCGTCCTCATCCAGAACGGTACGCTGCATACGGGCGACAACGTCATCTCCGGTACGACCACCGGCCGCGTCCGTGCAATGATCGACGACAAGGGCAGAACGGTCAAATCGGCAGGCCCGTCCATGGCTGTCTCCATTCTCGGCCTCGAAGAAGTCCCCAATGCGGGCGACTCCATCATTGCCGTCGCGCAGGATAAGCTGATGAAGCAGATCCAGGACGAGCGCAAGAGAAAAGAAAGCGAGTCCATGGTCAAGGCGCAGACGCGCGTCACGCTGGACGACGTGTTCGGCAAGATCGCGGAAGGCAAGATCAAGGCTCTCAACATCATCGTCAAGGGCGATGTGCAGGGCTCCGTCGAGGCGGTCAAACAGTCTCTCATCAAACTTTCCAACGACGAAGTTCGCGTCAACGTCCTGCACAGCGGTGCGGGCGCCATCACCGAATCGGACGTCATGCTCGCCGATTCTTCCAACGCCATCATCGTCGGGTTCAACGTCCGTCCGGATACCAAGGCAAAAGCGCTTGCCGAGCACAGCGGCGTAGACGTGCGCAGCTACCGCATCATCTACGAATTGCTGGACGACATCCAGGCGGCGCTCAAGGGCATGCTTGCTCCCAAGTACAGGGAGATCATGACGGGCAAGTGCGACGTGCTGCAGACGTTCAAGATCACGGGCGTGGGCATGGTCGCGGGCTGTTATGTTACCGAAGGCAAGATCGTCCGCAGCGGCAAGCTGCGCATTTATCGCGACGACGTGATGATCGTCGAAGGCGCAGTCCGTCAGCTCAAGCGTTTCAAAGACGACGTCAAAGAGGTTTCGGGCGGTTTCGAATGCGGCGTCAGCATCGACGGGTTCGACGGGATCAAGATCGGCGACGTCATCGAATGTTATATCACCGAGGAGATCCCCGCGTAACCTCTTTGCGAAAAACAACACAGGAGGGGAAATTGCATGAAATCATTGCGTGCGGAGCGCCTTTCTGCCGAATATCAGAAGGCGGTCTACGAAGTTATTTCCACCAAACTCAAATACAAGACGGATAAGATCCGCGGCATCGTCAGCGTTACCAAAGCGGACGTTTCGCCCGACCTGAAGAACGCCAAGATCTATATCAGCGTGCTGGCAGGGAACGCGGAGGAAGCGGCGCAGACGTTTGCCGCCATCTCCGAACATGCCGGCTTTATCCGTTACGAACTTGCGCACATGATGCAGATGCGCACGGTGCCCGAACTTCATTTCCTGAAGGACGACACCATGGAATACGGCGACAAGATCGACCGTATCATCAAAGAGATCCATAAGGAAGAGGGGCAAAACTGATTGCCCCTTTTTCCCGTTTACGGGAGGAATTGTTTTTGACATCCTTAAAAGAAATGGCCCAGAGCCTTAAAAAACTGCAAAGCGCCACCATTTTCTGCCATATGCGTCCGGACGGAGACACGCTTGGCGCGGCGATGGGGCTGAAATATCTGCTCGAAGGCAACGGCACGCGCTGTAAAGTGGTTTGTGAAAGTCCCGTCCCTTCCAAATTTTTCTTTTTGGAAGGAATGGATGAGATCGACGACAAGCCTGACGAAAGCTCGCAGGCATATATCTGCGTCGATTGCAGCGAAACGCACCGTCTCGGCGCCCTTTGCGAGGCGTTCGAGCGCGCCGCAAAGCCGAAATTCAACATCGACCACCACATCTCCAACTCCCGCTTCGGCGATCATTGGTATGTGGAGGACCGCGCCGCCACCTGCGAGATCATGACCGAGCTCTCCGCCTTTTTCACGGACAAACCCGACGCACGCACGGCAAACTGTTTTCTGCTCGGCCTCAGCACGGATACGGGCAATTTTGCGCATAAAAATGTCACCGAGAGCACCTTTCTCGCGGCGGCGAAGCTCGTTTCCTGCGGGGCGGACATCAAC
>CALVHV010000070.1 GCA_944328845.1 uncultured Clostridia bacterium | reverse complement strand
GGAGCATGTAGAGGTGCTTGTCCTCGATGGTGAACTCCATATCCTGCATGTCTTTATAGTGGTTTTCAAGAGTATGGCAGATGCCCTGGAACTGCTCGTACACTTCGGGCATGATCTCTTTCATCTTGTCGATGGGCATCGGGGTGCGCACGCCGGCAACGACGTCTTCGCCCTGCGCGTTCATGAGGAACTCGCCCATCAGCTTCTTTTCGCCCGTTGCAGGGTTACGCGTGAACGCAACGCCCGTACCGGAAGTGTCGCCCATGTTACCGAACGCCATCATCTGCACGTTGACTGCGGTACCCCAGCTGTAAGGGATATCGTTCTGCATGCGGTAGTAGTTGGCGCGGGGGTTGTCCCAAGAACGGAACACCGCCTTGACGGCGCCGAACAGCTGTTCCTTCGGGTCGGTGGGGAATTCCACGCCGATCTTGGACTTGTATTCCGCTTTGAACTGGTTTGCCAGCTCTTTGAGGTCTTCTGCCGTCAGCTCGACGTCCTGCGTGACCCCTTTCTTTTCCTTCATCTTGTCGATGAGCAGCTCGAAGTATTTTTTACCGACTTCCATAACGACGTCGGAATACATCTGAATGAATCTTCTGTAGCAGTCCCACGCCCAACGGGGATTGCCGGATTTTTTGGCGATGACTTCCACCACTTCCTCGTTGAGACCGAGGTTGAGGATGGTATCCATCATGCCGGGCATGGAAGCGCGCGCGCCCGAACGGACGGAAACGAGCAAGGGGTTTTCCTTGTCGCCGAACTTCTTGCCGCAGATGGCTTCCATCTTGGAGATATATTCCATGATCTCCGCCTGGATTTCGGGATTGATCTGTCTGCCGTCTTCATAGTACTGCGTGCAGGCTTCGGTGGAGATGGTGAAGCCCTGAGGCACGGGCAGGCCCATGCCTGTCATTTCCGCAAGGTTTGCGCCCTTACCGCCGAGAAGCTCACGCATTTTTGCGTTGCCTTCCGAGAAAAGGTAGCAATATTTCTTTGCCATAAAGTTTTCCTCCTGATAAGATTGGAATTTGAGTAACTTTTTTAACATATCTATTTTAATATACTTTGCAACAAATTTCAAGTGAAAAGCAAATAAATTTAAAATTTTTTACATACAATTTACGTGCGGCGCCGCAAACGGCGGGAAAACGCATAAAAAATGGCGCTGCGCGCGGGGAACTCCCCGCGCGCAGCGCCTCTTTTTGCCGCAAAGCCCCTTTTTCGGGAACGGCGCTTTACAGCAGGGCTATGTACTCTTCCGCCGCCCGCACCTGCGTTTCCGTCTTACGGCAAAAATACGCGTACAAAAGTTTGAGCGCCCGTTTTTTGCCCTCCTGCGAAAGGAGCGCAGGGTCATACTCTTCGCCCGCGCACTTTTTTAAGAGGTTGAGCGTGCTTTCGCTGACCCCTGCGCCGCGCGCGCAGTCGGCACAGGTGAAGCACCCGCCCGCCATGTCGAAAAAGGTTTTGCCCTCCAGCACCGCACCGCAGTCGGCACAGGCGGAAAGGTCGAGCATATACCCCGAAAGTTCCAAAAGTTTGAGAAAAAAGGAGAGGAGCGCTTCCGCTTCGTCCCCCTCACACATCTGTCCGAGCGCGGCGACGGCGCGCAGGAAGAGCTCTTCGTTGACGATGCCCTCCTGCAGGACGGCATCGCACAGCCCCGCCAGCGTCGCCGCGGCGTAAAACTTGCCGATGTCCTGCCGCAGCCCGTAAAAACCGTCCGTTAAAGTTGCGGAAATGACGGTGTACCGCTCCCCTTTCTGTGCCAGAACGTATTCGGCAAAACAAAAGGGCTGTGCGGCAAAATTCAGGCGCGCCTTTGCCTTGCGCACCCCTTTCGCCGCCGCGGAAAGCTTTCCGTTTTGCAGCGTGAACAGGGTGAGCATTCTGTCCGCCTCGCCGTAATCCGCCGTGCGGACGACCAGTGCGTCCACCTTGACTTCCATACTGACCTCGTTTACTTTTTCAGCTGCCTGTACAGCATGTAGTAAGACAGGCTGCCCGTTTTCTGAAACATTTTCCAGGCGAGTTCCGCCGTTTCTTCATCCTTTACAAACCGTGCCATTCTTCCCTCCCTTGCTTGCAGTATGCGCAGAAAAAGAGAATACGTTACACGGAAATTTTTACTAACCGACTCAGTCGTGCTCGACGAGCTCGCGCTGGAACGCGGCGAGATCGGTGCGCTTTTGGCGCATGAACGCGATGGCGGAGGAAGGGTGCATGTTCAGCCTGCCCGTCAAGAGGTACGGCACCTCGTACCCCCACACCGTGCCCGCCTCACGCAGGGGGAGCATGTAGTCGGAGAGGAATTGCAGCACAGGCTCGATGTTGAACTTGGGGTTCTTCAAAAACCCGAGCAGCAGTTCGAGCGAGCAGTTGCCCGCGCCCCTGCCCATGCCGTTCATGGTGGCGTCCAGATAGGACGCGCCCCAGCTTGCCGCCTCGATGGTGTTGCCGAATGCCAGCTGCTGGTTGTTGTGCGCGTGCACGCCGATGATCTTTTTGTATTTTTCGCCCGCTTCGAGGTAGCGCAGGGTGAGCTTTGCCACCTGTTCGGGATACAGAGAGCCGTACGAATCGACCAGATAGATGCAGTCCACTCCGCTCTCGCCCAGCATATGCAGGGCGTCGTCGATCTCTTCATCCTTGGCCTTGGAGACGGCCATCACGTTGGCGCACGTTTCGTAGCCCAGTTTTTTGCAGTGCTCGATGGCGCGGATGGCGGTGGGGATCTCGTTGATGTAGCAGGCGACGCGCACCATGTCGACGACGCTCTCTTTGCGGGGGCGGATGTCCCCCTCGAAATCCGTCCTGCCCACGTCCGCCATGACGCTCAGCTTCATGTCCTGCTTGTTTTCGCCGAACAGGGCGCGCATCGCGTCCTCGTCGCAGAACTTGAACTTGCCGAATTTATCCGGATCGAACAGTTTTTTGGAGGCCTTGTAGCCCAGTTCCATATAATCCACGCCCGCCGCGACGTTTGCCGCATACAGCGCGCGCGCAAAGTCGTCCGTAAAGCGGAAATCGTTGCACAGCCCGCCGTCCCGCAGCGTCGCGTCCAGCACCTTGATGTCCGGGCGGAAGGACAAAAGCGAGCCCTTTCTCTTTGTTTCTGCCATGATCTGCCTCAGTGTCTGTTTTTCAGTTCGGTGCACACGTCCGAAAGTTTTACGCCCGCATTGGCGAGGAGGACGAGCGTGTGATAGAAGAGGTCGGCACATTCCCCGACGATCTCCCCTTTGTCCCCGTTTTTGGCGGCGATGACCAGTTCCACCGCCTCTTCGCCCGCTTTTTTGGCGATCTTATCCACCCCTTTCTCGAAGAGATAGTTGGTGTAGCTCCCCTCTTCGGGGTTTTGTTTTCTGTCCTCGACGATGCGCTGCAGCTGACCCAGCATCTCCGCGCCTGCCCCGCATTCCTGCACGGGAGTGTAAAAGCAGGTGTAGTTGCCCGTGTGGCATGCCGCGCCCGTCTGTTCCACTTTGAGAAGGACGCAGTCGGCATCGCAGTCGACGTACACGCCGCGCACCTTTTGCAGGTGTCCGCTCTCCTCCCCTTTTTTCCAAAGTTTCTGCCGAGAACGGCTCCAGTAATGCGCATAGCCCGTCTCCAGCGTCTTGTCGAACGCTTCCTGATTCATATACGCCTGCATGAGCACTTCGCCGCTCTCATAGTCCTGCGCAACGGCGCATACCAGCCCGTTGCCGTCAAATTTCAGTTGCATGATCTATACCTTCCTTACGGGGATGCCCCGCTCTGCGAGATAATTTTTCAGTTCGCGCATGTCCAGCTCGGCAAAGTGGAAGAGGGACGCCGCCAGCGCCGCATCCGCCTTGCCCTCGGTGAGCACTTGGGCGAAGTGTTCCTTATTGCCCGCGCCGCCCGAGGCGATGACGGGGATGTTGACTGCTTCCGCCGCCTGCCGCGTGAGTTCGAGGTCGTACCCCGATTTTGTGCCGTCCTTGTCCATGGAGGTGAGCAGCACCTCGCCCGCGCCCAGCTTTTCGGCGACGCGGATCCACGTGAGGGCATCCAGGCCCGTATTGACCCTGCCGCCGTTGAGATACACGTCCCAGCCGCCGCGCGCGTTCGCTTTGGCGTCCACCGCCAGCACCACGCACTGCGAGCCGAAACGCAGCGCCGCTTCCGTGATCAGCGAGGGATTTAAAATGGCCGCCGAATTGACGGCGATCTTGTCCGCGCCCGCCGCGAGCAGGACGCGGAAATCTTCCACGCTGCGGATACCGCCGCCCACCGTAAGCGGGAGAAAGACCTGTTCGCTGGCGCGGGACAAGACGTCCAGCGCCGTCTTCCTGCCGTCGCTGGAAGCGGTGATGTCCAGAAATACGATCTCGTCCGCGCCGATCTTATCGTAGGCGCGCGCGATCTCGACGGGGTCGCCCGCGTCGATGAGGTTGACGAAGTTGACCCCCTTGACCACCCTGCCCTTGTCGATGTCCAGGCAGGGAATGATTCTCTTTGCTAACATAGTTACCCCTGATCTGCCAGTGCGAGCGCCTCTTTCAGGTCGATCGCGCCCGAATACAGCGCCTTGCCCAGCACGGCGCCGTAGATGTCGCTGTCGCGCAGATTTTCCAGATCGCGCAGCGAGGAGACCCCGCCCGAAGCGATGACGGAAAGCTCCGTCTCCTTCTGCATGCGGATGGTTTCGCACACGTTGGCGCCCTGCATGGCGCCGTCCTTGGAAATATCCGTGAAAAGCGCATACCGTATGCCCATTTTTTTGCATTTTTTGCCGAAAGAAACGGCGGTGATGTTTGTCTGTTCCGTCCAGCCTTTGACGGCGAACATCCCGTCTCGCGCATCGATGCCCGCTACGATCTTATCCGCAAATTTATACGCCGCCAGGGCGAAGGAATCGGGATCGTACGCCGCCATCGTGCCGATGACCACGCGGTCGGCGCCCGCCGCAAGGCGGCGCTCCACGTCCTCCACGGTGCGCAGTCCGCCCCCGCTCTGGATGTTGAGTTTGTATTTCTTTTTGATCGCGGCGATGGTGTCGTCGATGCCGCTCCTGCCCGAAAAGGCGCCCGAAAGGTCGACGATGTGCAGCCACTGTGCACCCGCGTCCGCCCACTTTGCCGCAAATTCCAGCGGGTCGCCGTAGTCGGTCACCGCGTTGCGGTCGCCCTTGTACAGACGTACCGCCCTGCCCTCTAAGATGTCGATTGCCGGAAATAAGACCATACCTTCCCCCTTTTTAAGACATTTCGCAGAAATTTTTAAGCAGGCGCAGGCCCGCTTCGCCGCTCTTTTCGGGATGGAACTGCACGCCGTACGCGTTGCCCGCATACACCGCCGACGGATAGCGCACATAATAGTCCGTCTTGGCGGCGGCGTACCTGTCCTCGCACACGGCGCGGTAGCCGTGCACGAAATAGAAATAGGTGCCCTCTTCAATGCCCGCAAACAGCGGGGTCTTCAGTTCGCAGACGCGGTTCCAGCCGATCTGCGGGATCTTGCCCTGCGTAAACCGCTCGACGCTCCCCTCCACGAAGGAAAGCCCTTCGAACTCGCCGTCTTCATAGCTCTTGTCCAGCAAAAACTGCATGCCCAGGCAGATGCCCAGAAGCTTTGTGGTCTTGACCCGTTCTTTGAGGTATTTGTCCAACCCGCGCGCCTTCAGCTGCGCCATGCCCGCGCCGAAAGAACCGACGCCCGGCAGGATCAGCCGTTCGCAGCCGTCCAGCTGCGCCGCGTCGCCCGAGATGATGGCACGCCTGCCGAGCGCTTCCAGCGCCTTCTGCACGGAGCGGAGGTTGCCCGCGCCGTAATCGACGATGCCGATCATTTACAGCACTCCTTTGGAGGACGGGATCTTGTCCGAAGAGATCTTCACCGCGTCCTGCACACATTTGGCAAACGCCTTGAACAGCGCCTCCGCCTCGTGGTGCAGATTGCCGCCGCGCAGGAGAGACATATACAGATTGACCCCCGCATGGGAGGAAAAAGCGCGGAAGAACTCTTCCACCAGCTCGGCGTCGAAGGTGCCGATCTTCCCCTCCAGTTTGCAGCAGAAGCTGAGGTACGGCCTGCCGCTGATGTCCAGCGCCACCTGTGCGGCGCACTCGTCCATGGGAATGACGCGGTCGGCAAAGCGCGCGATGCCGCGCTTGTCGCCCAGCGCCTTGCAAAAAGCCTCGCCCAGGCAGATACCTACGTCCTCCACGCTGTGATGGTAGTCCACTTCGGTGTCGCCCACGCATTTTACCTGCAAATCTGCGCCCGAATGAACGGCAAACAGCTCGAGCATATGGTTGAGGAAACCTACCCCCGTATCGACGGAATTCTTCCCCGTCCCGTCCAGATCCAGGGACAGGCGGATGTCCGTTTCGCGCGTCTTGCGCACAATTTCCGCTGTTCTCATTTTTTATCCTCCAATCTGACGCGCACCGCGTTCGCGTGCGCGGAGAGCCCTTCGCTTTCCGCCAGGCGGACGATGTCCTCCCCGTCTTCCAGGACCGCCTCCCGCGTATAACGGATGACGCTCATCTTGCGCAGGAAGATGTCCGCGTTGAGCACCTCAAAAAAGCGCGCCGTGCCGCCCGTCGGCAGGATGTGATCGGGTCCCGCAAAATAGTCGCCCACGGGTTCGGGCGTGTAGCTGCCCAAAAAGACGGCGCCCGCGTTGCGGATTTCTTTGAGAAGTTCCTCGCAGTTTTCCGTCGCGATCTCCAGATGTTCGGGCGCGATCTCGTTGGCGATGTCGCACGCCTCTTTCATGTTCGCGACGAGGATGATCCCGCCCGCGCTGTCCAGCGAGCAGCGTGCGATCTCGCTGCGAGGCAGCAGAGAAAGCTGGCGCTCGACCTCGGCGGAGACCTTCTCCGCGAACGCCGCGTCGTCCGTCAGCAGGATGGCACGCGCGAGCTTGTCGTGTTCCGCCTGCGAGAGCATGTCCGCCGCCACGTAGACGGGGTTCTGCGCTTTATCTGCGATGATGAGGATCTCCGAAGGCCCTGCAAGCATATCGATGCCCACTTCTCCGTACACTTCCTTTTTGGCGAGGGTGACGTAGATGTTGCCGGGGCCCGCAATGACGTCCGCTTTGGGGATGCTCTGCGTGCCGTAGGCGAGCGCGGCGATCGCCTGTGCGCCGCCCGCCTTGAACAGCTTTGTCACGCCGCATTCGGCGGCGGCGACGATGACCGCGGGATCGACCTTTCCGCCCTTGGCAGGCGTGCAGACGTAAATTTCGGAAACGCCCGCCGCCTTGGCGGGGAGCACGCCCATCAGCACCGAGCTGACCAGCGGCGCCGTGCCGCCGGGCACGTAGATGCCCGCGCGGCGCACGGGGCGCACGGCGTAGCCCGTCGTCCTGCCGTTTTGGGTGCGGATGTCCTCTTTCATCAGCGAGCGCGCGTGATATTCGTATACGTTTTTGACCGCTTTTTTGAGGGACGCAAGCAGTTTTTCGTCCACCTGCGCATAGGCGAGGGCGGTCTCTTCCTCGCTGACGGCGATATTTTTTGCGTTGAGAACGCTGCCGTCGAACTTTTCGCAATAAGAGAACAGGGCCTCGTCTCCGCGCTCTTTCACCGCCTGCACGATCTCGCGGACGGCGGCGGCGCGGGACGCGTCGTCAAACCTGCCTCTCTTTAAAATGTCTGCCGCGGATGCGGCGTCTTTAAAAATCCTCATTTCTGTTCACCGATGTATTTTTTCATTTCGGAAATGAGCGGCAGGATCTCCGCCGCCTTGGTCTTCAAGCTGACCTTGTTTGCCACCAGCCGCGCGGAGATGTCGAACACCTCTTCCAGCACCGCCAGGCCGTTGGCGCGCAGGGTGCCGCCCGACTGCACAATATCGAAAATGACGTCCGAAAGCCCCGTCAGCGGCGCCAGTTCGATGGAGCCGTTGAGCTTGATGATCTCCACGTCCTCCCCGCGCGACAAAAACAGTTTTTTTGCCGTGTTGACATACTTGGTCGCCACCCGCAGATGGGGCGCGGAAAGGGAGTTCTTTTCGGGGAATCCCGCCAGGCACAGCCTGCACTTTTCAAACTTTAAATCGAGCATTTCGTACAGGTCGGCGCCCGCTTCGAGCAGGGTGTCCTTTCCGACGATGCCGATGTCCGCAATGCCGTACTCCACATACGTGGGCACGTCCGAAGGCTTGACAAAAAAGAAACGGAACTTTTTGTCCGGGGTTTCGAGGACGAGCTTTCTCGTCTCTTCCTTTAAAATTTCCGCGCGGATGCCGCAGCGGATGAACAGGTCGGCGCAGGATTCTGCCAGCCTGCCCTTGGCAAGTGCAACGTTGAGCATCAGTTCTTTTCCTCCCCGTTCATCTGCGCGCGCAAAACGCGCACCAATCCGATGGCGAACCCGACGGCGGAAAGCGCGCGGCCGAACTGCGCGCAGAGCCCGTCGTACCTGCCGCCCGAAAGCACGGGCGCGCCGACCCCTTCCGCCAGCCCGGTAAACACCATGCCCGAGTAATAGGACAGGCTCTTGACCGTGCCGAGATCGAAGGAGACGTGTTTTTCCGCACCCGCCCTGCACAGATGTTCGTACACCTGCTGCAGATGGTCGAGCGCCGCCAGTGCGGCGGGATTTTCCGTCAGCGTCCTTGCACGTTCGAGCACTTCGGCGCCGCCGAACAGCGAGGGCAGCGCCAGAATGGCAGCCTGCGCCTTTTCGCCCGCGCCGTAACGGCGCAGGGCGATCTCTGTATTGACGACGTCCTTCGCGTTGATGTAGCCGCGGATCTCCTCCGCCGCCTCCGCCGAAAGCCCGCTGTCTTCGAGCAGCCCTTTATAGAACCCGACGTGGCCGATGTCCACGATAAAGTTTTTCAGCCCTACGGCACGCAGACACTCCGCCGCAAACGCCACCGTCTGTGCGTCCGACCACGCCCCCTCTTCGCCGAAGATCTCCACGCCCGCCTGCGCCACCTCGCGGTCGGAATTGCCGCCCGCGGCAAAGTTGTAGATGTTGGAAAAATAGCACAGGCGCGCCCGCTCTTCGCGCAGTTTCGTGGCGGCGATGCGCGCGCACGAAAGGGTCATGTCCGGGCGGAGGACGATGAGGTTGCCGTCCTTGTCCGTCATCTTGAACATATTTGCCTGGGGAACGGGGCTCTGGATGCAGGTAAAGGTGTCGTAATACTCCAGTCCCGCCGTACGCACAGAGCAAAAGCCCTCTTTGTCAAATTTTTTGCGCAGCGTGTCTTCGATCCTGTCCAGCCGCGCGCTCTCTTCGGGCAGGATGTCCCGCACTCCCGCGGGAAGTTTAAAATAAGTCATGGATGTTCCTCTGCGCGGCAAACCGCGCTTTTTTACCTGGATTTCGAAGAATTTCTCTCTAAGATTTTAACACGGCGGGGCACTTTCTGTCAATGAAAACGCGCAGAAAAAGCGCTTTGGAGCGCTTTCCTGCGCGGATTTCATCAGTTGAGCACAACATCTTGCAAACTTTCGTACTTTTTGAGGGCGAGCTCGCGCAAAAGAGAGATGTCTGCACAGGATACCGCCTCGTCCGCAAGCTGTTTTGCCGTGAAGATGATCTTGGGCGGGTATTGCAGGTTTTTCAGCTCGGAAAGCATCCTGCCGCTCTGCCGCGTACCCATAAAGTCGCCGCCGCCCCGCATTTTCAGGTCGTATTCCGCGATCTTGAACCCGTCCGTATTGTTTTTGATGACGGACAGCCGCTCGCGCGCCTGCGGGGAATCACTGCCCAGCAGCAGGAAACAGTAGCTCTTTTTGCTGCCCCTGCCCACCCTGCCGCGCAGCTGGTGCAGCTGGGAAAGCCCGAACCGCTCGGCATTGTAAATGACCATGATGGTGGCGTCCGGCACGTCCACGCCCACCTCGATGACGGTTGTGGAGACGAGGCAATCGAACTTTTTATCCTTGAACGAGCGCATGATCTCCGCCTTTTCCTTGTCCTTCATCTTGCCGTGCAGCAGCGCGAAGCGCACGCGCGGCAGGCGGTTTTTCAGTTCCTCGAACAGCTCGGTGACGCTGATGAGCGAGCCTTCCTCGTCTCCCTCGATCTTGGGGCAGACAAAGTAGCTCTGGTTGCCCAGTTTTGCCTGTTCGCCGATGTATTCGAGCATGTCGTCGTACTTGCGCAGCGGAACGATGCCCGTCACCACTTCCGAACGCGCCTTGGGCTTGTCTTTGATCTCGGAGATGTCCAGATCTCCGTAAAAGATGAGGGAAAGGGTGCGCGGGATGGGCGTGGCGGACATGACCAGCATATCCGCACCAGCGCCCTTTTCGCCCAGCGCACTGCGCTGCGCCACGCCGAAGCGGTGCTGTTCGTCGCACACGCACAGCGCCAGGTTTTTGGGCTGCACGTCCGCCTGCAACACGGCATGCGTGCCGCATACGATGTCGATCTCCCCTGCCGCCAGACCCTTTTTGACGGCCGTCTTTTCCTTTGCGGGGGTACTGCCCGCCAAAAATGCGATGCGGTATTCGGGGAAATATTTCTGCACCAGCGCAAAGTTCTGCGCCGCAAGCACTTCCGTGGGCGCGAGAAAGGCGCCCTGGTACCCGCTTTTGACCGCCATATACAGCGCACACAGCGCCACCGCCGTTTTGCCGCTGCCCACGTCCCCCTGCAACAGCCTGTTCATGCGGGTGGGTGCCTTTAAATTTTCGTACACGTCGTCTACCGCGCGCTTCTGCCCCTCCGTAAATTCGAAAGGAAAACGCATGGCAAAGCGCGCCACGTCCGCCGCCGTACAGGAATAGGTACGCAGGCGGGCGTCTTCCTTGCCTCCCTTGATAAAGCGGAAAGCGGAAATGAGGACAAAGTACTCTTCCAGCGCGATGCGCGCGCCGCCCTCCTCCCGATCGGCAAGCGTCTGCGGGGCATGTACCTTGCGGTACGCCTCCGCAAGGGAAGGAAGGGCGTATTTTCTGATGAGTTCGGGCGGGATCGCCGAAAGGACGGGCACCTTTTTCAGCGCGTCCGCCACCGCGTCGCGCACTGCTCTCTGCGTCAGCGTGCCGCGCAGAGAATATACGGGCACGATGCCTTTGAGCCGATAATTTTTTTCGCGCAGTTCGAAAGAGGGGTTGACCATGGTGGGCGTGCCCATCCCGTAGCGGTTTTGCACCCTGCCGTAAAAGAGGTACTCCTCCCCCGCTTTCAGATTTTTCTGCACGTACGGCGCGTTGAACCAGATGGCGGAAAAGCGCTCCCCGCCCTGATCGCACCAC
>CALVHV010000069.1 GCA_944328845.1 uncultured Clostridia bacterium | reverse complement strand
TTCTTTTTGTGAGAAAAACCTCAGACGAGAGGGCGATCCGCTATGCCGCGGGGCAAAAGTTGGGCGTGGACGAGTACGACTTGGTGCGTGCCGCCGCGGCAGCGGAGGCGGACGGGCGGTGTAAAGGGCGGGCGTCCCTGCGCGAAGTCTGTTGCGTACTTGCCGAATGGTGCGGCGTGTCTGCCGAACGGGCGGAGAGGGAAGAGTTGCAATCCGAGAGTGCTGTCTGTCTGTGCGATCCCTTCTATGTTTCCCTTGTCAGGGAGGTGCGCGAACAGAAAAAACGCGTCTATATCTTTGGAGAGGGTAGGCTCCCTTCCGCCTTTTACGAGGCGGAGCTGCAAAAGCGGGGGATCTCGTGCGACGGGGTATATACGTCTGTGGAGTGCGGCAAACTGTGGGAGAAGCTGAAAGGGGCGGCGGGGAAAGCGCTGTGCCTCTGCGCACTTCCCGCACGGAAAAAGAAGGCGCAAAAGGCGGGCATGCGGGCGGTGTTTGTGCCGACTCTGTCCGAAAAATTTGCGCTCTACCGACCTCTGCTTCCGCCGTCGCCCGCCCTGTCCGTGTACGGCGGAGCACTCTGCGAACGTCTGCATCTGCAGGAAAGGCCGAAAAGTCCCTTTTACGAATACGCCTTTGTGGGCGGCGGGTTTCTCGCCTATGCGTTCTGCCGTTGGCTTGACGGTATCGTGCGGGAAAGGGGCATCGATTGTATTCTGTTTTTTGCGCGGGACGCGGAGATCTTTTATACGATTTATAAAAAATATTTTTCGTCAGTGCCTTGCCATTACCTGCACGTTTCGCGCGCGGCGGCGTGCAAGGTAGCGGCGGCACAGAACTTTTCCGTCTATCTGGACAGGATGTTTTCCTGTAAAGAGGGCAAGGTCACGGCAAAGCAGGCGATGCGGGAGGCGGGCATTTCTCAGCTGGAGCAAAAGCTGCCGCTCGACCTTGCGGGAGAGGGGCGTCTCGACGCAAAATCGATGGGACGTCTGCATGGATTTCTTACCGAACACAGGGAAGAGGTGCTGACCGCTTACGCGCAGGACAGGCAGGCGTTTATCAAATATTGCGAGCCCTTTCTCGGCGGAAAGCGCAGGGCGCTTGCCGTCGATCTGGGCTGGAGAGGAACGGTCTTTTCTCTCCTGTCTCAGGTTTGGAGGGAGGCGTTCCCCGACCTTTCGGCGGAAGGGGTGCTGCTCGGCGCGTCCGACTGTCCGCTCTTTTTTGACCTGTTTGCAAGCGGCAGGGCGGAGGGCTTTGTCGGTGCGCGCTCGCTGTGCGGGGAGGAGGATAAATTGCTGCTTGCCGAGCTCCTGTTTTCCTCTCCCGGCGCAAGTACTTCGGGGTACGCGTTCGACGGGGAAGGCAATCCCGTTCCCGTCTTTTTCGAGCGCGAAAACGCGGGCGAACCCGCCTTGCGCGATTTCCGCGCAGGGATCGAGGATTTGTGCTGTATGTTCAGGGACACAGAGAACAGGCTGGGCGTGTCTGTCCGCATTTCCGGCGAGGAAGCGGCGGCAGCATATGCGCTCGCAGCGGACAGCCGCTATGCGCTCTCTCTGTTCGGGCGGTTCCGCGCAAGTCCCGACCCGAACGGAAGTCCCGTCCGCGTCCGCGCCCTGCTCGGAGGCGGGAGACGTTCCGTTCAGGACGGGGGAGATATCAAATAGAGAGGAAAAACCATGGAAATTGAGGAGAACAACAAAACGGGCGCGCTCTTATCCGTCGTGATCCCCGTCTACGGCACCGAAAAATGGCTGAAACGCTGTCTGGACAGTCTTCTTGCCCAAAGCTATCGCAACATAGAGCTCATCTGCGTCAACGACGCCAGCCGCGACGGGTGCGCGGGCATTCTCTCTGCCTATGCCGCCAGGGACGGACGGGTGCGCGTCGTCACGCACAGGGAAAACCGCGGACTGTTTGCAGCCCGCCTCAGCGGGGTGGCTGCCGCAAGGGGAAGGTGGCTTGCGTTTGTGGACAGCGACGATTACGTTTCCTGCGACTGGTTCCGTCCTCTCGTCGCGCGTGCGGAGAAGACGGGGGCGGATTTTGTTTTGGGCAATCTCGTCGAAGTGGACGAGGCGGGCTGGAAATTCTATTCGAACATTCCGCGCAGCCTGCCCAAAGCAATGCCCTGTCTGCGGGGCGAGGAGGTGTATAAGACATTTCTTTCCCAGCAGGGCGCGCTCTTTTATTGGCACGTGATGTGGAACAAGGTGTACGATCTCTCCTTTTTCCGCCGCTGTGTGCCCCGCTTTGCGCCCCTTTCAGGGCATCTGATCATGACGGAGGACATCGCCTTTTCCTGCGTCCTGTACAGCTATGCCGAAAACGTTCAGCTTTCGGATACCGACTGTTACTTTTACTGTCGGCACAGCGAGGCATCCACGGGCAGTGTGCAGCCGCCCGAAAAGGTGCTTAAAAATTTAGGGGACGTCGTGCGCGTATTTTCCTTTTTCCGCGATGTCCTCAAAGAGCGCGGCATTTACGCGGAGACGGAAGAAGATTTTCTTGCCTTCCGCGCAAAGTACTTCCGCGTCTGGTGCAACAATCTGCGCTCGGCGGGGCTTTTGAAGGATAAGCGGGCGGCCGAACTGCTTTTACAGGGGTTCGGGCAGACTTCTCCGCAATTTTGCACGCAGTACGAATTTCATCTCAATTCGCTCAATACGACGTGGGACGAGCGCACCGAGCACATCCGCAGGCAGATCTGCGACGAAAAGATCAAAACGGTCAGCTTCGACATCTTCGATACCCTTCTGATGCGGCCGTTGTGGGTACCACAAGATCTATTTTATTTTGTACAGGAATCCGTTTCTCCCTTTTTTGCGGGCGCGGAGGAAAACGCTTTTGTGCGGATGCGCATCTTTTCCGAACAGCGCTGCCGCGAACTGAGCAAGGTATACGATGCCTCTTCGGAGGACGTGACGCTCGCCGAGATCTACCGCACCATGGAAGGAGCGTACAACCTGCCGGAGGGCAGGGCGGATGCGCTCAGGCGCGCGGAAGAGGAGACGGAAAAGAAGCTGATCCGCGCGCGCAGATGCGGCAAAGAGCTGTTCGAACTGGCGCGGTCTTTGGGCAAAAAGGTCGTTCTCGTTTCGGACATGTATCTTTCCAAGGAATGCGTGGGGGAAATGCTTGCAAAGTGCGGCATTGTCGGGTACGATAAGCTGTATGTTTCCTGCGAATACCGCAAACTCAAATATTCGGGGAATCTTTTCCGCATCGTCCTGAAAGAGACGGGCGCCGCTCCGCAGGAAATGCTGCACATCGGCGACTCGTGGCAAAACGACGTGCTCGCCCCGCGCGGACTGGGGATGAATGCGGCGTTCCTGCCCAAAGCGGTGGACGTGTTTACGGGCAACGTGGGGGATATCTTCAACGGCAATTGTACCGACTTTTTGTACGAAAATCTTTCGGACGAGTTTGATACGCGCTCTTTTGCGGGGCAGCTGCCCATCCGCACCATGTACGCACTCCTCGCCAACGAGCTGTTCGACGACCCTTTCCGTCCTTTCCAGGAAAAGTCCCGCTTTAACGGCGATCCGTGGATCATGGGGCACTTTGCGCTCGGGCCGTATTTGTTCGGCATAGCAAAGTGGATCTGCGATCTTTCACGTGAGCGCGGATACGAAAAGATCGCGTTTCTTGCAAGGGACGGCTACCTCGTGCAAAAAGTTTTCGACGGGCTGGTCGTCAGGACGGGAGCAAAAACGGGCAGCGAATATGTCTACGCGACGCGCAAGTGTGTTCTTCCCTATGTGACGGACGACGCGCAAAAGTTTTATACGTCCGATAATTTTATCAATATCTTTTCTCCCGACTATACGTTCCGCAAATTTCTCGGCCTCTTTTCTCCCGTATGCGCGCCTTTGACGCCCGAACTGGAAAAAGAGTACGTCCGCCGCGGCATTTTCCCGGATGAAAAGATAGAGAGCGAAAGCAGGTTCCGCAACTTTTTGGAGATATTTTTGCATCTCTCCTTTGACGAAAAAAAGGCAAAGCGTGCGCGTGCCGCCGTCGCGCAATATTACAGAGAGATCTTTACGGGCAGGTGTGCCGCGTTCGATGCGGGGTACAGCGGGCGCATCCACAAGGCGCTGTCCGAACTGTGCGCCCGTCCCGTCGACGCTCTGTTTTTGCACGATAACGGGTATTCCACCCGCCGCATGGCAAGGGCGGGCGGCTTTACGGTGTTCAGTTTTTATCCGTACAGCCCTAATGTCACCGACATTCTGCGCGAAACATTTCTTTCGGAAACGGCGCCGTCGTGCATCGGTTTTGAAAGGGCGGAAGGGGGCGTGCGGCCCGTATTCGGCAGGGAGGAGAAAAATACTTCCTCCGACTTCGCTCTGCATCTGATGCAGGCGGGCGGACTGCGCTTTGCGCAGGAACTTACAGAAACTTTTTCTGACTGTTTGGGAATGTTCGACATGCGCAACACAGAGTGCGGATACTTGTTCGAATATTTTTGCAGGAGAGCGACGGAGTTCGACCGATATGTCTTTATCGACCACGTCATCGAGGACGGCGTGTACAGCGGTTTTGACGGGCTCAGCCTGGTCTACCGCTGGCAGGAAAATCTGCAGGCCATCGGCGAGGGAACGGGCGAGGGGACAAACGTCCTGCCCGCGGCGCAAAAGACGGTCGAGGCGGCGCTCCGCGGCAGTTCGAGGATGAAAAAGGCGCTGTATTACTGGCTTTTCGACAGGCAGACCTTTCGCGAAAAAATGCGCAAGGCTAAGAAAAACAAGAGGAGCGGAACATGAAGACAGGGATCCTGAAAAACATTGCTGATAAAAACGCGCCCAAGGCAAAGCAGATCGAGCAATTGGGGGAAAACACGGGCAATCTCGTCTTTTGGGAGGCTATCGATCGCCTGTTCCGTCCCGAAGCCATCCCGTACGCACAGACGGAGAAGATCTCTTCCTGCGATCGGATGATCATAACCGACCTCATCTGGATCCGCGAAGGGGCGGAGTACGGTTATCTTGAAAAACTTGTCGACAAATATCCCATCCCGTTTATTCCCGTCAGCGTCGGTTTGCAGGCGGAAAAGTTCGACCTCGGTTTCCGCCTTTCGCCCAATACCCTGCGCCTTCTCAAAAAGCTGGAGGAGCGCGCACAGCTGGGCGTGCGCGGCCAGTTTACGGCGGACGTGTTGGGAAAGTACGGCATTAAAAATCTTTCCGTCATCGGCTGTCCGTCCATGTATTATTGGAACGACCCCGTTTTCAGCGTCCGCGGCGGGGAGGAACCCGGGCACGTAAGCGCCAATTTCAAGACCTTTTACGGCAGACTGAGCGTGCCGGAAAAACATTTTCTCAGTTATTGCGCGCAGAGAGATCTGCAGTTTGTCGAGCAGACGGATCACGCTTTTTCTCTGGAAAATGTCTGCGACGCCAAATATTTCCGCTTTGTGAACGGATGGCTTTCCAAGCGTCTGGTGCTTCCCTGTTCGTTCGAAGAATGGTGCCGCCTGCTTGCGGATGTCGATTTTTCTTTCGGCGGCAGGTTTCACGGCAATGTCATTGCCCTTTGGAACGGCGTCCGTTCTCTCTTTCTTACGGTCGATTCGCGGACAAAAGAGCTGACCGATTTCTTTTCCCTGCCCGAGCTGCCTTTGGAAGATTTTGACGGCGAAAAATCTCTTTGTTGGTACTACGACAAGGCAGATTATTCTCTTTTTAACAGCCGCTATCCCGCGCTGTACCAGAATTTCAGGCGGTTTGCGCTGAAAAACGGGCTTGCGTTTTGCGAGGATGCCGTGCCCGTTCCATTTTCGCACGGAGCTTGTCGGGTGCGGCGGACGTAAGGGCGCGGAACGAGTCATTTGTGCGGCGTCCGAGCGGTATTCCGATAAATTTTCTTTCGCGCGCTGCATACAATAATTTTATGAAGAGTTTGCTGCACGACGCCTATGACAAGGTGCGGGGTACCTTTTCTTACCTCGCCGCAAAAAAATACACGACCTTGGCGGGGACAATGGCTTTTTTCCTCGTCATGTCTGTCGTTCCGTTTCTCTTTTGGCTGACTTTGCTTTTCGGCAAACTTAATATCGATTATACCCGCCTTTTCGAATTGGAGATCTTTGCGGAGTTCAAGGACATCCTTCTCTATTTCCGAGACGCGGCGCAAAACGCCACGGCAAGCGCGTCGGTGGTACTGCTCGTTACTACGCTGTATTCTTCCACAAATCTGTTTTACCATATGCGGCGCAGCGGAGAGATCATCTACAACAGCACCCGCAAAAAGGGGAGTCTGCTCATCCGCGTCTCCGCCGTCGTGTTGATCTTTATCGTGATGATCTTGTTTCTGGCGGGCGTCACTCTCTTTTTGCTCGGCAATACTCTGCTTTCCCGCCTGTTTCCTTCTTTCGTTGCGCAGGTCTCTGTCTATGCGCTGTTCGGCGTGTTTATGTTCGGACTGCTCGTCCTTTTAAATATTTACGTCTGCCCGTATCGGATCTGCGTCAAAAGCGTCGTCTGGGGCAGTTTGCTCACTCTGCTGCTGGGCGGCGTCGTGTCCTTCGGGTTTACCGTGTACGTCAGTTTCGGTTCCATGGAAAAACTGTACGGGGCAGCGGTCTTTCTCATTCTCTTTCTTTTGTGGCTGTATCTTCTGATGATCTGCTTCGTTATCGGCGTCGTTTTTAACTGTTATCTCCTCGAAAAAGACAAAAAACGAATTATTGTGCATAAAAAGTTCTGAATTTTTAACATTCGATTGCAAAACTGCGGGGAATATAGTATAATAAACGTGTGCAGATGCGCAAATCTTACAATAGGGAAAAGAGGGAATATCCATGTATCAGCTTTTTTGTGATTCCAACTGCGAATTGTGGCATACCGTGGCGGCGGAGTACGGACTGAAAGTCATCCGCATGCCGTACGTGCTGGACGGCGAGGAGTACTATTACGATCTCGGCGAAAAGACGGATTTCGAGCATTTTTATCAGCGCATGCGCGCAGGAGCCGTTCCCACCACGTCCGCCATCAACGAGCAGAACTATATCGATTATTTTGAACCTGTCCTGCAGGAAGGAAAGGACATCTACTATATCACTTTTTCGCACAAGCTTTCCGCCACCTTCGAGAGCATGGATAGGGCGATCAAAACGCTGAAAGAAAAGTATCCCGACCGCGTGATCCGCACGTTCGATACCAAGGCGATCAGCCTGGGCAGCGGTTTCCAGGTGCGGTATGCGGCGGAAAAGTACAAGGCAGGCGCTACGATGGACGAGCTGGAAGAGTACCTCACCCATTTGCGCGAACATACCATCGTGTACTTTGTCGTAGATGATCTCATCTATCTTAAGCGCGGGGGCAGGATCTCCGCTGTTACGGCGGTCGTGGGCAACCTCCTCAACATCAAGCCCATGATCTCCATTCTCGAAGACGGTTCCCTGCAGAGCGTGGGCAAGATCAAGGGGAGCAAGCGCGTCTTTTCGGAGTTTATCAATCTCATGCACAAGCACAATGCCAACACAAAGGATTACCGCATCGAGATCCTGCAGGCAGATTGCCCCGAAACGGGGGAGGCGTTTGTGGAAGCTCTGAAAAAAGAGTTCGGTGAGGACATTCAATATGATCTGCAGATCGTAGGGCCTGTCATCGCGTCCCATTGCGGACCGGGCACGCTGGGGCTCATTTTCTACGGGGACCGCTAAGCGCATGAAACGCGCCGTAGCGCTTCTCCTTTTCTGCGCGCTCTGCCTGCTCTGCGGCTGCTCTGCACCCTCCTATTTTGTCGAGTTTTCCCTCTCGCAGAACGTCTATTCGCAGGGGGAAAAGCTTTCAAAGAGCGAGATCGCCCGCCTGCAGGAGGACATCTCCGCGTTGCTGCACGAGATCGAATCGCAGGTGAGTACGGAAACAGTGGGGAGCGACATCGACCGCATCAATGCCGCCAAGGCAGGGGAGAAGGTCTATGTTGGCGAGCACACTGCCGCCATGCTGGAGATCTGCGGGCAGCTGTACAAGCAGACGGGAGGTGCGTTTTCTCCCGCATTGTACAATCTTTCGCGGCTGTGGGGATTTACGCCCGAGTTTGAAGGGATGTATACCGTTCCCAGAGCAGAGCCGTCCTCGCAGGAGATCGCGGAGGCGCTTTCGGTATCTTCTTTCGACGATGTCCGCGTTGAGGGCAACGTCGTCGTCAAAGAAAAGGACGACGTGCGGCTGGATCTCGGCGGTATCGCCAAAGGGTATATGAGCGACTGCGTTCGTGCGCTGATTGCCGAACGATACCCTGATTTCAGCGGGACGTTTTCCGTCATGTCCAATTCCGTGCTGATGGGACAAAAACAGGAGGACGCAGTGGGGTTGGGTTACACTGCCACGCTGGAAAATCCGCGTGCGGACGTAACGGGCGGCGTAAGCGCCAACGGCGCGCTGTATTTTACAGGCCTTTCGGATGTCGCCGTCAGTACCAGTGCGGATAATTATCGTTTTTACGTTTACGACGGCACTCTGTACAAGCACATCATCGATCCTTTTACGGGAAAGCCTTCGCAAAACGGGGTCATCAGCATCACGGTGCTTGTGCCGCTCTCGCAGGAGAATGCGGGTGCATTGGCGGACGCCTATTCCACGGCGGGGTTTTGTATGCCGCTCACACAGGCGCTGGAGTTTTATCGTTCGCTTTGGGAAGAACAGGGCATCGGCGCCGTGGTCATCACGTCCGATTTTTGTTATGACGTTGTGGGCGGGTATACGGTGCTGCAACCCAAAGAATATGCCGCACTCACCCGGCCCGAACTGGAAGACAGCGTCGAAAACGTCTTTTCTTTGCGGGAAGGGGAGGCTCAGGACGAAGTTGTTCCCTGTCAGAAGGAAAGGGAGTACATTTCCCTGTTTTCACAAGAGTGATTTATGAACAGAAAAGAGAAGATAGAGTGCATACGCAGGCAAAAATATTTTGTTTGGGGGGATGTCGTCGTATTTACGGCGGCATTTGCTCTCGTTCTTCTCTTCTTTTTGCTCTCTTTTCTGACGCCTGCGGCGCAGGGAAATACTTTTTCCGTGCTGTACCGAGGGGAAGAGATCTTCCGCGCTTCTCTCTCGGAAGACGCCGAATACGTCTTTTACATTGAGGACGGAGTGGGAAAAGTTTCGGCGTACGGGGACGGGGAGAGTTATACAGATTATAACGTCATCCGCGTATCGGCAGGGAAGGTCAGTGTCACGCGATCGGACTGCACCGACGGTACTTGCCGTCATTTCGGGCAGATCGCAAAAGGGGACATTTTATGCCTTCCTCACGATCTTCGCATCCGAATCGACGGAGATGGGTTGGAGACAGACGTATGAAAAAGACAGCAAAGCGCGTCGCCGCTCTGGGTGTTCTGCTGGCAGCGGCGTGCATCGTGTTTCTTATAGAATCGCTTGTTCCGCCGCTCCTGCCCATTGCGCCGTATGTCAAAATCGGGCTTGCCAACGTATTTGTGCTTTTGGTCATCGTGTATTTCGGGGCAGGGCAGGCATTTCTGTTTGTGGTTGCAAAAAATCTGCTGACGGCGCTCATTGCGTGGAGCGGATTTGCTTTTATGCTCAACCTGGCGGGCAGCCTTTGTGCCTATTTTGTCATGGCGGGCCTGTATGCGGCGGTCTTTCCGCGCGTCAGTCTTGTTTCCGTCAGTATCTGCGGAGCGATCGTCAGTAACATTGCACGCGTCAGCGTGGTCGTGTTGTTGATGGAAACGCCGTCTCTGTATCTGCAGTTGCCCTTCGTATGCGTTTTTTCTGTCGCGGCGGGGATCATTGTCGGTGTTTTGACGATTTTATGTGTAAAACATCTGCCTGAAAGATTGACAAATTATAAATAAAGGAATATAATAATAAAACGTAAGCGCGTAAAAGCGCCGAACGCAGAGATGGCGGAGTGGTCGAACGCGCACGACTCGAAATCGTGTGTACTCCCACAAGAGTACCAAGGGTTCAAATCCCTTTCTCTGCGCCATGTGATACACCTATTGCAATCTGAACCCCAGAGGTTGGACAGCAATAGGTGTTTTTCTTTAGTCATGGATAAGACAGTATTTTTTCATTGAATTCTAAATAGTTTGTTTCAGACCTGAATCCATTTTTATCGGCGGGTGACTTGGAATATTTTACTATTGTTTCTTGCCTGTGCGTCCGTGCAGAAATACAAAAAAATTTTCAGCAATCACTTTACAAATCAAAAAAAGTGTGATATACTATATAAAATTACATTTTATGTAAACGCTGTGAAGCGGAACAGTAATCCGGATCGCGGGCATCAGAGAGCCGACGGAAGGTGCAAGTCGGTCGATGCGGAAGGACGAACTCGCCGCTGAGCGGTCTGCTCGAAAGGGGAAATCCGAGTAGAAGCAGAACGGGGACTCGCCGTTAAAAGGGTGGAATATGCGCCAGTAAAGGCAAGTATTACCGTAGAGTGCGCGCCGTTCGGCGCGAAAAAGAGTGGTACCGCGAAAACCCGTTTTCGTCTCTTATAAGAGAGGAAAACGGGTTTATTATTTTGTTAAAAAAGGAGTGGGAACAGCCATGAAAAATTTTGAAAAATATACCAAGCAGTATTTTTTGCCTCCCGTCCGCTGTATGGACTGGGCAGAGAAAGACGCCGTAGACCGCGCGCCCGTTTGGTGCAGCGTCGATCTGCGCGACGGAAACCAGGCGCTCATCGAGCCGATGACCCTTGCGCAGAAGGTGGAATTTTTCAAACTTCTCTTAAGGATCGGCTTTAAAGAGATCGAAGTGGGTTTCCCCGCCGCCAGCGATACCGAATATACATTTTTGCGTACTCTCATCGAAAACGGGCTGATCCCGGATGACGTCACCGTGCAGGTGCTCACGCAGGCGCGCGAGCATATCATCCGCAAGACGTTCGAGGCGATCAAGGGCGCCAAAAACGTCATCGTGCACGTCTATAATTCCACGTCCGTCGCCCAGCGCGAACAGGTCTTTAAAAAGGACAAGGCGCAGATCTTAAAGATCGCCGTGGAAGGGGCAAAACTTCTCAAACAGCTCACGGACGAAGCGGGCGCAAGCTATCGCTTCGAATACAGTCCCGAATCGTTTACGGGCACCGAGCCGGAATACGCGCTGGAAGTGTGTAACGCGGTGCTGGACGTGTGGCAGCCGACTGCGGACAGAAAGGCAGTCATCAACATTCCTGCCACCGTCGAAAACGCAACGCCTCATGTCTTTGCCCAGCAGGTGGAATACATCTCCAAAAATCTCAAGTACCGCGATAACGTGGTACTCAGCCTGCACCCGCACAACGACCGCGGCTGCGCGGTGGCTGCGTCCGAAATGGGGCTCCTCGCTGGCGCGGACAGGGTGGAAGGCACGCTGTTCGGCAACGGCGAACGCACGGGCAATGCAGATATCGTTTCCATCGCCATGAATATGTATTCGC